>CAZPTQ010000182.1:0-9911 GCA_964589365.1 uncultured Saprospiraceae bacterium
AGATTTTAATTATCAGTCAAAAATCTGTGTTAATCCGTGTCTTATCCGCGTCATCCGTGTTCCCTTTGTTTAGTACGCGTTAAAAACAACATGATTTAAAATGCGCTTTTTTTACTCAAGTTTGAACTTGAAAGGGAGCGTATAGCGCACCTTCACCGGATGTCCATTGGCTTCGCCGGGACTCCACCTTGGCATTTTTTCAACGGCGCCTTTCACCGCTTTGCCGCAGCCGCCGCCAATGTCTTTCACAATGTTCACATCGCTTACGCTACCGTCTTTGCCCACTACAAAAGTGAGCACTACTTGACCTGAAATGCCACTTTCTTTTGCCATTTCAGGGTACGGAGCGTTTTTGGCGAGCCATTTGTACATCTCCGCCTGGCCTCCCGGAAAGCTTGGCTCCTTCTGGATATCAAACATCTCATAGGTCTTTTCCACCACTTTGGGCGCTTCAATCACCGGGTCGAGACTCGGTGCAGACACATCTGAAGGCGGTGCTTCGTCGTTGCCTTTTTTGTCTTCGACGCCGATATCCTCTTTCTTTTCGAGGAGTTCCTCCACCGCCTTTTGCTCCTCTTCCACAACCTCTTCGTCCTTCTTGATAACAGGAGGCACGAATTTCACCGTCGAACGCGTGGGCGGCGGCGGTGTGGGTGGCGGAGGCGGTGGTGGCGGAGGTGGATTGTTCGGGTCAATATCAGGTGGTGGGCCGAGTTCTGCAATCACGTCTATCGGCTTTGCTTTTGGGAGCATTCCACCTACAGCCTCCATAATAAGCGGGGCCGCGAAAACCAAGACGATCAGTCCCAAGCCGAAACCAAGTGCGCGACCCAAATACTTTGGGTATTCGCGACGAAGCTGGTATGCTCCGTAAGCCTTATTTCGGTCGGCAAAGATGATATCCAGCATATCCCGATAGATGGTTGTGCTTTTTTCGTCTGCCATAGTTTTTTAAATTTTAATCCTTTTAAAAATTTGACACTCAATGTACGTGTGGCGCTTAGGAACGGTGTCAAAATAACTTCCCAATTTGATGCCATTCTTTTGCCGCCATCCATCCTATCTTTTTCGTTAAATAGCCCCACTATTCGCCTCAAAAGATAGTTGGCTAATGCCAAAATAATTGGCCTGAAATTGGAAAGTTATTTTGACACCGTTCCTTAGTTTGTAGCGGCCTCTACTTGTTCTTCCACGCTGAACTTCAGACCACCCGCAGGGTTTTTGATAAATGCTTCTTCAAGTGCCGACACTTCAAGAATTACATAATAGCGAACCTTGCTAATAGCCATTTCGTCGAGCGCATCCACAAGGTTTTTGTAGCGCGCATCTTTGGTCGGCTTGATGATGACGTTTATGTACGAACCATCAGTGTGCTCAATTTCCACTCCTTCTTTGTTCTTTTTCTTGTACGTTTCAAGTTTGAATTGCTCTCTTACCTTGTCCATTTTGTTCAAGATAACTTGGCGAACTCCCTCTGCTGAGTAATCCGTTGAATCAAGTTTTGCGTCGGTGATGCCCTCATACCAGTACACTTTGTCATTGGCACCCAACAGAAGCGTGAGTACTTTCGACTCCTTAACTGGTTCTATATCCTCCTTCTCGATGTCTTTGTCCGGCATCACGAGCGCCATAATTTGTGGTTTGGCGAGGGTCGTGGTGAGCATGAAAAAAGTAATGAGCAGGAAGCCCAAATCCACCATCGGCGTAAAGTCAATACGCGTAGACATTTTTTTGGACCGGACCTTGCCACCCTTCTTATGACCTCCACCACCGTCTTGAGCTATTTCAGACATGTCGCTGTTGCTTTTTTTATGTGAACGAAAATGGTTACTTCTTCTCCGCCTTGCCTTCCATGCTGGTGATAAGGTTGAACTTGTTGACCTTGATGTCAGTCAGCGTGTTTATCACCTTTTGCACGGCTGGGTAAGGGGTGTCCTTATCTGCCTTTACGATTATTACATACTCCTCTTTGACTTTGCCACTTTGTTTCATGCGATATTGGGCGAGGCGGGCTCTGTGAATCCAGTCTGCCAGTTCGCTCTTGTTAATATCCGCAGTATCAACCGGAATACCTGCGGCAGGAAAAGCGCTCCGTTCCGCAGATGGGAGATCAATGAACTTTTTGAGTTGGCTGCGTGAAACCCCAAAGCTACCGAGGTTGGAAAACTTCATTTTCTGTTCTTCACTGAGGCGCAGCGCATACGCGGTGTCTATATTCGTGATCAGATCCAGGCGCGTATGTTGCCCGGTCATGTCCAGAAATATTTTGCCGTCTTTGCTGATCAACACCGTGACGGTGCCTGCATCGGGCAATTTGGTCTCGGAAATAGACGAAGGGGTATCAATAACCAAGGTTTCCTGCGGCTTCGCCTTTGCGGTGAGCATAAAAAAGGTGAGCAGCAGGAAAGCCACATCGCACATTGCCGTCATGTCAACAGAAGGCGCGCTCCGTTTAGGCTTGTTCTTAGGCATATCTATTGAGTTATGAGAGATGAGTTATGCGTGTTTAAAGAGCAATATCCCGAACACACATCGCTCATCTCTATGTTTTAGTGTCCTTTCGATGCATACGTTTGAGCAAGGCTAAAGCCTGCTTCGTCAATGCGATAGGTCATAGAGTCAATGCGACCCGTGAAGAAATTGTACGCAATGATGGCCAAAGCCGAAGTACCGATACCAAGTGCGGTATTGATAAGCGCTTCAGCAATACCGGTTGCAAGTGCTGTTGAGTCCGGTGCTCCTGCATTGGCCAGAGCAGCAAATGCACGAATCATCCCCAATACTGTCCCAAAAAGACCAAGAAGTGTAGCGATAGAGGCTACTGTTGCCAAAATGTTCAGGTTTTTTTCCAGCATCGGGAGTTCGAGCGTAGTTGCTTCTTCCACCTCTTTCTGGATCGCTATTACCTTCTCGTCTTTTTCCATGCCGGATATTTTTTCCATTTCGGCATATTTGTGAAGCCCTGCGCGCACTACGTTGGCAACGGCACCTTTTTGACGATCGCATGCTGCCACTGCGCCACCAATATCCCCTTTATCCAAAAACACTTTGATGGCTCTTACAAAAGTGTCAACGTTGCCGGTGCCTTGAGCTTTGCCCAGCGTAATAAAGCGCTCAATTACAAAAACGATCACCGTGAAAAAAGTGGTTAGGAGCATTGGTACAACAAAGCCCCCCTTGTAAATAACGCCAAAGTAGTTGCCGGGAAGTGGGTCTTTGGAATTGTCGCCGTCAACGAAGTTGGGACCTGCGCCGAACACGTATTTCCAAATTAAGAAAGATACAACGTACAACAAGATGATGATCATGAATGGAAGCCACGCTCCGAGGTTGCTTCCTGATTGTTGTGCTTGAGTGGGTTTTGCTGCTGACATGCTGCTTTTAATTTTTGTGAATGAATGATTTTAGTTTGACCGCCCCGATTCTGGTATCAGCGAAACCCGATGTATCCACAAAGTTTTTTGTCCTGTAAAACACCCGTCTGGCAAGTAGATGCGCAGACTGTAAAAGATGGTGTGTGCAGGAGAAAAAAAGTTTAACAACCCGGGAAACGCCTGAATCAAAAACGGGAGGCGAATTTTCGAGGGGTGAAAATAGTGTAAGGAGTACAATTACAACCAAGCCCTTTTTAAATTTCCTCTTTGAGAGGCCCTTTTCGCGCCAATTTTGCATTCAAAATGTCCAATTTTTGCAAAATTTAATCGCGAAAAACAGGAATTCAATCCTTTAACGAGGAAACAGGCCGATTTTTCGCTCCAAAAAAAATTACACAAAAAAAATAATGGGTAAAGCCCATTTTTACGCCTTATGTGGAAAAACAGGGCAAAATTCTGGGCAAAAAAATAATCAGCCCGATCAAAATCGCCCCAAGCGCTGCCAATAAAACTGCCGCCGCTGCCACATCTTTTGCCTTGCCCGCTAAAGGGTGCAAGTCCGAAGAGACCAAATCAGTAAGGTACTCAATGGCCGTGTTCATGGCTTCGAGGCTGAACACCAACAGGATACATACGGTCACTGCGATCCATTCCGTCCGCGAGATTTGGAAATATACACCTGCAAGCACCACTGCGGCAGCTGCCGCAACATGGATACGTGCATTGGCTTGGCTTTTGAACAAATCTATCAGTCCTCGAAAGGCGAAACGGAAGCTGGCGGCTCTTTTTTTTAGGCTCATTTTCTACAATATCGTTTGGCAAAGGTAAAACTGCTGACGTCGAAAAAATCTGCTTTCGCGTTGGCTTGTATTTTGTGGCAAGTGTTTTTACCTTTGCGGCCCGCTTGACCGCCATAGCCCGTTTAGGGCGAAGGCGGTTGTTTGAAGAAATGAAACCCGCTTGACCGCCGAAGCCCATTTAGGGCGAAGGAGGTTGGGGGAAAATAAACCCGCCGTCGCCCTAAACGGGCTATGGCGGGTAAAGGAGAGATGTCCGAGTGGTTTAAGGAGCACGCCTGGAAAGTGTGTATACGCCAAAAGTGTATCCGGGGTTCGAATCCCCGTCTCTCCGCTTTAACCGCCATAGCCCGTTTAGGGCGACGGCGGTTCGACCAACCCAACTGATTTGCTCGCCATAGCCCGTTTAGGGCGACGGCGGTTCGACCAACCCAACTTATTTAACCGCCATAGCGCCGCCGCAGGCGGTGCGATGGCGGTTCGACCAAAACAACTTATTCATCCGCCGCAGGCGGTGCGATGGCGGTTCGACCAAAACACAAGTTTTCTTACCCCCCCAAGAAAACTTCACAATGCAGACCAATGAAAACCAATCCCCCAAAAACGAAAACCCGAAGTTCTTCTACGTTTATATCCTCCATTGCAATGATGGAGGAATTTACACGGGATGCACGAGTGATTTACAAGAACGATTCAACCCTCACCAAAAGGGTTGGGTGCCAATAACAAAGGAAAGACTTCCAGTTCGATTGGCGTGGTGTTGCTCCTTTCCGGATCGAGGTAAGGCGTTTGAATTTGAGCAGTATCTGAAAAGTGGATCGGGGAGGGCGTTTGCTAAGAAGCATTTGTTAGCTAAGTCTGAAGAGAACTTGAAATGAACTTGAGGCCCACAACGCATACTATTTATACTGTGATTAAAGTGATTTTGAGGATTTGAGTGCTTGAAATCCCTTGGTTTTTAAGTGATTACAAAAGTTCAATTTCCAAAACAACTTTGCGTTGACTATTAGTAAGGGTTAAAATAAACCCGCCTTCGCCAAGGCTACGGCGGGTAAAGGAGAGATGGCAGAGTTGGTTTAATGCACCTGATTCGAAATCAGACGTACTGTCAAAGGTACCGGGGGTTCGAATCCCTCTCTCTCCGCACTAAAACGGCGCAATTGTCTGATATTCAGGCAGTTGCGTTTTGCGTTCTAAAGATTTGTTTCGTTGGTTGGTAGTTTTTCCGAAACCTCAAAACCCGTGCCGCCTATTTTCCCTCCAGGCACAAAAAAACGTCCCACCTTAGGCGGGACGGTGAACCCAAACACAAAACAACATTTTACTCTTCTTCCTGGTAAGCCTCTTTCTTTTTCAAGACTTCTTCCTCTTTTTCCAAATCTGGTTCTTCTACCTCTTCTAGGTTTTTCAGGTGTGAACGATTTGAAATTGATTCTGGACTCTAAACTTCGTTCCTCAAAAGAGAGCCTCAATGAACAAAGGGAAATTTGTTCTTGAGCAATGAACCCTCCTGCGCCCCCGCCTGCTGCAGGTGTTGTTAGTCAATTATTTCCGCGGCGTGGGGCAACCCTTTCCAAATGTTTTCCGAATGAGTTGAAGGAATTCTCTGGTTTTTCAGAGAATTCCTTCAACGATATGAATTTATTGAAAAAACTGTTCAGCGGACTCTTTTCTACCTCTGCCGCCGGATTATACATTTTACTGTTTGCTGTTTCTATCGGAGTTGCCACGTTTGTAGAAAACGATTTTGGCACCAGTTCCGCGCAAAAGGTCATCTTCAAAACGCATTGGTTTGAGTTGATTCTGGTTTTGTTCGGGATTTCACTCATTGTCAACATTTTCCGGTTTCGGATGATGCAGCAAAAAAAGTGGGCGACTCTGACTTTCCATGCATCGATGGTCATCATTTTGATCGGCGCTGGCGTCACACGATATTTTGGAAGTGAGGGCATGATGAATATTCGGGAGGGCAGCGCGTCCAATTCATTTCTAAGTGCCGAAACGTACCTCCAATTTCAGGTCTTGCACCATGGAAAGCGATATTCCTTTGACGAACCTGTGCTGTTTGCCACCTTGGGCGACAACCATTTGAAGCGGTCATACATGCTTGGCAATCAGGAGTTGAACGTGGATGTGCAGCGTTTTATGCCCAACCCAAAAGAGGGTTTGGTAGAGGATGCCAACGGCGTTCCGATCATAAAAGTCGTCATCGGCGGCATGAACGGGCGCGAGGAATTTTTGGTCAAGCACCTCGACAAGGTCAATATTTATGGCACACTTTTCAATTTCGGAAACCCGGAAGACCCGGCGGCTTTCAACATCAAATACGAAGATAAAAATCTGACGTTCAAGGCGCCCACCCCCTTTGCCCAAATGGTGATGGCTACCCAAAAGCGCGACACGCTCGCCCCTGGCGTTTACCACCCCTTGATGTTGCGCAGTATGTATTCCAATGGGGAGCAAAGTTTTGTGTTTGGCGATTTCAAACCGAACGCAAAATCTGAAATTACCTCCTCCTCACGCAAAATGATCAGTACCAGCACAGGAGGCCTGGACATTAAACTAAGTTTGGGCGGGGAGGAAAGAAACCTGTTTGTGGTCGGAAGTCAGGGGGTAGAGGGCAGGCCGGGGGTTGTTTCTTTTGGAAATACAGACTTGGCAGTTGCCTATGGCGCGAAAAGGGTGGTACTGCCTTTCGCCATCAAATTGCGCGATTTTATCATGGAACGGTATCCGGGTACCAATAGTGCCTCCTCTTATGCCAGCGAGGTGACACTAATGGACAATCGAAGCAATGTGGCACGCGATCAGCGGATTTACATGAACCATATTTTGGATTATGACGGCTACCGTTTTTTCCAGTCGTCTTATGACCAGGATGAATTGGGTACTTATCTGAGCGTCAACTATGATGCGCCGGGCACCTTGATTTCCTACATCGGTTACTTCCTCCTTACTTTGGGCATGGTGCTGACCTTGCTCAGCAAAAACAGCCGTTTTCAACAGTTGGGAGAAAACATCAAAAGGATGAGACAATCAGAAAAGAAGTTTGCTGTTTTCCTTGTGGCTTGCTTTCTAGGATTTTCAACGCCCGGGTACTGCGACCCTCCGGCGCCAAACCGGCTGGAGGTCAGCGCTGAGCACGCCCGCAGGTTTGGCCGGATACTGGTGCAAGATTACAAAGGCCGGTTCAAGCCAATGAACACTTTTGCCAACGAGATGCTGCGAAAAATTGCCCGCAAAGAGGAACTGTTAGGGCAAACGGCAGTGCAGGTAATTCTCGGCATGGCCAACAATCCAAAAGACTGGTACGATGTTCCCATCATCAAAGTCGGGAAACAGGAGGATATTCGAAAATTGCTGCAAATCAGCGGCGAAATGGCCTCATACAATGATTTTTTTGATCAAAACGGCGATTACAAACTGAGGGAGGCCGTCCGAAAAGCATCCAACGGAGCACCGCGTGACCGGGGTGTTTTTGAAAAAGAATTGGTAAAAGTAGACGAGAGGGTGAATATCTGCAGCATGATTTTCTCTGGCCGCTTCATGAAGGTATTCCCGGTGCCGGGCGACACGACCAATACCTGGCTATCTCCTGACGACGCCCCTCACCAGCACAACACAACGTCTGGCGGCACCATCATTGAAAAATTTTACCCGATGTACATCCCGGCTTTGCAAGACGCGGTACAAAGCAACGACTGGGATTTGGTGAACCGCATGGTGGGCGAATTGGATCAATATCAGCAAAAATATGGCGGCGCCATTTTGCCCTCCAAGAGCACGGTTACTGCGGAACTTCTGCTCAACAAACTCAACATATTCAGTCGTTTGACAGGGCTTTACGGTTTGTTGGGGCTTTCTTTTTTGATATTGCTTTTCACCTCCGTTTTCAAGCCCAAAAGCAATTTGCAGCTGGCCGGTTTAATCGCCTTTTGGCTTTTGGCCTTTGGTTTTTTGATGCACAGCTTCGGACTGGGTTTGCGCTGGTATATCTCAGGGCGAGCACCCTGGAGCAATGGATATGAATCCTTGATTTACATTGGCTGGACGACCACCCTGGCGGGTCTTATTTTTGCGCGAAAATCTTATGGCGGATTGGCGGCTACCACCGTGCTGGCGGCTACGATTATGATGGTGGCCGGACTGAGCTGGCTGGATCCGGAAATCACACCTTTGGTGCCAGTTTTGAAATCCTATTGGCTTACCATCCACGTTTCTTTGGAGGCGGGGAGTTATGGTTTTTTGGTGTTGGGGGCTATCATTGGTGTACTCAATTTGATTTTTATGATCTTTGCCAATAAGAAAAACGGTGAAAACGTCTACCGGATCATTAAAGAAATGTCCATGATCAGTGAAATGACATTGATTGGCGGGCTGTTCATGGTCAGTGTTGGCACCTATTTAGGCGGTGTTTGGGCCAATGAATCCTGGGGAAGATATTGGGGCTGGGATGCCAAAGAGACCTGGGCATTGGTCACTATTTTGGTCTATTCCTTTATCCTGCACATGCGGTTTATTCCCGGTTTGCGCGGATTTTATGCGTTCAATGTTGCCACCTTATTTGGCTGGGCCTCCGTGGCAATGACTTACTTTGGCGTGAATTACTATCTGTCGGGCTTACACTCTTATGCCGCGGGCGATCCGGTGCCAGTGCCTTCTTTTGTGTATTACATTGTTGGGGCTTTGGTAGTGATCAGCCTGTTGGCGAAATGGAGGAGCTTGGCGTATCAGAAGATTGTTAAGAAGTAGGGGTTTGCGGGGTATTTCTCCTAGTTCACGGAGGGTTCAAATGTTGGCTAAAGTATTGGGGAAGTGGAAATTTTTCTACTTTTGCCAACCTTACAAAGATATACATACCGAACGAAGTTACACAAGGCGGCCATTCAGGAAGTAATTTTCGAAATATTTTGGAAACTTTCATTGGATGATATTGGTTTTCCACATGATCCTGATTTTGGATTAACACAGGGTGTATATGCCTCTAAAATTCAAAAAGATTTTCCTGTACGAAAGTGCTTGATTCACGAGAACATAAATATTCGGATGTATCCTTTGCTTGTCTACCAGTTTTGGAAGGAGGAGTTGACCTGGCCTTTGGTACAATTAGGCCCAGGAGTTATGACGGTAAATGACACTGAAAAAAATTATGTCTGGAAAGAAAATTTTCTTCCAAATATCAAAAAAGCGGTTCAAATATTGCGGAATAGTTATCAAGTAGACCTTAAAATTGAACGGGTAAAATTACAATACATTGATGCTGTGGAATTTGACGCGGAAAAAGAAAGTGCAACCGAGTTTGTTGCCCGAAACATGAAAACGGTATTGAGAAACAATTACAAATCTGCAGGCGTCCAGAAAAGTGTACACAACGCCCAAACATTTCAGTTGAAAAAAGATTCTGTGTCGCAATTGAATATCCAGAACGGTGTTTACAATAAAACAGGAAATCCTGCTATTATCTGGACAACTGCGGTGGAAAGCACCTCAAATATAGATTTTAAATCTCTGCTTCAGTGGCTTGAACACGCACACAAAGCAACTTCGGATACGTTTATCAACATGCTAAATCCAGAATTCTATGATGGTTTCACCTCCTGATTTTACGCCAATGGAATTCCGCCCAACAATGACACAGACCGTTCGTTCTGTGAAAACTGATGAAAAGGGCAGCATTGGGTTGGATTTTTTCAAAAACTATCTCAATGAATCAGAGTGTGTTAGAAATTGAGTTGTTAAC
>CAZPTQ010000183.1:0-8443 GCA_964589365.1 uncultured Saprospiraceae bacterium
CCGTGAGGCCGCAGTTACCAAGGTCGAGGGTGGTGGCCCTGGTCTTTTTGTTTTCTTGGATAAGTTGTAGGGCGAGTTCGGACATGGCTGGAACTAGGATTTGTAGGATGATGTTGGGATTGGAAGGATTTGAATCCTGGGTTGCCTGGGGATTTGGATTTTATTGGGCAAAAATCCTTCTAATCTTTTAGAAATCGGGAAAATCCTAGCTCAAACTTTCGCGGAAGGTATCAGTGTAAGCCTGTGTATATCCCGGAACTCTGTTTCGGGAACATGTTTTGGAAAGTTATTTCGGCAGTTTTCTGAGCTGGTAATCCCCGGAACTGAGTTCCGGGGTACGCACTCTCACCCCAACATCTCCAAAAACCACTCCTTTTCTGTCAAAATCTGCTCCCCTTCAATCTTCTCGCGCAGCGCCGCCACGGCCTTGGAATCGTTGAAATGCAGGGCCATCAACTGCTCGGTGTAATGCACAATACGGGTATAATTGGTGCGGTGATACCCGATGGCCGTGTGGCGGCGGACGTAGTTTTTGAGGCTGGCGAGGTGGCTGTTGAGCAGGTCGAATTCGTCGGTTTCGTAGTAGATTTTCAACTGGTATATCTTGGCAATCATATTGTTGATGGTGTCTTTGTAGTCGGAGCGCTGGAGATGAAGCAGTGCGCTGGAGTAGTCCTTGCGGGCGTAGGCCACGCGGGCGAGGTTGAGGCTGGCAGTGACGTCGCGCCAACTGCGTTCGAGTCTTGGGCGGTATTCGAGGATGAATTTTTCGGCCCAACCCGCCTCTCCGACCCGCACCGCTATGGCCACGATATTGGTAAAGGCAAAGCGCGAAATCTGACCGTTTTCCAGGAGCAGCTCGAGTGCCAGCGCAGCCTGGTAGAGGTCAAGCGTGTTGCGCAGCCAGGCAGCACGGGATTCGTTGGCTTTCTTGATGCCAAAATTGATGGCGAGCAGGTAAAGGGTGCGCAGTTCCTCTTTGGGAAAACTATCTGCGCAGCTGGCGAGCATTTCGCGGAAGCGGCCAAAATGCACTTCTCCCTGATCAAAAGGGTCGGTGAGGAAATGGTAACAGTGAAAATACAGCCCGACTGCGGGGATGTCGGCCATGCGCTCGGATTCGGCCAGCACGGCTTCGAGCAACCCGATGCGGTATTCGGTTTTGTACACGGCCTGGTGCGACACGGCAAGACAAGCCAGGCGCAGTTTGCGCGCCACGAAGGAGGTGTCCATCAGGTCGGAAGTAGCCTGGATGTTGAGCGAGTCCGTGCGTTTTTGCGCTGTATCGAATTGATACTGTTCCCATTCGATCAGGTTGAGGTCGTGATAGTAATCGGCGTGCCGCCAGGGTTGGCGTTCGCGGCTCTGGCGGGCTTCCCGAAGCGTGATCTGGAAATGTCGGCCCAGATTGCGCTTTCGGTATGCTGCGGCGAGGCGGATTTTGCCGCGTGGTTCGTCGCTGAATTTTTCTTTGTACACGAGGTATTTTTCCAATAAGCCAAGCAGGGCGGAATTGGCCAAACGCACACCAGGCCCTTCCTCCAAATGCTCAGGGAGCACCAAGGAAGCGTTTTCTTGCGCCTTGCAATCGGCTAAAAAATCAAACCATTCCACCAATTGGGGGCGGGTATTGAAAAATGGGGAGCGGACAAATTTGCCAAACTCGCGTACTTCGGCGGGCGAAAGGACGGAGAAGACTTCCCAGAGGAGCGTTTTTTCCATGCGATGTATCTGTTGTGCGGCAAATTTCTGAATTGTTTTTCATACTTCTATTTTACCAAGCTATTTTTAAATAGTTGATAATCAATTTCTTCAAAGAAATTTATTTGAAAAATAAATTACAATCTTGAAAAATTGTCTTTGCAGGGGCAATCGGCAAGCCGAACATTTGCAGTATCAAAGTCTGTAGGGCAAACCCCCGCCTGCGACTAAATCCAGTAAAATGACAAATCTCGCTTATGAATTTCATCCGCTTTAAATCTATGATAGTGTTGCTGTGCCTGTGTTTCACGGCGCAACAAATGAACGCTCAATGCAATGTCGCGCTTTCTGCTGTGGAGACAAACGTTTCTTGTTTTGGCGGCAGCAACGGAGCCATTGACCTGACGGTGGCCGGAGGGACGGCGCCCTATACCATTGAATGGTCCAACGGCGCAACCGATATGGAAGATATATTTGATCTGCAATCGGGTCAATATGTGGTCACGGTTACGGATGCTTTGGGCTGCATCGCCAATCTGGCCAGAACGGTCAACCAGCCCGCTCAACTAATCGCCGGGGCAAGCGGTCAAAATATCAATTGTTGGTGGTATTCCCTCACGGGGCTGCCGATCTACGGAACGGAATTGTCGGCCAGTGTACAGGGCGGTATCCCTCCCTACATTTATGTATGGTCCAACAATGATTTTGGCACACCCGTCAACGTCAATGCGGCAGGCACTTACACCGTCACGGTGATTGATGGGAACAGTTGTACCGCCAGTGCCGAAAAAGTTATACTGGCGGACACGATTCGTCCGACCGCTGATGCAGGCCCAGCTGTCAATTTTGATTGCCAGACCACCGAGCTGACACTTGGCGGCAACGGCAGCGCAACGGGTCCGGGCATTTCCTATGCCTGGACTGGCCCGGGCATTATTCCCGGAGCAGGCGGAAACAGCACGGTTCAATTTCCAACGGTTAATGTGCCGGGCGCATACACTTTGAAGGTAAGTCAGACAAATTTTTGCCAGGGTCAAGATGTGGTTGACATAGGAGGCGCTCCGCCGCCGGTCGCACATGCCGGGCCTGACACGGGTATCCCCTGCGGCGGTGGACAAGTGACTTTGGATGGAATTGGCTCGTCCAACGGAGTTCAGTACGTCTATTTATGGGCTACTGTGGATGGTAACGTTGTAGCTGGGGGTACGACCCTGAACCCTGTTGTGGATCAAGCCGGCACTTATACACTCATAGTAACGGATACCCAAACTGGCTGCACGAAAAGCGATGATGTGAAGGTATTCCCCGGCCCGATTATTCCAGTGCAAAATCAATTTATTTTAGATGTGTCCTGTACGGGTCAATTGGGAGAAGTGAGCGTAACCATGACCCAAGGCACTGGGCCCTATACCTACTTATGGTCAAATGGTTCCACCAACTCAAATGTTGTAAACGTACTGTCAGGTACCTACACCGTGACCGTTACGGATGCCACAGGCTGTAACTATTATGCAGAAGAAGTGGTCATGGAAGACCATTCAAATCTGTCACTCAGCGCTACAACCGTAAGCCCAGGCTGTAACGGAGGAACCAACGGCGCCATTGATCTGGTGGTGAACAGCGTGTCTGGCCCGATCACATACGCATGGAGCACCGCTGAAACGGCCGAGGATTTGGTCAGTTTGACTGCTGGAACGTACACTGTGACGATCACTTTCGCTAGCGCAACGTGCAGCCAAACGTTGAGTGTTACACTCATGGATTCTTCCACCTTGGCGATGAGCACGGTGGTTACAGACGCCAATTCCTGTCTGGGAACCAATGGGCTTATTGATCTTACGGTAACGGGCGGGACGGGCCCTTTTACCTATATCTGGAGCGATGGTGGTACCAATCAAGATCTGGTTAACCTCACTACGGGCACTTATACGGTTACCGTCACAGATGCGGCGGGTTGCACCAAAACGGCCAGCGCAACGGTTGGACAGGCTTCGGTATTCACGTTGAGTGCGGTGGTCACGGCTTCCACTGCCTGTGCCTTTTCAAATGGTGCAATTGACCTTACCGTGACGCCTGGCGGGGCTTACACGCATATCTGGTCAAATGGCGGCACTACCGAAGACCTTACCGTACTTCAACCCGGCAATTACACCGTCACCGTGAGTGGTGGCGGTACTTGTACGGCGGTGGGCACTTACAATGTTCCCAACAACCCCAATAACCCTATCGCTTCTGCGATATTCGTCCCTTCGACCTGTGATTTGAACAACGGGAGCATTGATGCCAGCGTAACAGGCGGAGTGGCACCCTACACTACGCTTTGGTCGAATGGTGCAACTACCCAAGACCTTTCCAACATTCCTGCGGGTTTTTACGAGCTGACCGTGACGGGCGCCAATGGCTGTACCAATACCCTCAGCGTTGATGTGACGAACAATAACCTGACTTTTAACCTGATTGAAATAATCTTCGCAAACACCGTTTGTATTGGCCCTCCAAATGGCAGCATCAATCTTGTTGTGACGCCTCCGGGGAGTTATAACTACGGCTGGTCCAATGGAGCCACCAGCCAATCTATAAACGGTTTATTACCAGGTACTTACGCTGTCACTGTAAGCGCGGGCGGCTCTTGCACACAGACGGAGATCTACACGGTCCCCGATCAGTCCAACGCACCTAACATCAACTCAACCATTACAGACGCTTCCTGCAACGGGAACGATGGGGCGATTGACTTGACGGTGACTGGAGGAACCCCGGTCTACGCATATCTTTGGGCAGGCGGCAATACCAGCCAGGATCAAAATGGTCTTGTCTCTGGAACTTACACAGTAACAGTAACAGATGCTGCGAGCTGCACCCAAACGGCCAGCGTAACAGTAGGGCAAACATCTGATCTTTTTGTTTCTGCTGTCAAAACCAATGTCTTGTGTTTTGATGGCAACAACGGTACAATTGATCTGACAACAACGGGAACCGCAACGCCTTTTAACTACTTATGGTCAAACGGTGCGATAACAGCGGATATAAGTGGCTTGGCAGCAGGCACTTATACCTTGACGGTCACAGACGCTAACTTATGCTCCAAAACAATCAGTACGACGATTACACAACCGACAGACTTAATTTTAAACTGGACAGTAAACAACGTTTCATGTTTCGGAGGCAGCAATGGTGCAGTAAACCTTACGCCTTCAGGTGGCTCGCCCGTTTATACTTATAGCTGGAGCAATACTGCGACAACGCAAGACCTGAGCAATTTGCCCGTAGGCATTTATACCGTAACTGTCACAGATTCAAACAATTGTACCGAAACTGCCATTGCAAGCGTAAACCAGCCTACAGCATTCACTTTCAATATCGTTTCACTCTCCAACGATTGCAGCACAGAAACCATCACTGGACCGAACCTTCCCAACTTTACCTATTTATGGACTGGCCCGAATGGCTTTTCTTCCACTACATCTGCCATTACCGTTAATTTTTCAGGCCTGTATACCCTCATTATCACCGATTTAAACGGCTGCACCGCCACCAATAGTTATACCGTAAACCTATCAGGTGGAGGTGCTTGTGGCGCTATAACAGGCCGCGTATTCCACGACGAAGATGAAAGTTGTACGCTCAATTCAGGCGAACCCGGCCTCGCAGGCTGGATTGTACGGGCTGAAGGGGTGAGCGATACGCTTTATGGGGTGACCAATGATCAGGGTCAATACCTGGTGGGAGTACCGATTGGAACATACGCAATGAAAGTGTTCGTGCCTAATGGTCTCTGGACGATTTGCCCCGGAGCCGCCATGGCTACGGTGGGGATGGCGGGTGACACCGTTTCGGGGGGAGATTTCCAGGTGCAGTCCACATACATCTGTCCGGCATTGACGGTCAGCATTGGCACCAACCAGCTGCGCCGCTGTTTTGGCAACAATTCCTACGAGGTGGAATACTGCAACCAAGGCACCCAGGCCGCGCAAGATGCCTTTGTTACACTGGTGCTGGACCCGTTTTTGACGGCTTTGTCCAGTTCCATCCCGTACTCCAATCAGGGGGCCAATGTCCTGCGGTTTGAGCTTGGAACCCTTGACATTGGGGAATGCGGATCTTTTAGTATTCAGGTGTACGTTAATTGCAACGCCGTGCTCGGTCAGACACATTGCACCCAAGCCTCTATCTATCCCGATACACTTTGTGTGCCGACGAGCGCCAACTGGTCGGGCGCAAGCCTCAACATCAGCAGTCTGTGCAACACTGATTCGCTTCGCTTCGTCATCCAAAACGTTGGTTCGGGTGGCATGAATGGAACGAGCGGGTACATTGTGGTCGAAGACGGGATCATGTTTCGGTCAGGGGTGTTGCCGCCGCTGGCAGAAAACGAATCAATGGAAATAGCAGTACCTGCCAACGGCAGCACCTGGCGTGTGGAAGTGGGGCAAGAACTTTTCAACCCATATACTGCGCCCGTAGGGCTTTCGGTGGAAGGCTGTGTTGCAACTTCTTCGTTTTCAACAGGTTTTGTCAACCAATTCCCATACAATGATGAGCCACCCACGGTGGATGTTGATTGTACCACCAATATCGGCTCTTTTGACCCGAACGATAAGTATGGCTACCCTGTCGGTTACGGGGCGGACCACTATGTCCGCCCCGGCACCGACATCGAGTACCTCGTTCGTTTCCAAAATACCGGCAGCGACACAGCCTTCCGGGTGGAGATCATTGACACGCTTTCGGCCTGGCTCGATCCGGCCACCATCCGTTTTGGCGCCAGCAGCCACCCGTATCGCTACGACCTGAATGGCGAGGGAATCGTGCATTTTGTTTTCGAAAACATCCTTTTGCCCGATTCCAATACGAACGAAGTAGCCTCGCACGGCTTTGCTAAATTTATCATCAAACCACGCCTCGACGCGCCCCTCGAAACCCTGATTGAAAACACCGCTGCGATCTATTTCGACTTCAACGATCCGGTGTTCACCAACACAACTTTCCACCGTCTGGGCAACAACTTCATCACCGTGGGGCTGTGGCAACCTGTTGTGCCGGAGGCAAGGGTAATTGCCATGCCAAACCCTTTCAGCGAGCAGACGATATTAGAGGTGAGCGGACTTGCCCGCACTACTGGATTGCGCTTGCAAGTGTTTGATCTCCAGGGAAATGTTGTACGCGAAATGGAGTCGGATAATGAGTTTTTCCAATTGAGAAAAGGTGATTGGCCTTCGGGCATTTATCTGTTCAAAATCACCCAGAACGGGCGGTTGGTGGGCAGTGGGAAGCTGGTGGCAGAGTAGCGGGAACTCAAGGTGACAGCTCTGATGCAGGAGGAGGTGTCACCTTGAGTTCCAAAGAGTTCTTTATCTTTGATGATATTAATTCCAATTTTTGTTCCGGCGAATAACCTGCTTGCCTTATGTCACATTCCCAAACCTTAGCGATCGTATTTTTCTTACTACTGCTGGGAGGGTTCTGGTGGTGGATGTTTCCCAAAAAGAAAAAACGACTGACAGCCATCTTCCCAGCTGTTTGGCGACCCATGCTTGAAGAGAACGTATCGTTTTATAATCAACTTCAGGATTCGGAGAAATCTCGTTTTGAGGAGAGTATTCTGAAGTTTTTGAACGAAGTTAGAATCTCAGGCGTCGGCACGGATGTGGAGGATATTGATCAGCTGTTGGTGGGAGCAAGCGCTGTTATCCCCTTGTTCGGATTCCCTGGCTGGCACTATCGCAACTTAACTGAAGTGATCCTGTACGAAGGATCGTTCAATACGGACTATGAGACCCAGCAAGGAGCGGAACGGAACATACTTGGCATGGTGGGTGGAGCCAATATGACCAGCACCATGATTTTGTCGAAACCTGCCCTGCATCAGGGTTTTAGAAACAACTCCAGCCAAAATGTGGGTATCCACGAGTTTGTCCACATGCTCGACCGAGCGGACGGCGCCACCGACGGCGTTCCGGAGGCGCTCCTCCAACAACCTTTCCTGATCCCCTGGGTGAAATTAATGCACCAGAAAATAAAAGACATTCAAGAGGGGGAATCTGACATAAATCCTTACGGCAGTACCAATGAGGCAGAGTTCCTGAGCGTAGTGAGCGAGTATTTTTTCCAACAGCCTCAATTGTTGGAAAAGCGCCATCCCAAATTGTTTGCCATGTTAGAAAAGGTTTTCAGGCAGGATTTGGCGTAGTACCGATGAAACAACAACCTCACGATTTGGAGCTTGTAGTGTCAGCGCTGGTTTTGTCGCTGTGCCAGAATTCGTTGAACTCCTTCCACTACTTTTACCCAGGCCTGATTTTCGTTCTTCCACTTTTCATCTGTTATCGCAACCCCTTTCTCCGGCAATGCATTGCGTTTGGCAAAGTCCAATTCTGTCCAAACGCAAAAGTCAACAATGACTGGTACAAGGACACAAGTGCCTTCATCACAGCGTTCTTCGATGAGCGGCAACTCCACCTGTTGAATGTATTCTGTGGCGAGGCTGTTGTGTGTGACCAAATAAAGCACCACATCAGCTTCGTGCAGAGAGGCTTTGATGCGCTCGTCCCAATCTTCGCCGGGCAGGATGTCACGGTCGTGCCAGGTGACTACTTTGTCGCGCAGCCCTGAAAGATGTTTGAGCAAGGTGTCTTTGTGTTGAATATCGTGTTTGGAGTAGGAAATAAAGATTTTGAGCGGTTGCGTTTCTTCCTGCAATCTCCCAAAATCGCCTTCGGGCATTCTCCCAAATTTCCCCTCA
>CAZPTQ010000183.1:8543-9860 GCA_964589365.1 uncultured Saprospiraceae bacterium
CGGAGTTCGATGGTGTTTTCGCTGTACACTTCACGCGCAAAAACACGCCCCTTGCCATCTGGCAGGGTGAAAATGACCGCATCGTTCCAAACCCGCTGGCCTTGTTCCGGGTGTTTTTCGATGCGTGGGTGCATACGGCAAATCAAACGCGTCAACAAACCTTTGGGCATGAATTTATAGCGGTACTGAACGGGCGTGTCACCTACACCCACCCAGCCGTAACTCTTGTTCTCGCCGGGCAGCCGCTGCGGCACGATATAATTTTCGCCCTCGCCTTCTACGCGATAACAGAGTTCGAAGTTTTTCATCATGCGCACGAGCAAGCTGTGCATCCCGCTGTATGCGCGGTCTTTCCAGATTTGCCGCGCGTCGTTTTCGTTGAAATGGCCGCGTGTTTTATCCAGGTCGGGATGCAGCAGCAGCTCAAACAAGGCATCAATCAGCCATTTCGGGCGAAGGAAAACATAGTCTGAAAGCATCGTGTCCTCTGGAAAATACTGGCAAACGCCCAAAAATGTGAGGGCGTTGGCATAGTCGCGCATCAAGTCTTCGCTGAGCTCGGGCATCAGGTCGAGGTAGTCGCGCCAACTCAAATAGTGCTTTTCGCTGTCAGCCTCGGCTTCGAGTTTTTTCCGGAGCGCGTCAAACGAGACGAGGTAATTGCGCTCCACATGAGGTAGTTCAGAAGCCAATTCCACTATTTTTTTGCGCAAATCTGAAAAAGCCGCTTCGTCTTTGGCTTTTGAAAAATCAGACTGGAACACCCGGTTGTGTACGTTGGCGAAGCGTGCGCGGATGGCCGCTTCATCTTTCAAAGGCTGGCAATTCCCCCCATCCTTATTTTGGATAAGAACAATCGGGCTTTTTTGGCCAAGCATCTCGATGATGTTAAGCCAATAGGGCAGGTGGACGCTGTCCTGAATGCGCTCGTTCGTGACCAAGGCATACAGCGAGTTTCCGGTCAGGAAAAACTGATGGGCGTAGTGCTGAATGTCCTGCCCGCCAAAATCCCAGACATTGAGCCGAAGGGCTTCCCCGCTGTGTGGCATCCGCTCGTTGAGTCGCGTAATCTCAATGCCCCGGGTGGTATCGCCGGAGGCAGGCATGGGTGCATCGGGGTCTTCCAGTTTTTTCCGCAGGGAAGTTTTGCCAGATTTACCCTGCCCTACCAGCAGCACTTTAGCCTCCCGCACTTTTATGAAGCCGCCTTTTTCTTTTTCTTCAAAATACCGCAGGATGGCTTCGTTGCCTTGCTTCACTACCTCAACAGGCGGATTGCTAAGCGGGCAATCCTTGACACATATAGCAGGGCGCTCT
>CAZPTQ010000184.1:0-9808 GCA_964589365.1 uncultured Saprospiraceae bacterium
CACTTGCCGACTGCCCTGAGAGCCAACCCGATGCCAAACAAAAGTGGGCCCGCGCAAAAGCGGAGACTGATCAAAAGACCCCTATTATTGGCACTAACGTGAGCGTGGCTGTCACACCGCCGCGTTTAGCAGGCGGTTGACAGCCACGCAGAGTTAGTGGCTGTCACACCGCCGCGTTTAGCGAGCGGTTGGCAGCCACGCAGAGTTCGTGGCTTCATTATTTACTTATGCCTTGAATTCAATTTAGATAAACATAACTGGTTGAATCCCTGTCCCTGAAATATATTCTACCGACTTCGGTTCTCTCAACATAAACTGTAACAGCATAAAAATTTTCCAATAAGGTGTCCCAACTAAAATAAACCTACCCATCACTATCGGTGTTTTTAGATCCATCAAGATGTCCAAGTATGACATTTTCTGAAACTGTCACCGTTGCACGAGATACTGGGTTGCCATCATTATCAACTATACGGATTGAGAAATTTATAGTCATGATTTATGATTTTATAATCCAACTATTAATTTTTAGTGTCCTCAAGATGTCAATTGCAAAGTTTGTTGCCTGACGCTGCATAGTATAGTGGTTCGTATGAACCGCTTAGGTCACGGTGTGCGGATTTAAACTCATTTAGGCGCTGCATGAAATCATTCATGTTGTGCTGGCTAGCTGCATAGTAAAGTGGTTGGTATGAACCACTAAGGTCACGGTGTGCGGATTTAAACTCATTTAGCCGCTGCATGAAATCATTTTGAGAGTTTTTGCAACCTGCATAATGCAATGGTTCATATCCTCCACGAAAATTAGGGTAAGAGGATTTGAAATCCGTTAGTCGTTTCATAAAGCATTCAGGTGCTGCAACGGCAATTGGTGATGAAGTCTGTCCATTGTTTGAGCCACTGTTACGGCATGACAAAATAAAAATTGTCAACACAATCAGATATGTAATAGCAAAATGATTTTTCATTTTATTTGATTTAAAGTTATTGCCTACTCTGGTCGGTTTTCGGCATCTCCGTTCAAATATAAATTATTTTATTCTTATTTTTTTCTCATTGCCACGAACGTTACCAATGACGACGTGCCGACGTTTAGGAGGCATGATTGGCAGTGGATTGTTGGCAGTTTTTTTTACTTGTTGATTCTTGTTCAACGGTTTATTCTGAGGTATCAATTTCAATATTCCAATGCTTCGTCAAGGTTTTCTACCTTCATCAAATCTGCATACTTTGCGTAAACTGGCCCTTGCGGTGATTTACCTGGGTCTTTTACTTTTATTTCTTTGATTTTCTCCGCAGGGTTTTTGAATGTCAAAATATATTTCCCCGTATCCTGATATGGTTTGATGTCTTGTACTTCCGCGATATGTGTAACCGCGCTAATCGGGGCAACTTGATACGCTGCTATATATTTAATCCTATCTTTCATGGCTGCACCAATTCGTATTGCAAACCACCTATTATTATTTATAAATTCCGCCTGAAAACCGTCTTCTCTTGCAGGAATGATAATTGTATCACACTCTGCTCGTCTTTGCCGTCTTTTTTGAAAATCATCAATCTCTTTTTTGGGCTGCTTATTATCTATTATAATTGTTGTATCTTCATCTGGTTCATATAATGTATCGTATTCGTAAGCAAATTCGTTTGAGTTTGTCTTATATGTCTTGACTTCAAGCACAGAGATATTCGCGTTTATCTTTTATAATACTTTAAAGAGTTCATTTCTTGCTTCATCAATTATTACTAATCCTTTGAAGTCAGCGTAAACTGCTTTATCTAAATAGTTATCAATATTTCTACTTCTTGCATCTTCGCAACCAGCCTCCAATCTCTTTAATAACTCTGGTCGCTTAGATACTTCAGCCATTAAAATTTGCCTAACTTTCAAATGCTCATCTTCAAATGAAGTTGCAAATTTTAGCATTTGAATACCAATGTGTTTGAACGGGTCATGGCTGACAATTTCATTTTCGATTACATAAAGTTTTGGCTCACTGCTTATTGTCATATCTATCAAATACCCGTCTGGTATCGCTCCTATATTATTTCCTTTTATTTTCTTCTTGATATCAAGGTATATGGTCTTACTTCCAAATATTTTATCTGCCAGCTCTGAAACTACTTTTTCAAACTCATCTTCTCTTGAAAATGATATTTTTTCGTAAACTTTATTTGCGATTGAAATGGGCATATTATTTATATTTTTCTATGTTTGATTACTGCCAACTATTGCACTACTGCAACTAACGACTAAGTACTTTTTATTTTTCACTTAGTCGTCCGTTGCGGGTAAGGAGCCTATCCCTTCCCCTCCACCTCATCCAAAAAATCCTCCAACAGTGCATTAAACTCTGCCGGCTTTTCCATCATCGGAGCATGGCCGCATTTATCGAGCATGTGGAGTTGCGAGTGCTCAATCAAGTCCCTGAATTTTTCTCCCACAAAAGGTGGGGTCACAATATCCTGCAAACCCCAGATGAGCAGGGTGGGGACTTTGATCTTGTGGAGTTTGTCGCCGATGTTGTGCCGCACGGCGGATTTTGCCGTGGCCACCACCCGGATGGCTTTGCCCCGGTCGTTCACGATGCTGAACACCTCGTCCACCAATTCCTTGCTGGCCACGGCGGGGTCGTAGAATGTTGCAGCAGTTTTGGCTTTGATGTATTCGTAATCGCCGCGTTTTGGAAAAGCCGTGCCAAAGGCGCTTTCGTACAATCCTGAACTTCCAGTGAGTATCAAGGAGGCTATATGTTCCGGGTTTCCAATCACGTACAGCAAGGCCACATGTCCACCCAGCGAATTTCCCAAGACATGCACCTTGTCATATCCTTTGTATTCCACAAACTTGTCCACAAAATCAACCAATCCCGCCACAGAAACCTGGAAAATCGGCAATTCATAAATGGGCAAAAGGGGTATAACCACATTGTGCTTATGCGAAAAGTGATTGATCAGGTCTGCAAAATTGCTGAGCGCGCCAAAAAGGCCGTGCAGCAACATGAGGGGTGTGCCTTCGCCACCGGTTTCTATGTATTTAAAACCGTCCTCTTCTTTTATCTGAAAGTTCATGCGCGGGATGTTTCTAATTGATTCGGTAATAGGTTTTTAGGAACTTGTACTTTCATCGAGTCTTATTGGGCAAAAGTAGAAAAAAGCGGCAAACAAAGACTTGCTCTGGATAATGGTAGGAGGGGTATTTTTTTGGACAGGATTTACAGGAAAAACAAGATTCACCCCCCTTTTTCGAAGAAAAAATCCTGTTTATCCTGTAAATCCTGTCAAAAAACTCCGTGATTACTATTTACGCAACTGATAGCATATCCATAGTACCACGCTCAACAACACCACTGCACCTGCCTGGTGTGCCACACCCAGATCAACCGGAATTCTGGCTTTGCAATTGATCACCGTGAATATCCCAAGCAGCACTTGCACTCCCACTGCTGCCAAAAGCCACCAAGCGCTGCGCCTTAAAAGCGGAGAAATGTTTTCTTTAAAAATTTTCCACACAAAGTACAACACCATGACTGTTAGTAGGTAAGCCGTATTGCGGTGCAAGAACTGGATCAGCGCCGGCATAAACGGATTGGTGTCGTAGTGGATAAAACTATCTGCGATCCAATGACTACCATCAAGCAAAACCGCAGGCAAATATTCCCCGTTCATGTCGGGCCAGGTCGGGAAAAAAAGTCCTGCTTTCGACCCTGACATGATGGCACCGAGCGCAATCTGGAAAAAGCTCACCCCAAATATTATCCAGGCAAAACGCCGAAATCGGGTGCTCGAAAAAACGGGCATTTTTGGGGAGGCCGCCAAAAACCAGGTCCAGAGTAAGTAGGCAAAAATCACCAAGGCCATGCAGAGGTGCAATGTCAGGTTATAGGCATTTACCCAAGGTCGTTTGATGAGACCGCTTGCCACCATCGCCCAACCAAAAAACCCTTCTAGACCGGCCAGTGCCACCACCATCAACATCCTTGGCAAGAGGCGTCGCGACAACATCCCTCGCCACAAAAACCAGGCAAACGGGATGACAAAAACAAAGAACATCAGCCGCGCCCACAAGCGGTGGAAGTACTCCCAGAAGTAGATGAACTTGAAATCGCCCATCGTCATTCCTTGATTAATCTTTTGATATTGAGGGGTTTGCTTGTATAATTCAAACTCCGATTGCCAATCCGCTTCGTTCATCGGCGGGACGCTCCCGGTCACGATTTCCCAACGGGTGATGCTAAGTCCGCTCCCGGTAAGGCGTGTTACGCCACCAATAATGATCTGAATAAAGATCATCACCAGCCCAGAAATGAGCCAGATTTTGACTGCGCGGGAAATATTAAAATCGTCTGTAAAACGCATTGTAAAAAGAGATTTAGTGTTGGTATTTATTTCACGCAACGAAGCGTGAACCTAATTTAACTTAAAACAAAAGTAGGACCCATTTGCCTTTAAGTTTTCCATCCTTGACTCCTTTCTATGAAATTTAGATGGTTTAAAAAAATCCCCCTACGGGCATCATAAGGGCTGTTAGTTTGTGGATAACGGGATAACTAAAAAAGTAAAAACCACTACCAATAGAAGTTACCAGCCTTGCCAACAGCTTGCCCACAAGAAAGGGTTTTTATAATCAAGCACTTGCCTGTTTTTCAACACTGAACCATTCAAAAGTTGGGAAACAGCGTGTTGAATTTTTACAAGAAAGTCATGTTGTTAACCCATGTTTGCGGGTGTGGGCTTTTGCACAGTGTATAATATGCTCGTGCATTTTAGTGCTGCCTTTGGATGTACTGTTGTGAAAACTTGTGCATGAAAGTGAGGTTATGCACACTCCATTCTAACATTTAAGGTTTTTCAAAACCATTGAATATCAAGGAAGTAGAAGCCCCAAAAAAGAGATTGTGGATAAGTATTTAAAACAAAAAATATTTAATTTTAAGTGCTTGATTATGAATGATATGGATAGTTTTTTATCAAGTATGTCCAATTTTAATTTGGTAAGTACTCCAATTAAACAGGATATACATGGTAAAATGTAAAACAAAACGGGGTTACGGAAGAAAGTGTGGCACACCTTGCCTAGCATGTTGATTACCAATACCCTATTTTAGGTGTGCCACACTTTTCTGAGCACTCTCTTACGGAATGCCCCAAAATTGCTCAGCGCAGTTCGCCAGGAATGGCCGTCATACTTTTCAGATTTCCATCACGCAATACCCAAAGACTGATGCTTCTGCCGATAGAATCCTCGTCGAGCACTTTGTGCAAGGTGTCAATAGAATCAACGGGTTTTCCCTCGAACTGCACGATGATGTCGCCAGCACGAAGGCCCGCTTTGTCAGCAGAACCGCCAGACTCTACGCTTTGAACCTGGATGCCTCCTTTAGTATTTATTTCCAAGGCATTGAGCCATTTGGGAGGCAATGGAACCGCTTGCGCTCCGATGCCCAGCATACCACGGCGTACACGCCCTTCGAGGATCAATTTGCCCACCACCAATTTTGCCAAATTGGAAGCCACCGCAAAACACAATCCTTGTCCAGGCAGGATAACGGCAGTGTTCACACCAATTACGCGACCAAAAGAATCCACCAAGGGACCACCGGAATTTCCAGGATTCAGTGCCGCATCGGTTTGAATTACGTCGTCAATCAAGCGACCTGTTTGGGTACGAAGTGTTCGGCCAAGTGCGCTCACTACCCCAGCCGTCACAGAATATTGGAAGCCAAAAGGGTTGCCGATGGCAATGGCAATTTGACCAACCTGAAGTAAGTTGCTGTCTCCAAATCTGGTGGGTGTCAAATTGTCGCCATCAATTTTCACTACGGCAATATCTGTGGCCGGGTCGTCGCCCACGGTACGGGCATGGAAACTGCGACCATCCGGAAGACTCGCTTCGATGTGCGTCGCGCCATTTACCACATGGCTGTTGGTCACCATAAAGCCATCTGTGCTAATGATAAAACCGCTGCCAGATCCGGCATTTTGTCCATTTCCACCAGGTGCTTGCCTTGACCTATTTTGTTGGTTTTCAGGTTTTTGAACTTTTAAGTGAACCACTGCGCCACTTACTTGCCGGGCAACACCCGATACTGTTTTTGAATAGGTATCGAGCAAATCGCCGTCCAAATCGGCAGCCGTTCGAGGGGAAGAAGTGAATGCATCGGGTACTTCTTCTGAAGCAAGAAAATCAAACATGATACATGAATTAGGGTAAAAAATACGGCGGGCGTAGGCAACTTTCAATCCAGCCTCGGCGATAATTGTGCCAGAGACATTTTGTCAGGGTGGTGATATGGTTATGCGGGGATTTGGTTATTTGTTTCGTCAAAGCTTGATATTTGTATTTTCCTGATGGCAGTTACAAAAGCCAAGATCGAGCGCCACAAATAACCAAATCCCGGCATAACCATATCACCCCCCAAACGTCACGTTCTTCGCCTCGGTAAAAAAGCGCAGGGCTTCCCAACCGCCTTCCCTGCCCACACCAGAATTTTTTACTCCCCCAAATGGTGTGCGCAAATCACGTTCCATCCAGGTATTTACCCACACTATGCCCGCTTGCAGATTCGCGGCTAAGTGATGGGCACGTTGTAGATTATTGGTCCACACGGTTGCACTGAGTCCGTAAGGTGTGGAGTTTGCCAATTCAAGTGCTTCGTTGTCATTATCAAAAGGTTGGATCGTAACTACTGGTCCAAAAATTTCTTCCTGGTTGGTACGGCATTCTGCGGACAATCCCTCGATCACCGTTGGAGCGATGTACCAACCCTTATCAAAAGGCGCGGGCATTTGCAGTGCCGACCCACCAATTAATATTTGCCCACCCTCCTTTTTGGCCAGATCAATACAGCCCAGTACTTTATCAAAATGCATCTTCGATACCACGGCGCCAAGGTTGTTAGCGGGGTCCTTTGGATTCCCGATTTTTAGGTTTTTCACTCTTTCGAGAAAGTCTTTTTTGAATCGAGTGTACATGCTTTTCTCTACATAAATTCTAGACCCACATAGACATATCTGGCCTTGATTATTGAAAGACGAACGCACGGTAGTGTCCAACATCTTTTCATAATCACAGTCGGCGAAGATCAGGTTTGGGTTTTTGCCGCCTAATTCGAGGCTTAGTTTTTTAAACATCGGTGCGGCGATGCGGGCAATTTCTGATCCCGCTCGTGTGCTACCCGTAAAGGAAATGGCTTTGATTTGTGGGTGGCGAACGATTGCTTCGCCGGCTCTTGGGCCAAGACCATGTACAATGTTCAACACTCCTGGAGGCAAACCTGCGGCATTGCAAATGTCGCCCAAGATAAAAGCCGTGAGTGGGGTTACCTCTGATGGCTTACTCACCACACAATTTCCGGCTGCCAAGGCTGGGGCAATTTTCCATGTAAAGAGATAGAGCGGTAGGTTCCAAGGTGAAATACATCCCACCACGCCCAAAGGCTGGCGCAAGGTGTAACTCAAGGTGCCTGGTGCATGGTGGCTTTCCGAGGCAAAATGCAAGATTGATGTAGCAAAGAATTTAAAATTGAGCGCTGAACGCGGTATGTCCACTGTGCGGGCAGAAGTAACAGTCTTTCCCGAATCAGCACTTTCCGCCTCCGAAAGCGCATCGAGGTTTTGGAGAATACCATCTGATATAGATCGGAGTATATCATGCCGATGTTCAAGTGGCATATTGGCCCAAGCAGGGAAAGCAGCGTTTGCTGCACGAACAGCGAGTTCAATGTCTGCTGAATCAGAGTTGGGGATTTTACCGGAGAGTTCTCCAGTAGATGGGTTGAAGTTGTCAATGAATTGCCCGCTTTGGGGCGGCACATATTCCCCGTTGATATAATTGTAGATGGTTTGCATGTCTGCTTAATAGTATGGGAGTAAAGGTGTGAAACCACCTTTCAACCCTGAAGTGTGTACTGTGCTGAGTGCCCGCAAGTAGTGTTCCACGTGGAACATTTGTGGTGTTCTAAAAACCAGAGAACGCTAAATCTTAGTAAAGTCCGTAACCACACATTGTTCCACGTGGAACAATGTGTGGTCGCGATTGAGTGCAATGTTTGTGGGCTACAATGTTTTCAAAAGATGAAACGTTCATAAAGGAAGAAAACCTTCTTTTTATATTTTGGTGATGACAACTTCGACTCGGCGGTTTTTGGCACGAAGTTCTTCTGAGTCATTTTCATTGATCGGTTTTTTTGCCCCATGGCCTTTGGTTTCGATTCTTGTGCCGGCGCATCCTTTCATTATCAAAAAATCGCGGATGGCGTTTGCTCTTTCTTCTGAAAGTCGGAGCAGGTCTTCGGCCTTTCCAATATTGTCTGTGTGACCTTCGATCCGGATATGAAGCCCCGGGGTTTCTAAAAGAATAGAAGACAAGCGCTCCAATTCACCAAAGGATTCTTCCAAAACCACCGCTTTTGATTGCTCAAAAAAGATGGGGCGCAATTCAATTTTTGCATTCACTTCCAATGGATCGAGCAGCAAATCCACATATTGTTCTCTGAAATAGTAGTAGTTGCGCCGAAAAAGAATCTCCTCCGCCTGTCCAGAAAAACCGCCTTTTTCAGGGATGAGATCAAACTTTACCCCTTTGGGTATTTTTAAACGAAAGGTGCCTTCTTTTGTAATTATAACATTGTGTGGATCGCCGGAGGCTCCATAATAAATTCGAGCACCTTTAATTAGTTCCCTGGTTTTACTGTTCAAAACCCGCCCAACAACTTCCAGCTCCGTTGCTTGCGGTGGTGCAATGCGTACCCGGTAAATATCGCTGTTCCCTTCACGCTTGGAAGCAAAGTAGAGAAACCCCGATGTCATGTTAAAATACGGTTGGCTTTCGTCAAACTTTGAATTCATTGGCTCAAACAACAAGGCAGGCGACGACCAATTTTTCCAAGTATCATCTAAGCGCTTAGCGGTGTAAAGATCATTTCCACCAGAACCACCACTTCTGGCAGAAGAGAAAAACAAGGTTTCGTTGTCTTCGGAAAGGTAAGGGGTGGTTTCTCTACTGTCTGAGTTTATTACATTTCCAAGGTGCTGCGGCGCACTCCATTTGTTCTCCCCTTTTCTGAAACAGACATATAAATCCATGTCACGAGAATCAGCGCGGATGGCAGATAGTATCAATATTTTACCATCAAAACTCATGGTCAGACTTACATCAGATGTAATGGTATAATAGTCTGTTATCTCCACGGGTTTTGGAAAACTCCAGCCAATGGAGTCGGACGTGCGGCGAACGAGCGAAAAGCCCCTGGCCATATTTCCATTGCGCTCAAATTGGTTGATGACATAAAATGCGTTGGGGTCAGGAGTGATGCTCACCATGCTGTTTGGCAGGGCATTGTTCAAGGGATAGCTTGGATGCTCTACCGCAGTAAAATCAAAAGAGTCGCCTCGTGCTATCCAAATATCCTGATTGAAGGCGGAGCGTTCGGGGGTGTAAATGGACTTTCCCGCAATTTGGGAATAGACATCGGCCAAGGCCGCGGGGTATTTTTCTGGTGGAAGTTTAATCGCCATATCTACGCTGTCAATTAAAAGCGTCCGATTAAACGCTGGAAAGCCAACGCGGGTAAAATATAAGCTGCGCCCGTCGCGGCTTGGCACAGGGGTTATTTCGTCAAATGTAGAATTGATGGAGGTGGGAAGTTTTTCCAAAACGAAATAATTGTACGTTTGGGAAAAGCAAAAATTGGGAAGAAAAAAGCAAAAAATAGGCAGTAACAATTTCATTTACAAAGAAAGAAAAAAATGTTAGGAACGGTGTCAAAACAACTTTCCAATTTCAGGCCAATTATTTTGGCGTTAG
>CAZPTQ010000185.1:0-9794 GCA_964589365.1 uncultured Saprospiraceae bacterium
CTAAATCGTGTCAAAAAAAGATTCCTTCCTCGCGGCCATACAAACGGGCTACACATTTTCCGGGGCAAATATCGTGCTTGGTGGTGGTATGCTGGATGCCGAAGCCATTCCCGGTCTCCAGATCAAAGTCCCGCTGCGCACCATGAACCGCCACGGACTCATCGCTGGAGCCACTGGCACGGGCAAAACCAAAAGCCTGCAAGTCATCGCCGAGCAACTTGCCGCCAATGGGGTGCCATCCTTGCTCATGGACATCAAGGGCGACCTCAGTGGCATTGCCATGCCCGGCACCGACAACCCGAAAATCACCGAACGCGCTGGAAAAATCGGTATTAGCTGGCATGGTACAGGCAATACTGTGGAGTTCCTCACCCTATCGGGAGAAAAAGGGGCACGCCTTCGCGCTACCATTAGCGAGTTTGGCCCTGTGCTGTTTTCGCGAATTTTGGGCCTGAATGATACCCAAGGCGGCGTAGTGGCCGTCGTGTTCAAATACTGCGACGACCGCAACTTGCCACTCCTCGACCTCAAAGATTTCAAAAAAGTGCTGCAATTCCTTGGCAATGAAGGTAAAGCCGAGATCGAAGCCGAATTCGGCCAATTCAGCAGCGCTACCGCAGGCACCATCCTGCGCAAAGTGGTGGAACTGGAACAACAAGGAGCAGATACTTTTTTCGGCGAAGTCTCCTTTGATGTGCACGATCTGGCCCGCATGGATGAAAACGGTCGCGGGGTCATCAGCATCGTGCGCCTCACCGATATTCAGGATCGTCCCAAGTTGTTCAGCACCTTCATGTTGCAAATGCTCGCCGAGATCTACGCTTCGTTCCCGGAAAAGGGCGACGTGGAGCAGCCCGAACTTTGCATTTTTATTGACGAGGCACACCTCGTTTTTCAAGAAGCCAGTCCCGCGCTCATGCAGCAGCTGGAGTCTATTATCAAACTTGTGCGTTCAAAAGGGGTGGGCATATTTTTCATTACTCAAAACCCGGTTGACATCCCCGATAGCATTCTGGCCCAACTAGGTTTGAAACTTCAGCACTCCCTCCGGGCTTTCACGGCCAAAGACCGCAAAGCCATCAAACTCGCCGCAGAAAACTACCCAATCACGGAATATTATGATACCGAAGACCTGCTTACCAATCTTGGCATCGGGGAAGCCATCATAAGCGTGCTCAATGACAAAGGCATTCCCACGCCCTTGGCCCATACCCTCATGCGTCCACCCCAAAGTCGCATGGACATTCTCACGCCTACCGAAATAGACAACATTATTGGTCGCTCGGCTTTGGCGCGGAAATACAATCAGGAAGTGGATCGGGAGAGCGCCTACGAAATCCTTAATGGCAAAATCGCGGATGTTCAGGAAATGCAAGCCGCTCATCAGCAAGAGGTAGCGCAGGCCAAGCAGGAAAAAGAAGAGCCGAGCATGATCGAGACCATTGCCAAAGACCCCCTCGCCCGGCAGATCGGGCGCACGGTTGCCCGGGAACTGACACGGGGTTTGTTAGGGGTGTTTGGCCTTGGCGGGGCGCGGAGAACCACCCGGAGGAAGACGAGTTGGTTTTAGAAAGAATTATCCTTCCGAAATTTATAAAAAGAGAAAATAAACAGCAAAACCATGCCTATTGGCAGATAAACAAAAACGGCGTAGCCGTGACATTTCTGTAGCCCGAAAGGGCGTTTTGTGAAGATAGGAACGGCGTAGCCGTGACATTTTTGTAGCCCGAAAGGGCGTTTTGTGAAGATAGGAACGGCGTAGCCGTGACATTTTTGGGTCGAAATAATGCCACGGCTACGCCGTTCTGAAAAAAATTAACGCTGGCGCTACCATAATGTCGCCGCGATGCGGCTTTTTCTGAAACCTATCCAAAACTCACGTTAATTTAAAAATCGGTTTGATCATATTGACCATCAAAGCACGCTGAGATTCTGAGTTGAAATTCCTTTGTCCGTTTGTAGTGCCACCTGATACATTCCCTTGACATTCAAGGCATCGGCAGGAATTTCAAATTTGTTTTCGCCAATTTTTACGATAATTTTTGATTCAAAGACCGTTTTTCCCAAGGCATCGGTCACCAGGAGCGTTGCCTTTCCGGAAGTGGTCGATTTTAACAGTACCTGTGCTGTGGCATGGGTAGGGTTGGGGCTTAATTGGAACGATGCGTTGCTGTCCAGTGCCAGAGAAGATCGTTTGCAATTAAAATGTCAATTACCGCCCAACGGCAAACATGCAGCATACGCCCCCCTTCGCCGCGTTTTTGTCTAAACTTCCTGTCTTCCCCGCACAACACGCTACTTTTGTCGTTACAAATACTCGGCTGCCTCCTTGTGTGGCATCCGATTCGTTTTTTTAAATTGATAACTGCTCCTGGTTTAACCCTTTCCCGAATCTTCGAAGGAAGTGTAGCGGGAGCCAAAAATTACACTCTGACATGATTTTCAAAAAAAGTCTTCTCGTCGTACTCGCTTGCCTTCCTGGCCTGTTTATGTCGGCGCAAAGCAAAGCCCCTGAAAACTGGTTCAACCTCGATCCAACCGTTAACAAAGTAAACGGAACGGGCGGTGACGAGGCGCTTAAAATGCTAAAAAACAAAGGCAAAAAAGGCCAGACCGTGATTGTTGCAGTGCTTGACTCCGGTGTGGAAGTTGACCACGAAGACCTCAAGGATGTGATGTGGGTGAATCCTGGCGAGATTCCTGACAACGGAAAAGACGATGACAACAACGGCTATGTGGACGACATTCACGGTTGGAACTTCCTTGCTGGCCCTGGCGGCAACGTCAACCACGAGTCTCTCGAACTCACCCGCGAATATGCCCGCCTAAAAAAACGCTTTGAAGGTACCGACCCTAAAAATCTGCACGGCGATGCAGCTGAAGAGTACAAATACTGGATTAAGGTCAAAGACGAGTTTGAACCGCAACGTGCAGATGCCGTGAACGGCATGGAAAATGCTATGAAGCAAATAAAGCCGATAGAAGACGCTTTCAATGCTGTGGAAACAGCCCTTAACGGCAAAGAATTTACTACCGAAAATGTAGAGGCAATAGATGTGAGTGGCAATGACGAACTGAAAGGTTCGGTCGAACTTATGAAGAAAGTCATGGCCAATGGCCTCACTTCGCGCCAAGACCTCGAAGATGCAAAAAAAGAAGCCGCTGCGTTTTTCTACAATCAGGTGGAGTACCAGCTCAACCCCGATTGTAACGTCCGTGCTATGGTGGGCGACGACCCGAACGACCTTAGCAACCGTTTCTACGGTACCAACGAGTACGAAGGCCCCGATGCATTTCACGGCACACACGTAGCCGGTATCATCGCTGCCAACCGCAACAATAATGTCGGTATCAAAGGCGTGGCCGACAATGTGCGCATCATGACCGTACGCTGCGTTCCAGACGGCGACGAGCGCGACAAGGACGTGGCCAATGCGATCTACTACGCGGTGGATAATGGTGCGAGCGTAATCAACATGTCATTCGGCAAAGGCTTCAGCCCACAGAAATGGTACGTTGACCAAGCCATGCGATACGCTGCTCAACACGATGTATTGCTCGTACATGCCGCAGGCAATAGTGCTGCCAACAACGACTCCGATGATAATTTCCCCAACGACGAACTCCTGAAGCCCTTCAAAAAAGGCCTTTTCGGCAAAGAAAAGCGCATTTCGACTTGGATGGAAATCGGGGCATTGCACTGGAAAGCGGACGAAAAGCGTGTGGCTGGCTTCTCCAATTACGGAAAAAAGAACGTGGACCTTTTTTCACCTGGAGTACAACTCCAGTCCACAGTTCCTGATGGTAAATACGGTCCTGCAAGTGGAACTTCCATGGCCAGTCCGGCTGCGGCAGGGGTAGCCGCTGTGATCCGTTCGTACTATCCCGAACTTTCTGCGGTACAAGTGAAGCACATCATGGAATCTTCTGTGGTGAAGCAAGATGGCTTGGTTATCAAGCCAGGCTCCTCTACTGAAAAAGTAAAATTTTCGGAACTCTGTGTAAGCGGGGGCACAGTTAGTGCCATCAACGCTGTTCAAATGGCTGAAAAAACCAAAGCCGCTAAAAAGTCCAAAAAAGCAATTTGGCGTGAGGCCGGTATCGGCAAACCAAAAAAGAACCTGGGTAAAGAACCACGGGCTTAATTGTAAGGTTGTTTTTTATATCGAAGCCCTTTTGGTCAAAAGATCAAAAGGGCTTTGTTTTTTAGGAAACCCAATTATTTGCAAGGAACGGTGTCAAAAGAATGGCATCAAATTGGGAAGTTATTTTGACACCGTTCCCAACACGCACGACAAACAAGGTTAATGTGACAGGCAATGGATTTTGAACTTGTAGGTTTGAGACGAATTTCTTCCATGTTTTACCTACGCTACATCCATATCTTATGAAACAAGTCTTCTCCTTTTTGATCGTTCTGATCTCATTTTCAGCATCGAGTCAATCGAGCATCACGAAAGTCTTTGAAATCCCGTCATCCTTTTATGATGTGGGTATCAGGGTGTTTCCCAACGGGGACGGATATGCTGTTTTTGGTTACGGAGGTACGGCATCTTCTTCCAATATTGATATATTCCTCCTTAGGCTTGACAAGGACGGCAACGAAATAGGCCGCCATTTCTACGGATTGCCAAACAAGACTGAGAGAATTGCAAAAGGCATTGTACCTGTCGGCAACGATGGTTGGCTTCTTGCAGGAGGTCAAGTGGTGGGTGCCGGGGGAGGAACACAAGGTTATCTGGTCAGAGTTGGCGCCACGGGCAACATCATTTGGTCAAAAAACCTAACCAATTCGAACCAATCCGGTTTTTTCCCTTATTGCTTATCTGCATTGCCGACGGGCGGTTATTTGATTGGCGGTCAAAAACTTAATGATCTTGAAGTGGTGCGCATTTCAGATAATGGCGATGTAGTTTGGCATAAATCTTATGGCGCAGGACGGGCTAAGGCATTGTATGTTTCGGAGGGGGGAGGCAACTGCTTTTTGATTTCTAGGAACGCCGTGCTGAAAATCAGAACTTCTGACGGGAAATTGGTTTGGGAAAAAGACATTGAACTGCCTGTTTTTGGCTCTTCGGATGGGGACATCAGTGTTGATTTGGAAGATATCGTACCTGTTGGTAATGGTAAGTTTGCGATTTGCGGCACAGCATTGAATGATGAGATTTTAAGTTTTATCCAGGCACCCTATACCAGTATTTGGAAAGAAAGTGGCGAAATTCTCTGGGCGAAAGTCTTCCCGCCCAACCCAATCACAGGGGAAGGCGGTGTGACGGGAAACTCGCTGTTATATATGCCTAATCAGCAAAACCTGCTGCTTACAGGAGAGGGAAACACTGGCTTTGGGGTTTTTCGAATGGATATGAATGGAACAACATTGGCAACACACAGTATTCCAACTCCCGCACTTTGTGTTTCCCCAGTAATGATAAAACATCAAGGGAAATATGCTGCCACAGGCGGCTGTTTTACGGATGGGATGAATACGTTGTTTTACCGTTCGGCAATGAATGATCTTCCGGATGGCCAATTAAGGATTGGCAACCGAGACTTGTCACCCGCCATTAAAATCGGTCTTTCTCCCAACCCCGCTACTTCAAACATCAATCTGAATTATTGGGTGGAGACGGATGCGGAAATCAATTTCCAAATTTTCGATGTTGCCGGGCTTTTAGTATTGGAAGCGCATCAAGCAGCTTGTGCTGGGGAAAATGTCACAGCACTTGATGTTCAATCCTTGCCAAAGGGTACATATTGGCTTTTTGCTCCGCAGCTTGGCTTGTCTGCCATCCCTTGGGTGAAGCAATAGCATAATTTGGGATCATCAAAGTGAACGATTCCTACAATTAGCGCACTAAAAGAGCGTCCCCTGTTGCCCAGCTACCGGCATTGGCCCACGAAGTGCTACGTCCGGCATCGCCTGGCTGAATGTCTCGGCACACAGGGCAGTCAATTCAGGGCCGAGCAAATTGTCTGGTTCGTGCGTGAAAAAATAGGCCTCGTGCAAGCCGTTTTCAAACCAGTTTTTCAACCGGCCAGCCCATTCCTCCACACGCGTGTAATCGCTGGGCTGCAGGCCATTCCCTACAAAACGGATTAGGGTCCGGGCATTGGTCAGGCGCATATGACATACATCCCGCCGACCTGCCACGTCGGTAATCACGGCAGCTACCTGATGCTTTTCTAAAAGTTTGAAAAACGTTTCGGCTTCAGCGGTTTTTTCGAAAAATGAAGGATGGCGCACTTCCACGGAGAGGGGAATTTTTTTTGAAAAATATTCCAGAAACCGTGCTAAAACATTCAATTCCCTAGGAATGAAATGGAGTGGTAATTGCATAAAGCAACAGCCCATCTTTGCCTCGAGCCTTTGAATGGCTTCGCAAAAAATGGGCATCTCAGAACCCGAAAGGCCGAGGTCGCGGGCGTGGCTTATGCTCTGCGGGATTTTTGGGCAAAAACGGAAATCGCTTGGAACTTCCTCTCGCCAACGATCCACAGTGCTCCAATCCGGGATTCGGTAATGTGTAGTGTTGAATTCAATGGTGTTGAACTGCGCCGCGTAGTGCCGCAAATAATGTTTTTCCTGCGCACCAGGCGGATACCACTTGCCCACCCATGGTTTCATATTGTACCCCGTTGGACCGATGTAAAGTGTTGGTTGGGAAGGTTTTGGGTGTACAGCCAGCAACGCTGCGTTTTGTGGCGGTTCTGTCGGCAAGCGAAAATCTACCTTGTCAACCGAAGAGAGTTTCCCAAAATCCATGGGGGCTTATTTGGAAAAAATATCTTCTGCCGCAATTTCAAAATCTGGAATCACAGGTGCCGCGGGACAAACCTTACTTCCTTCGCAAATGGTGACTTGGGTGGGCGAGGTATACACATAGACGCTCTGTTCTTCGGGAATTATTTGCCATAGCACCTTCATGCCCGCCCGAAAGTACTCGCGGCGCTTCTCGCCAACTTTTATATAGTTATCTGTGGGCGATATGATTTCGATGGCAAATTCTGAAATGGACTCGTTGGCATTTTTTATCTTGTTGGCAGTCCAATATGAAATGTCGGGCCTGCGCAATTGAGCAGCAGAAGTCATTTGTTCAACTTCTGGGATAAGTTCTCCCCCATCTGCGAAGGCTTGTGTTTGGATGAATCGCCGATTTAGGTTTTTGACTATAAAAAGTTGTTTTGGGTTCATACTGCTAGAGGATTTTTCAACAATACCATTGTTGAATTCATACTTATACCGATCCTCTCGATCAGAATACTTCCGACGGAATTCAGCCAGCGTCAGCAAGCGCTTAGGCTTCGACTGTTCAACAGGGGTTTCAGGCTGCGGCATTGCAAGAGTACTCGTCATGTCCAATTTTTTTACAAAGTTAGTGCGTTTTCAAATGCTACAATCTCCTACTTCTTATAAAAATGGATTTCCACCCGGCGGTTGAGTTGTCGGTTTTCGCGCGTGTCGTTTGGCACAACTGGCTTTTGTGAACCAAACCCGACGTAATTGAGTCGTGATATGGCGATGCCCTTCGACGCCAGGTTGTCGAGGCATTTTTTGGCTCGTTTTTCTGCAAGCAGGTCGTTGGCTGGTTCCTTGCCGGTATTGTCTGTATGGCCTTCGACGCGGGCAAAGAGCGTTGGGTCAGCATTCATAATCGCAACGATCTCATCAATGGTAATCAGTGAAGTAACTTGCCAATCGTCCAGTGTTGAACTGAAATAGACTGCTTTGTAAGGCACTCCCAGCGCGGCAGGCATGGCCTCCGGGCAACCGTTTTTAGCTGCAATGCCCGGAATGGTGGGGCAATCGTCATCCTTATCAGCAATGCCATCTTCGTCGGTATCGGGGCAGCCGCGCAGGTTTTCGGGTCCGGCGATACCTGGGCAGCCATCTTTGTTGTCCGGTATTCCATCGCTGTCAGAATCCGGGCAGCCTTTCCATCGCAGATGGCCGCTCATGTCAGGGCAAAGGTCTTCGGCATCCGCTACTCCATCCTTATCGCGGTCTACAGCGGGGCAGCCTCGGTACGCGGCTATACCTTTCACCTCCGGGCAATTGTCGTCCTTGTCGGCGATGCCGTCTTCGTCGCGGTCGGGGCAGCCGCCTGTTGCTGGCAAACCTGCGATTTCAGGGCAGAGGTCGTGTTTATCGGCCACACCATCGTGATCGGTATCCGGGCAACCCTTTAGACCGCGCATTCCAGGAGTGTCAGGGCAATCGTCTTTATCATCAGGCACCCCATCTTCGTCACTGTCGTTAATAGGAATTTTGTCTGCAGGATCAATTGATCTGCGACTTGATTTTTGACCTTTTCCAAAGGCATAACTCGCCGTCAATTGAGCAGTGTAAAACCAATCCTTCGCAGCCGGATTGCCCGCTTTGCTGATGCCGTCCAAATAATCGCTTGATGTATAGCGCAATGCGCCCTCCAATCCCAAAGTAAAGGTGTTACTGACCCGAAAGCGGACGCCCAGGCCCATTGGGATGCTGAGCGCGGTATTTTTTGCTTCGATAATATCCGTTTGGATCAGCGAAGGGGATACTCCTCCATTGCCATTATCTTCATTCCAGTCGTTATTAGGTTGAAAAAATGTTCCTCCAACCCCAATGGAAACAAATGGGGCTGCCAACCGGCGGTTTTTGCTGAGGCCCGACTTGTTTCGCTTTCCTGCCTTGTAAAGCCCAAAAGGGTAGATTTCGCCTTGAATGGACAACTCGACTATGGGGCCTTCAAAAGAAAAGTCGCGGGTTTGATGCCAGGCGGGTTCCTGGAAATTTTGGTCATCGCCCGAAATCCTGGAATAAAGGAGACCTAACCTGGCGGCAAAATGGTTGCTAAGGTTATAGCGAAAATGAGCGGACAAAGAAGGTTTTATAGACAAAAAGTCCGGGTTCAACCTTGCGTTTTGAAGCTCTCCATCGTAAGCGCCTAGGCCTATCCCAGCGCCGATTTCCCAAGGATGGGGCGTCTGGGCATTGATTAAAAGCGGAATGCAAAAGGCCAGCAAATACAGAATGGTATTTCTCATGGTGTGATCGGCTTCGAGTTGGCAGACAAAATAGTGTGAACCCTCGCAAACATACACAAGGTGCATGAAAAGATTGCAATTGGCCCTTGAAACGAAGCCTTTTGTGCCTTAGTACTACCAAAAGAGTGCGGAAAACTGTGCATTGCGCCACATTTTCCCACGCGGGCTTCTTCCAGTCAACACCTATCTCCACTTTTTCCCACAGTTTTTGTGCATCAAAAAAGTATTGGTCCTTACTTTGCCAAATTTGATTTATTTTGTTCAAAATAACCATTTTAGATTTCTATTTTTGGGTAAAATTTCCAGTTTCATAGACTTTTTTATTCCTGAATCTAACTTTTTTTCAAATTTATATTTTAGTTCAATAATTTTAAATCATTGTTTATCAGCATTTTATAAATTTATATCAATTTTTTTTACAAAAAAAAGCATTGTTTGTGTCGTTTTGTGGGAAAATATGGAAACTGCCTTTACTTTTGTCCCTGTGAATTGGTGACCGATCCCACATTTGTCCCGACTCATACTTAGCAGAAGTTCAGTCCCACACTACAATGCAACTAATCGGTGAATATCCGGTGGCACTTGACGACAAGGGCCGTTTGCGCTTACCAACCGCGCTGCTCCGCCAGTTACCTGCTCTTGCAGCAGGATCCAATGGCGAGGGTGCGGCGTATGAATTTGTAGTAAACCGGGGGTTTGAGAAGTGTCTCACACTTTACCCCAAACCGGTCTGGGACGGCATCGCTGCCAAGTTGAGCCGTCTCAAT
>CAZPTQ010000186.1:0-2923 GCA_964589365.1 uncultured Saprospiraceae bacterium
CCTTTAGGGGTAAGGGGTGTAACCAGCAGTTGACACAGTTTTATGAACACTCCCTAATCAACGATACCAATCACCAATCTACCAATCACTAATCACCAGTCCACCAATCACCAATCTACCAATCACCAGTCCACCAATCACCAATCTACCAATCACCAGTCCACCAATCACCAACTCAGTTGCCCGATTTTATTCTCGAGTTCACGTCTTCCGTACCTGTTTTGCGCTGGCGCGATCCTTTCACGTTTTTGTTTCCGAAGCGGTAGTTGAAGTTGAGTTTTATAGTTTGGCTTTCCCAATTTCCCTTGCCTTTCATGTAAAGCCCGGGGGTAAAGTCGTTGATGCTGCGCCAGCCTTGGGTTCGCAGTACGTCACTGACATTGAGACTGATGGTGCCTTTGTCGCTGAACACTTGTTTCCGTACGCCGAGATCAAGCGAACCCATGGCTTCGGTGCGAAATAGGGCCTGCCAGATGGCCGGCGAATTGTACCAGCCCGACACCTGGAATGACCAGCCCTTGGGCAGACGCAGGGTTTGTTCGCTGTACACGTTTAACGATTTGAAGGATTCGCTATAAGCAAAACCTTCGCGGAAATCAGCCTCAAATGCGCTCACCACGCCCGTCAGGCTTATGAAGCCTTCCCACCATTTGGCTATGGGGATCGGGCAACTGATGCTGAGTGAATAGTTGTCCTGCTGGGCAATGTTTCCCTGTGTCAAAAACGTCTTGCCATTGGATGCCGTGTCAATATACTCCGTGAACACATCGTTGGTGTGGCTATAGCCGAAAGTGCTGTTCAGGAATCCCATGAAGGTGTGCGTCAGTTCGAGCGAGTGCGTGAATTGAGGGCGCAGAAAGGGGTTGCCTTTTTTATAGGCCAGTTCGTCGAGGCGGTCCTCGAAAGGGTTCAGGTCGCGGTAACTGGGCCGGTCAATGCGGCGGCTGTAGGTCAGGTTAAACTGGTTTTTCTTGTCCAGTGTATAGGTGACCGCCGCGCTGGGAAACCAGCTCAAATACTTGTCGTTGGGCATTTCGTTTTTCTCTGGCTGGAGGCTGGTGAGTTCGCCTTTCCAGTCGGTGTGCTCGGCGCGAAGGCCCGCTTGAAAGCCCCATTTTTTTAGTTGAAAATTATAGTTGACGTAGCCTGCGTTCACCATTTCGTGGTAAATGAAGTGATTGCTACGACTCGTGTCTATCGCTGATACACCATCCCTTACATTGAAAAAATCAAAGGTGTTGTCGGTTTCTACATTGTTCATTTTGAACCCAATACCGAGTTTTCCTTTCCAAAGGTTTTGCTCCCAATCGGCTTTCAAAATCGTAATGTCAATGTCCGTTGGGGTATTGTTCCGGTAAATATTTTCGGACAAAAGTTCTTGCTCTGAACCATCGTAATATCGGTTGGGCTGGTAAGAATCTGCGCGGTAACGGTAGGTGCCACGATTCGCGTCAATGTTGAGTTCGTGGCCGCTGGTGTCGGCAAAACGGTAGTTGAGATTGAAATTGAAATTGTCGCGGTTTTGCGGTTGGCGGTTGGATGCCACCAGAATGGAGTCAATAACCCCCGGGTTTTCGAGCGAAGAAATTTTCGTGCGCGAATCATTTTCCCAAGGACCGTGCGCGTGTCGGCCAGTCACTATAAATCCAAGCGTGTGCTTCGAGTTGAGGAAAAAATCAGTCCCGAGTTTGAAATTGTGGTTGTTGTTGTTGTCCTTCATTTCGCCGCTTTGGTCATAGCGGCGGCTGGGGTCGTAGTTGGGCAAATTGGGGTCTGTCTGCGAGCCTTGTTGGTCACGAAGGAGATTGATCGTATTATGCCAATCGCCAAAATGGTTGGAGTAAGAGCCGAATACATTGAGGTTTTTGTTGCGGTGGTTAAAGCTGAGGTTTCCACCGCCCTTGAGGCTTTTGCCGTACACTGCTTCCCCGCCGATGGAGCCGTTGGTGCCGATGTTTTTGTTCTTCTTGGTTCTGAAATTGATGATGCCCGCATTGCCGCTCGCGTCGTATTTGGCGGAAGGGTTGGTGACCATTTCGATGGCTGCGATGTCTTCGGCGCGCATCCCTTTGAGTTGTGCGGCGAGTTCTTTCGAGTCCAGCGGCACGTCGCGCCCATCAATCTGGAAGCGCACGGAGTTTTTGCCTTTAAGCGAAATATTGTCGTTGTTGTCAACCGTTACACCTGGGGCTTTGCGTAGTAGTTCCAGCGCGTTTTGTCCTTGCGAGTTGATGTTCCCTTCTACGTTCAAAATCGTTTTGTCGGCCTTGATTTCCACGATGGGCTTGCGAGCAACTACGGTCACTTGGGCAAGTTCCTTGGAGGCTTCTTCGAGTTTTACCGTTTCCAAAACCTTGTCGCCGCCGTTGTAATCGAATAGGGGAGACGCGCATTTTCCAGCACCTACTAAGTTGACATTCAGGAAGTAACGGCCCGAGGCGACATTTTCAAGTTCAAACTTTCCAGCATCATCTGCAATGGCACCTTTGGCTAAAATAGTGTCGGCAGCATGGTACAAAAGAACCGTGGCATAGGAAGCGACTGTGCCGTCAGCCTGTATGGCTGAACCGGATATTTTCTGGGCGGAGGCGACCGAAGTCACCAGGCATAGGATAAACCCGCCTATGCTCCATTTCGCCAATTCAAGGCTGGTAAAAAGGCTTCGGCGGGTAAAAAAGGGTAGGAAGAAAGTTGATTTCATAGCTTAATTATTAGTAGACGTTGGACTGCTGGACGGTAGACTTTGGACTTTGAATCGTTGGGCTTTTTGACTTTTGATCAATCTTGTCCAACGTCTGACATCCAGCTATCCACCATCTCAGTTTGTTTTTGTTTCAGTGCTGCAAAGGTGTTTTCTTTCAGTAACTTGCAAAGCATAGAACCTACCAATGCCCGGTTCTTTTGTATGAACGGTAGTTTTCGG
>CAZPTQ010000186.1:3023-9791 GCA_964589365.1 uncultured Saprospiraceae bacterium
TTTTCGAGTGCGCATCACTTCATCACTTCATGCACAAGACCACCCCAATGACAAAGAGGTTACAGCCCGGCTGCATGAGGACTGCCAATGAGCCGTTTGGATAGACGAATGAAAGAGGAGGAGAGATGAGCGTATGGCAAACCTCGCAGGTTTTAAAAACCTGCGAGGTTTGCCACAAAAAAAAGCAAGGCAGCTTGCGCCGCCCTGCTCTCATGCACAACAAAATCCGTTAAATATTACGGCAATATGCCGATCACCGTAACATTGAGTTGAAGGTTAGTGCTGGCTGCCAGTCGAAGGTCGTTCAAGTCAACTGTGCTGTTTAATATCAGTGTTCCAAGAAAATCAAGTTTGTCATCGCTGTTCAGGTCCTTGTAGGCTGCAAAATGAATTTCATAGTCCCCACTTTTCAGAAAAGCGACTTTGAATTCCCCTGTGCTGCCTAAAGCAGTGCTTGCCACCGCATTTTTGAAAGACACTCCGTTGTTGGACTGTATCTCAATCGCTCGGTTGAAAGTGCCTTTTTTGTACACGTAAGCCACTACTTTATCTGCATTCACGATGCCGTTCTGACAGGTACCGTTCAAACTGCCCGTTTCGTTTTTTATCACAAGCCGCAAGGCTGTTTGCAAATCTGCCGAACCGACAAAATCGTAATGGTCAGAATTGCCTCCAACTTGATATTGGACTGCTTTTCTCAAATCGAAGTCAAGCACCAGATTGGTTTTTGCCCCTGATCCCACCACGAAAGTCTGGGCAGCGGTGATCTCATGCGTGGCAATTGAAGAAAGCGGGTGCTTTACATTATCAAAGGTTTGGACATAACAGCCTGGGGCAGTACCGCTCGCATCTGTTTGTGCGTCAAGCACTAAAGTGATGTTTTGGTAAGTGCCCGCGTCAATATCCCCCAAGCCAAGTGCCGCTACATTTCCTTGCTGATATGCTAGCAAGTCAATGGTTTTTTTGCCAGAAAATCCGGAAAAGGTCTGTCCATCAACCTTGACCTCCGCTACGGTGATGAATACTGCTTTCACATTGGGATCCTCCGTTGGGCCGTCAGTTATTTCAAGGTTAAGTTGGCTTTTGTTGTCATTCGGGTCATTGTCTTTGTTGCACGCAATGAAGAACAGGGTTGTGCCAGCCAATATAGCCAGCAGAATCGGATGCAATTTTGAGAAAGTAATGGTGAAAATGAATTTGTTTAAGATGATTAAGTGAATGAAAATGGGAAGTATAATCCCCTCGGGCAAATGCCTGAAAGGACTAGAACTGCGCAATAGAAAAATGGAATTAACCGATTTCAACAGACCAAAATGAAGGCCTGTATATGGGTACTAACTAAGGGTAGAGATGCTCATTGCTAGCAAAAAACGGGGTAAGATTTTGCTATTAATGATGCACTAAAAACGCCGACAGGTTTTTTGAATTGCCCGAAAGAAATTTGGAAGACCAAATTTTAACGTTTGCCGCTCGTTTTGCTACACGATCATTCGAGCAAAAATAAACGCTCAAATTTTTGATTATCAGGCATTTGTGGAAGATACTTTTCTAGAATTCCTGCTGCTTTCCAAACCGCAAACTTTTTTGATTTTGATTATCCAGCCACGGTTGTCCCCTGTTTGAGTACTGAGAAATTTAAGGGTAAACACCGATGCATTCTTTCTTATTCCTTTCAATGTAAATAAAGAAATTGGTCCATGTGTAGGCCATTCCCCAAAAAATGGCCGGGCGATTTGAGTTGCCCGGCCATTTGTACCTAAACCTAAACTTCGGAGGTTTAAATCTCAATTATACAAGGGATTCTGCGTAATCCTTCCACTCGTCAAATCAATCTCTGTTTGCGGGATTGGGAGCAACTCGTGCTTGCCCGGAGTGAAATTTGTTTTCCCTGCAGCTTGCATCACCTCCGCTGCGCGGCCCCAACGCAGCAGATCAAACCAGCGTTGCTGCTCCATAGCGAGTTCCACGCGGCGCTCTTTGTAGATTTTCTCCCGCAACATGGATTGGTCGGTCACAGTCACATCTGGCAGGAAAATGGTGCTGGTGCCCCGTGCCCGCTTCCGCACTTGGTTGAGCAAAGGCAATGCTTCGGCGGATTTGCTCAACTCGTTTTTGGCTTCAGCTGCCAGCAACAAAATATCTGAATATCGCAATACCCGGATGTTCCCAGGGCCATTGTCCTGCAAGCCGGGGTGAGATGGCACCCAAGCCTTTTGGTTGTACCGTTCGTTGATGATTTCAGTATTGTCTTGCACCTGAGTAGAACCATCAGGAAGGATTTCGCCCACATAGATGATGGTCGCTTCGCGGCGCGGATCGCCATTTTCGTAAGCTGACACGAGATTGTCAGATGGGCGATTAAAACCCCAGCCCAGGTTAGGGGTACCGCGCACCCCCTGTACCATGTTGAAGGGCGAAGCACCTGGGCCTATTGTCTGTTGGGTCGGCAATGCGACCGCTTGGGTTTCAAAGATGGATTCAGCACCGTTTTCGCCAATGAGTAAAAAATTGTCGGCGTACCGATTCAACAGACTGTACTGGTTGGAGTTGATAATTTCCATACACTGGGTTTCGGCAGCCGCCCAGTCTTTTTTTAGCATGTACAATTTAGCCAAAATTCCCCGGGCCGCTGCTTTGGTTGCACGCCCTTTGTCGGCAGAAGCATATCCGTCTTTTTCAGGCAAGGCTGCAATGGCATCTATTAAATCGCTTTCGATCTGGTCATAAATCACTTTGCGTGGCTGACGCGATTGTGCATAGTATTCAGTGCTCTGCAAAGTCTTGGTCACCAGCACCAAATCGCCAAACCAGTTCACCATCAGGAAATAGGAATAAGCGCGCAGAAACTTGCACTCCCCCAATAATCGGTCGCGCAATTGAGTATTCATATCAATTAAAGGGATGTTTTCGATTGCGAGATTGGCTCTTGCGATAGCACGGTAATGCCCTCTGTACACCGGAATTACAAAAGGATTGGTAGCATCCAGTGTGAAATTATCTATATCGCTCATTAGGGGTTGATCGTTGACGGTAGAACCCTTGTCTGCATCGTCGCTGATAATGTCCGTACAAGCGAGGTACGGAAGCGCGCACATTTCAGTCTCCCGGTATTGGTGGTATACGGCGTTGGTGGCTAAAATAGCATGTTCCTCTGTTTTGAAAAACTCTTCAAATGTAAGTTCGCCAGGAGGCTTTCGGTCAAGAAAATCCTTCTGGCAATTGGTTGCGGCAAGCAGCAACATGGCTGCGGCGATGAGTGATTTGAATGGTGTGCTCATACGCTTGTTATTTTTTGTACCCCGGAACTCCGTTCCGGGGAGTATTATAGAATTTTTTGCAAAACATCCCCGGAACAGCGTTCTGGGGTACTATTACTTCAAAACGTAACATCAAGCCCAAACAAAACTGTTTTGGCCATCGGATAGTTGAGATAATCAATGCCCGCTCTGAACGCACTGTCGTTGGGAAATTCGGGGGTAAAACCTGAATAAGCCTGTTTGGTCCAAAGATTGGTGCCACTCGCGTACAATCGAGCACGGCTCATACCCACCCTTTTCAGCCACTCTTTGGGCAAGGAATACCCCAACACGACACTGCGTAGGCGGAAAAACGCACCGTCTTCGATAAGGAAATCAGACATTCGATAATTGTGGCCTCCACCGGTAACACGCGGCACGGTGTTGCTGGTGCCTTCGCCCGTCCAATGGTTGTTGTACCACAAAGTTTCCCAGTTTGGCGTGTCGAATCGGGCTACGGCTTTGGCGTTCACCACTTTATTTCCTTTCACCCCAAAAAAGTCGGCGGCGACATCAAAGCCAAAGGCCTCCATACCTGCGGTGAAGCCATAAGTAAGCGTTGGGATTGGGCTGCCAAGGTAAGTACGGTCTAATCCATCGAGTTTGCCATCGCCATTGAGGTCGGCAAAGCGGAAATCGCCAGGTTGTTCTGCGCCGAATTTTGGGGAGCTTGCAATTTCCTCGTTGTTTTGAAAAACTCCAACAACTTTGTAGCCATAGAATGCCCCAATTGGGCCCCCAACCAGAGTACGGGTGGCAAAATCGCCTTGAGCAGTCGTTGCATCAAAAATTTCAGATTTTCCTTCATTGATGGCCAGTACTTTGTTTTTTACCGGGGAAAGAATTGCTCCGATATTGTACGAAAATTTACCCTTCGTTTCGCGCCATTGAAGGGTGAAATCCCAGCCTAGGTTCTCCACCTGTGCAGCATTCACAAATGGGTTGCTCCCCGAACCAACGTAAGCAGGAATGGGCAAATCGCTCAAAATATCATAGGAAAACCGCCGATACCAGTCAATTTCTGCACTGAACCTCCCTTGAAACAAGGCGAATTCCAAACCAAGATCGGTCTGTTCGGCGGTTTCCCAGCGGATGTCGGCATTGGCGTAATTTATGAGGGTCGCGCCGTTTTGTACGGTATCGTTGAACGCGCTGAACAACTCATTTTTAATCCTGCCCAGTGAAGGATAGTCCTGTATTCTGTCGTTGCCCGTGATGCCCCAGGAAGCGCGAAGTTTCAGGCGGTCAAATACTTTTTGGTTGCGCATGAAAGGTTCCTGAGAAATATTCCAGCCAGCCGCCACTGAGGGGAAATAGCCCCAGCGATTGGCTTTTGAAAAACGAGAAGAGCCATCTGCCCGAAAAGATGCGGTAAGTAAATATCGATCGTAAAACGTGGCATTGACCCGTCCGAGGTAGCTATTCATCGCCCATTCGCTAATGACTTCACCATCGGGTTGCGCCAGCACTTCATTGATGGTATTGCGTCTATGGAAAGTAAATTCCTGCGAGGATTGCCCTACCAAAGCATTTAATCGAACCATACCCCAGGATTTGTCGTAGGTAAGCGTGTTCTCCCACAACCAGTTGCGGATTTTGGTGGTATCACGGCTGGTGCGCTCCAGATCATTGCGCTGTGTTGTGGAGACCTTGAAAGTCGGCTCGTAGTAGCGGAATTTTTCATCGCGACGATCGAAGCCGTAGTTGATGCGAAACTTGAAGTTTTTCAAAAAGAACCAGTCTGCATACACCGTTCCTACCCAGCGATTTACACGGGTTGATTGGTCACTCTTGTAGAATAAATCTGCGGCAGGATTGGCAAGCGACGGACCAAATAAGGTCGGGTCGCTGAAGTTGCCTGAACTATCGCGTGCGGCGAACACCGGCGGCATTCGATAGGCTCCGCCGAGCACACCCCCACCCACACTTTTAAACTGTTCGTTGGAATAGGCCAAATTGGTGCCTATTTTGAGGCTTTTTAACACTGGATATTCCCCGTTGAAGCGTCCGGTGTAGCGTTCAAATCCCGTTTTTTCCATGATTCCTTCCTGGCTGAAAAAATTGCCTGAGAGGTTATAGTTCAGTTTTTTCCACAAGCCATTCACGCTCAATTGCACATTGGCGACGGGCGCGTCACGGAAAATAACATCCTGCCAATCCGTACCAGCCCCAAGTGCAGAAGGATTGGGAAATGTGTTGGTATTGCCCTTCAATTCGTTGTACATTTCTGCAAACTGTGTGGCATTAGCTAAGGGCAATTTTTTTGCAACTTTTTGATTTCCATAGTACGAACTCAGCGAAAAGACCGCTTTTCGATCCGTGGCACCACGCTTGGTCGTGATGATGATGACCCCATTAGCACCCCGATTTCCGTAAATGGCGGTGGCCGAAGCGTCTTTCAACACCTCGATGCTCGCCACGTCTTGCGGGTTCACAAACGAGGCATCGTCAAGCAGCATCCCGTCCACGACGTAAAGCGGGCTGGCATTGTTGAGCGTGCCTGTTCCACGGATTCGAATGGTAGCACCACGCCCCGGTTCGCCGCTGGCAGGTGAAACATAAACGCCCGCGATTTTGCCCTGCAAGGCCTGCTCCACCGAAGCCGTTGGGATGCGTTCAAGGTCCTTGGCCTTGATGGTTCCGACTGCACCTGTCACATCACTTTTGCGCTGTGTGCCGTAGCCAACCACCACAATTTCTTCAAGCAGACCGTTCCCTTCTTCGAGCGCGACACTTAATTGCGAAAGACCCGCAAGTGGTATTTCTTGGGAATTGTAGCCCGTATAGTTGACCACCAGCACAGCCTCAAGATTGGTCACATTGAGCGCAAAAGAGCCTTCATAATTGCTAATCGTGCCGTTGGAAGTCCCCTTTTCCAAAATGGTGACTCCGATGAGTGCATCACCATTTGTTTTGTCAACTACCCTCCCCGTTACGCGGGTTTGGGAAAATGCAGCACTTGCCAAAAGGCAAATCAGCAGCCCCAGCAGATTGATTTTTTTGTTAAACTGCTTCATAATGAATGGTTTGAATTGTTTATCGGATAGAATGAATTTTATGACTGTTAAACCTCGTAGGTTTTAAAAACCTACGAGGTTTCAAGCAACCTTTACAACCTGACTTTTACCTTTTTCAAATCTGCAGAATTTCCCCCCACCATAATCTCGTACTCGCCCGGCTCGGCCCCAAACGTCATATCCTTGCGGTAAAAACTCAGGTCGTGTTGGGAAAGCGTGAAAGTCAGATCCTTCGATTCGCCGGGTTGGAGCATGACCTTTTGAAAGCCTTTTAACTCCTTCACCGGACGTGTCACCGAGCCGACCAGATCGCGGACGTAGAGTTGGGCTACTTCCTCGCCCGGGAGTTTCCCGGTATTGGTAATAGTAAAGCTTACGGTCAGGGCAGTTGCGGCGGTCGACTCACCGGGTGACTTTGAGTCACCCGGTGAGTTGACCGCCGCAACTGCCTTCGG
>CAZPTQ010000187.1:0-1916 GCA_964589365.1 uncultured Saprospiraceae bacterium
GATTTTGGATTTACGATTTTGGATTTACGATTTTGGATTTACGATTTTGGATTTACGATTTACGATTAATTTGATTCGAAAAAGGCACGATTCATTCCTTTTCGGATCAAATTAATCGTAAATCCAAAATCCAAAATCCAAAATCGTAAATCCAAAATCGTAAATTAAAAAAACAGCCCGACGGAACTGCATCCGCCGGGCTTCTTTATTACTGCTAAAATGTTGTTATTCAATTGCCTTCGCCTTTTTTCTTTGCTGCCTCCGTGCTGTTGGGCGGCAGGGTAGTCTTGCTTCCTGGAAGTGGCTGGGCAGCGTTGTTGCCCGGTTTGGCTTTGTTCTCTTCGGTGCTGTTGTGCGGGGCGGGTTTGCCTTGAGTGTCATTTGCAGTACCATTGCCTTTGGATGGTTTTGGTGCTGCAACAGGTTGGTTTTCAATAGGTAAATCCGAAGTGGAAGAAGGGGACACCACTGGCTGTTCAAGGGGTGTGACATCCGGCGGAGCGAGCGGTTTTTCGGTAGGGCCGGAAAACATCCAGTACAAACCAGCGCTCAGTACGAGGACAAACGCGGCAATCAAAACGAGCGATTGCGTTCCCCAGATTTTACGCGGCTTCGAGATTTTCGCCTGAACATGTTGCCACACCCGGTCAGAGGGGGTGTCCCAGCCCGATTCGGCGGGCGAGTCCGGCAGGTTTTCAAAAGTCTTTTGAAAAAGATCGTCAATGGGGCTTTGTGCCTGTTGCTCAGTCATGGGTCGGATGGTGGGTTGTTTTGGGGGGTATGGTCAAGAAATAAAAGATTTGTTGAGTATTTTTTTCAGGAACTCTCTAGCTTTGAACAATTGGCTTTTGCTGGTTCCGATGCTGATGCCCAACTGTTCGGCTATTTCTTCGTGGCTGAATCCTTCTATGGCGTAAAAATTGAACACGGTTCGATAGCCGGGCGGTAGTCTTTGGAGGTACGACAACAGGGTTTGGGCGTCGAGGTTGGAAGCAAAGTCTTCTTCTGTGTGAAATTTGCTTTCAAAAACGTTGAAATCCGGCACATTTCGTACAAAATCGCGCTGTTTGCGCAAATGGCTCAGTGCTGTGTTCACCATGATCCGTCGGATCCAACCGCCCAGTGCCCCTTCTCCTCGAAACTGCCCCATGTCGCGGTAAACCCTCACAAAACCATCCTGAAGCATATCCTCCGCCTCCGATTTGTCTTTGGCATAGCGCAACAACACTCGAAACATCGGCACGCTGAATTGGCGGTAAAGTGCCGTTTGGTGCACAGAACTGCCTTGCAGTACGCCGCTTACAAGTTCCTGATCGCTGTATGATTGCATGTTGGTTTGAACAAAGTGTTTGATGGTGATTGAGGGGAATGGGTTGCCTGACGGAATTAAATTTTTATGACTTGGGCTACCTGCTTCCATTTTGCGCCGCTTATTTGCACGAAATAAGTCCCGGAAGGTTGCAAAGAAATGTCAATTACAAGGTTTAATTGTTGTTCATGGGACTTAAAAACTTTCTCTCCCAGCAAATTGTAAACCTCAATAACGAAAGTATCCATTTGAAGTGTTCTATCACTCATTTCTATCCTGAATTTTCCGTCATTCGGATTGGGAACAACCCAAAAGATATTGTTATCTGTTATGGTTTCGGTACCTGTACTGACATAATGAAAAACGGCAGAACTGGCGGCACACCCATTCGCATCGGTCACCAACACCGTGTATTCGCCATTTTGTGTTACGGAATAAGTTGGGGAAGTAGCGTTTGCAATACTGTTCCCGTTTAAATACCACTGGTTGCCCATTGGACTGCTTGAGGTAAGTGTTGTGCCGATAAAGGTGATGGTTGGGGTTGGCGGCAATGGATTCACGGTCACAGTAGTCGCCGTAGAAATGGCCGAACACCCGTTGGCGTTTG
>CAZPTQ010000187.1:2016-9767 GCA_964589365.1 uncultured Saprospiraceae bacterium
GGATTCACGGTCACAGTAGTCGCCGTAGAAATGGCCGAACACCCGTTGGCGTTTGTGATCGTCACGGTATAATTTCCTGAATTTGAAATAGTTATGGCTTGAGTGCTGGCGTTGTTGCTCCACAAATAGGTATTCGCTGCGCTAGCCGTGAGCATCACAGAACTGCCCTGACAAAAACTGGTGGGGCCGCCTGGTGTGACCGTGGGCGTCGGAGGCAACGGATTCACGGTCACAGTAGTCGCGGAAGAAATGGCTGTGCATCCATAAGTGCTTGCTACCGTCACTTGATAGCTCCCGGTGCTCGAAACGGTGATGGATTGGGTCGTTGCGCCATTGTTCCAAAGGTAAGTGCTGGCCGCACCTGCCGTGAGCATTACCGAATTCCCCTGACAAAAAGTGGTGGGGCCGTTAGCGGAGACAGTGGCGCTGACGATGTCAAAAGGTTTGGAACAAACGACTCCGTTTAACTCCGACTGAAAAGTGTAAGTGCCTGAAACTGTGGGCAAAGTCTTGGTCCAGGATTTCAAACTGCCGTTGAAATTGCTGGTGCTTGAATAGGTCCAACTGGTGAAAACGGTGGAATCAGGGTTCAAAATGCTCAAATTAGTGGTCATTCCCGCCGTTTCATACCGCATAAAAATGTAAAATTTGGCGGCGCCCGCAGGCAGTCCCGGGCCTTGGAACGGGAGCGTGAAGCAGTTGGTTTCGTTCGATGTTTCGGTACCCGGACAGGCGGGGAGGTTCGCATCTGTGGTGTGAACCGAGGTTTTTAAGATTTCGGGGCCAGCGTAAGGTTTTTGGGATGCCCACCAGGACGTTGCATTCAAGGTGTTGCAAGGGCCGGAAAATGGGTCAATCCGGGTAGCAACTGTACTTCCACTCCAAACCTCGAAATGGAGATGCGGTCCTGAGGAATTGCCGGAACTCCCTACCACGCCCAAAAACTCGCCAACAACAACTGATTGTCCGATTGCTTTAGCGGTAAGCGAATTTTTCTTCATGTGGAAATACAAGGCCCGCGAGCCATCCGAATGCTGAATGACTAAATAGTTGGCATTCATGTTGTTAGAACCACAGTTTTTGTCAAAATTCCCATCTAACTTGTCAATGATCGTACCTGCCGCTGCGGCAATCACCTCCACTTGATTGTTGTCCATTTTGTAAAATGGGAAGGGCCAAATACTGATATCGGTGCCACGGTGCCCATCGTACGTCTTGGTGCCGCAATTGTAATCGGATACGGCTCCTGTGCTTGTATTTTGGTCAACATGAGCACTGATGCCAAAAAAATTACAATCGTTCAGCCCATTGGCGGCTTTTACGGGCCAATGGAGCGGGGTAATCAACAAATTGTCCTGGTTAGGCGCTGCAAGCCCCAGTGCAGCAACATTTTTATGGCATTGCTTTTCTATGCGTTCATATTGTTGGGAAGTGATGCACGGATGGTCTGCATCATTTTCCTGGAGCGGATATTCTATGCTGTTTTCAAAAGGCGGTTGCCAAGATTTGATTTGTGCTTGGGAGCTGTGCAAAAAAACACAAAACAGTAGGGAGAGCAAGAGGGTAGAGGTGTTCTTCATTGTTATAAAATTTTGTGATACAGATCATTACAAGAGGGAACGCCTCATAATATCGCCGCTTAGGGAACGCGTTTTCTGGTACAGGGTAATTGCCGAGCGGTCTTGTCTATTTTTGTCGAAATATTTCAAAAGGATAAGGTTCCTTGGCCATCCTCGTTAATTCAGCAACAAAACCAACTTAAATGACCAACCAACTTTCTGCTGCTGAGGTCATAACACTCCGCTCACCCGAAACCGAACAGGTCAAAACTATACTTCCTTATATTGCTTAAAGAACTCGTGCTCTGCGGCTGGTTGGATGTGCACAGAGAAAAACGGTCTAGCGCGTATTTGCAGCTGTTTGGTTTCCTGTTTAAGGTTTTTGTCCTTGTGGCTCTCTTTGGAGTAATGTTCGGTATTTGGGGAAGTGTGGTACTATTCATCGCAATTGTAGTTTTGGCATGGGTCAAAAAGATATTTTCGGTGCAGTTTGAACCACTCTTTTCGCTTACTTCTGCCGGAAGACAAAAACTCTTTCAGATTGGGCCTAATTCAACCATGCTCGTTCTTGTTTTGCGAACGGTAGCATTTGCCCGGCCTGTAAAAGCAGGCCATTGCACAAATGAAAGATGGCGCAAACATTTGAGCGGTTATTACGCTGACAATGCCACTTTCCATACGAATTTTTTGCTCCTCGCTTTGGAAAAACAAGGTTTGATAGCGTCACGAAACGGCCTTGCTCCGCAAAGAACCCCAGCGGGTGACGCTGCTCTGACAAAGGCCGAGACCGAAATCGAACTTGGCTTCGAGTTGCCTCGCTTGCTTCGTGAAGGATCTCCGCAAGCGGTTGTTTTGGCCAACCAGCTCGGTAGTTTGTTGATGCTTGTGCCGGGTATGGAGGGCTATTTTCAGACCCTGATAAACATGGATGGGTTCCCCAACACGGACAAACAGATGGATTGGGACAGCAAAGCAGATTTTCTAGACGGCGACATGGGTTCGGGCATAGGAGTCATGAGTGGCTGCGGAGTCGGAAGCGACAACAGCGATGGTGATTGGGTTGAAGAAGGTCGGAGCGGCGGTTGTGGTGGCAGCCCCATCTAACAAGTAAAAGCATTATTATCCACGAATGGCCTCAATTTCCACGCCTCAATTCGTCCTCTTTTGAATAATCTATAGGATAACAATTTCCAAAATCATGCAATTAGAACACCGTCTCTGGCACCGCATCGCGCAATTCCATCCTGACAAACCGGGGGTAACGCTACCGTTTTCTAAACGCCTGGCACTGGACAACGGCTGGGCTCGCCGCTATGCCCTGCGGGTGGTGGAAGAATATAAGCGTTTTGCTTTTTTAGTTTGTACGGCCACGCATCCTGTCACGCCTTCCGAAGAGATAGACCAAGCCTGGCATTTGCACATGGTGTACACCCGCTCGTATTGGGAAGATTTTTGCGAAACGGTGATCCAACGCTCCCTCCACCATATTCCAACGGAGGGTGGGGAAAGCGAACTTTCTAAACACATCGCTCAATACGAGCAAACGCTCCAAACCTACCTTGAAGTTTTTGGCCAGGAAGCTCCTCGCGACATCTGGCCACCTGCCAAGCAGCGTTTTAAGGCTGGGTTGTGGCGTTGGGTGAGCCTTCGGAAATATTGGGTGATCCGGAAGCCGTTTTTTTAAACAAATAAGGGCAAATAAGAATATCAACCCTTATGTGTCCCTAGGTGCCTTATGTGTTTAAAAACCTCCCCCTTTCCGCACAAACTCCCATACAACAATACCCGCTGCCACGGCCACATTCAGCGAATGTTTGGTGCCAAATTGCGGTATCTCCAAAACCCCGTCGCACAAGGCAAGTGTTTCATTGTCAACGCCTTCCACCTCGTTTCCCAGCACAAAAGCACAACGGTTCTCTTTTTTTGGCGAAAAGTCTTGCAGCCAGGTTTTTTGGTTTGTCTGTTCAATAGCGAAGACTTCGTAACCCGCGTTTTTCAAGGCTTGAACGGCATCGGTTGCTTTGGGGAAATATTCCCAGTCCACTGAATCAGTGCTGCCGAGTGCTGTCTTCAAAATCTCCCGGTGGGGGGGCTGGGCGGTGATACCGCAAAGCAGGATTTTTTCCAAAGCAAAGGCATCGGCAGTGCGGAAGATGGAGCCGACATTGAGGCCAGAGCGCACGCTGTCGAGCACGAGAACGAGCGGAAATTTGGGGTGGGTTTTAAAGTCGGTGAGTGACATTCTACCCAAGTTTTCCATGCTAATTTTTTCCATGGCGCAAAAATGAGGAACTTCGCACTTGCTTTTTCACCCAGCGGTGAGAAATGATGTAAACCCCAACAGCCCTGTCCAATGCAACAGCAATGATTTTCAACAGGCTATTCATTTTAATCCTACTTCTTGCCTTTTTACAAAACACGTTTTTCGCCCAATCCATTGCCGACGCGCGTGCGCAGCCTTTGGGCAATACGGTAACGGTGCGTGGCATCGTAACCAATGGCCCTGAACTTGGCAAAATCCGTTATCTTCAAGATGGCACAGGCGGAATAGCCGCTTTTCCGGGCACGGGTTCAGTAGCGGGATTTGACGGAGCGGTTTTTCCGGGCGATAGCATTGAGGTAACAGGAACGATGGTTTCTTATCACGGGTTGTTGGAAATCACCCCTATTACATCGTTTAGCCTCCTTTCAACTGACAATGCTTTGCCTGTGCCCAAGGCTATTTCGCTTTCGCAGATTTCTGACAATTTTGAAAGCCAACTCGTTGAATTTGAATGTATTTCATTTGGAAACGCAGGCGGCACATTCAACAATGGCGGTTCATTTGGGATTTCAGATTCAGAAGGGGCGACGGCCAAAATATACCTGAATAGCGGTAATCCGATCATTGGAAACGGCATTCCATCTGTCCCGGTCAGGCTCAGGGCCATCCTTTCCGAGTATGACGATTACCAACTATTGCCGCGCAATACCGACGATTTTGTGGCAGAGACCTGTTTCTATTTTCCGCAAAAACCGGAACAATCCGACATTGGCACCACAGGTTTTCAAGTTACATGGAGTACCAGTTTGCCTTCGGATTGTCAGCTACAAATCAGCACCAATTCCGCGCCTAATGTTGTGCTCCCAATTTCAGGATACACAACTGATCACAATTACCTTTTGACCAACCTCACACCCGGAACAATCTACTGGATTCAAATCGAAGCCTTTCACGATGGGCAGACCATACTTTCCGAACCAAGCGCTTTTGCCACCCAATCGCTCTCTTCAGGCGTGATCAAAACATATTTCAACCACAGTATTGACCATACTTTCGCCAACGGTTTTGCGCCGAACGGAGAAAGTTACGAGGAAGTGCTTGCGGAGACCATTTCACGGATTGACGCAGCCCAGCAAACGCTCGATGTAGCTATTTACAACAACAACCGCAGCGATATCACCAATGCCCTCAAAGCTGCCCATGCCCGTGGTGTGCAGGTTCGATACATAGCAGCCAGCGCCGCCAGTAATCCGGCACTCGAGCCGCCGCCGCCCTTCCCGGTTCTTTATGGCAATAGTACTGCCATCATGCACAACAAATTCATGGTGATTGATGCCGATATCTCTGATAAAGCATGGGTAATGAGCGGTTCTTTGAATTGGACCAATCAGAATATCGTTACCGACTTCAACAATACCTTGCTTATTCAGGATCAATCACTTGCGCGGGCGTATGAAATTGAATTTGAGGAAATGTGGGGCAGCGGTGGCCTTCAACCGGATTTGATTGACAGCCGTTTTGGAGCTGCCAAATACGACAACACTCCGCACCAGTTTATCATTGGAGGATATCCGGTGGAATCTTATTTTTCACCGTCCGACCAAACAACGAGCCGTATCGAAACCGTGCTTCGCAGTGCCCAAAGCGAGGCGCTTTTTGCTGCTTTTTCTTTTACTAAAAATGAATTGGGCAATGCGCTGGTGGACATCCACAACACAGGTGTTCCAGTGCGTGGTATCATGGAAAATATCAATGATAACGGTGCAGAATATCAACATTTGCTCAATAATGGCGTGAACGTTCGCCACCACAACCTGACGGGCGAATTCCATCACAAATACGGTGTAGTAGACGCCTACGACTGGACTTCGGATCCCACGGTCGTCACAGGCTCGCACAATTGGTCTGTTGCTGCGGAGACTGCAAATGACGAGAATACGCTCGTCCTTCACCATCCTGTGCTTGCTACTTTATTTAAGGCAGAGTTTGAAAAACGTTGGGGCGAATTCCCGTCGAGCAATAAAACCATTCAGAATCAATCCTTAACTGTATTTCCAAATCCTGCTTCTGACTATCTTGAATTGCGTGGGTTGCCCGAAGTGGAGGGTGTTTTTTGGATAAAAAATTCGCTTGGGCAAGTCTTGCTTTCTGAAAATCGCGGAACAGGAACACTATCAAGGCTTAACATTGCAGGCTTAAAACCCGGCCAATATTTCCTCACTTTCGTCAGTGCTTATGCCGTTGCCAGCGTTTCGTTTCAAAAAATTTAGGGTAGAGCAAGCGGGGGCTGCGCAACCCGTTGGCACGGATGCCGTGCTGTTGGGGGCCTGGGCCAATGTGCAAGGGACGAGGCGTTTTTTGGATATTGGCACGGGCACGGGAGTGGTGGCGCTGATGATTGCCCAGCGACTTTCGAGCGTACAAAATTGGAGTGGTTTAGGAATCGAAATCCACCAGCGTTCCGCAGACCTTGCGCGCGACAATTTCGCCGCCAGCCCTTGGGCGGAGTATCTGGAAATCTGGGAAGCTTCGATTCAAGCATTTGCCCAAACCATTGTGGATCATTATGATTTGATCGTAAGCAATCCCCCCTTTTTTTCTGAACGCAGCACTTCGCCTGACAAAGCGCGCAGCCTCAGCAGGCACACGGCTACGCTTTCGCCGGGAGATTTGCTGGCCTGTGCCGCTCAATTGCTTACTTCCAATGGAAAATTTTGTGTTGTCCTGCCCGAACGGGAAGGCCTTCGTTTTTGCGAACTTGCTGTTCCACTGGGTCTGTACTGGACTCGGATAACAGAAGTGCGAAGCCGACCCGGAAAACCTGTTGAGCGATTGCTCTTGCAGTTTGAAAAAAGCCCTTACGCCCTTAAGCGCGATGAAATCAGCCTGTATGCAGGTAAAACGGGGAGTGAATATTCTGACGATTTTCAAAAAATGACCCAGGATTTTTATTTGGCTGGCTGAATTAAATCCCCCACCCGTACCAGAGATTCGTCTTTACCCAACCACACCACATTTTGCCCAAAAAGGATTCTGTTGCCAAATTTCCGAAAAGTTGCCAATGTTTTCAATGGCTCAGCGGTTCGGGTGGCGGTGTCCTGATCGGTTGTTGGGATGATGCACCTGGCGCATGGTTTCACCCCTTGGAACGGCTGATGATTGATGGAAAATTGTTCCCAGGTATCTTCTTCGAATGGCTGTCCGCCAGTAAACACGAAGTTGGGTCGGAAGCGGTTCATGGGCAAGGGCAGGGCAAGGCGATGGTTGAGCGCGTCGAGCGAGGCTTGCCCGAGAATCAGATAGGGAAACCCGTCAGCGAAACTGACATGATGTCCAGGGGGGGCGTATCGGCCATCGGCACGGCGGCGGGTGGTGTCGGGCATGAATACGAGGCGTAGGTTTTGCCCAAGATGATGTGAGAACCATTGGTTTATCTCGTCGGACAATACCCGTGCGGGACATTGATCGCCCCATATTTCCACCCGAAGTTTGGGGAATTCGGAAGCCTCGATTTCGAGGGGGATTTGTACCTTTTCAGAAGGCTTGTTTTTCCAAAAGACGTTCAGATATGGCGGTTCAATGCTGGTTCCGAGCAGTGCCATGGTTGGGATTTCTCTTTGGGTGACAAAACGCCCTGTGTCGTCCACCAACATCCAACGACGGTCATAACGAAGCCCGCGAACCTCTGCGACGGCTTCCTTTAACGCGATGCCGCCCAATGATTTGATGGGGTAAATCCAGATTTCGGAGAGGGTGGGAGAGGGTGTCATTTCGTTGTTATTCTCGTCCAAAGTCTTGAGGATTTGAGGATTTGTTGATTTGGGGATTTGGTTATTCGAGTACCAAAGCTTGGCCACTCGAATAACCAAATCCCCAAATCCCCAAATCACCAACTACAACACTTTCAGCAGTTCTGCTTCCAGATTGTC
>CAZPTQ010000188.1:0-5448 GCA_964589365.1 uncultured Saprospiraceae bacterium
GGCAATCAGGGTGGCGGTTTGGCCTTCACAGATGCCTGGGCTGTTGACCGATACAAGGGGTAAAGGGTTTACAGTTACTTCAGCCATTGCCTGAGCATCCGGGCAGCCAGGATTTGTTCCTGTGACGGTATACGTTGTTGAAACAGAAGGATTGACGGTAATAGTACTGGTGGTGGCGCCATTGCTCCAAACGAAGTTTGGGGCTCCGGCGACCATCAGGGTAGCAGATTCACCTGCGCAGACCACTGTATTATTGACCGTCAACAGGGGCAAAGCACCTGCCAAAATCGGCTCGTTGGGCTTTTCATTGTATTGGTATTCCAACAGGGTAATACCGTTGGTACTGGAGACTGAAATAAGCATCCATCCGTAAAAAAAATCCTTTCCGGCCTGCATTCTGAAGCCCACATACCCGGTTTGGTTGTTTAAATCGGGGTAATTGGGCGCAAACAATACCCCTTGATTGCCACCCATCCGCCAAGGACTCGTGGCTCCGATTGCAGCACCCGCCGATAAAAATTGAATGTTATCGCTGTTTACACTGGTGGTTATAATTCCCCGCCCGTAGTTTTCAAGATAATAGCTACCAGCGTTGTACCACAATCCATAATATCTCGGGATGGGGCCTGTTGTCTCAAATTGGTTCCAGCTTGAATTTTCGGTGGTCGTAAGGGTTTCAGTGGAGCAAATGGTACGCCAGGGCCTCAAAAAAGTAAGGTTAAAGGTGCTGGTATAATTCAAAATGTTTGCAGCATTGGAACCCACTACTGCTTCATTGCTAAACGTGAGTATGATGTTGCTTATGGAATTGGCCGCGTCATGCTGGAGCGCTATACCGACCAAAGTCAGGGTGGCACTTTTCCCATCTGCCGCGCTTACGATGGATGTGGATAATCCGGCAGGTATGTTGCTTATCGTGTAATGTAAGCCTTCTTGCAGGGGAGCACCCTGGAGTGCAAACTCGGCGCCCCCACAGGCATAAATAATTACGGGAGGCATTTCTATGCTGCCGTCATTGGCGATGTCTTCCACGAGTTTTGTCTTGGAGTACGCAAAAAAAGCTTGGGCCATGACACAGCTATGCTCCGATTTCGGATCGAGCAATCCGGTAGCAACCAGGTTGTCATATTGCCAAAGAGGTTGTCTCGAAGGGCTTGTCAGGGCAGCTTCCATCCGGGTATTTTGGTCCATCGTGAAGTTTTTATAACACGACGTATTGTAATCCATATAGTTTTCCCCGTTGATCAGTCCACCACAGCGCACTGCATTGCAACCGGCTCCTGCGACGTCTGTTGGAGGTGTGTCAGCACATTGATCTCCTGCACTGGCACAATTGCCCCCTTCAAAGGTGTGGATCAGGTGCAGGTAATGCCCGCATTCATGGGTAAAAGTCTGATTGAAATCGAGGTTGTTGTAGGAGGAGCCGCCATATCCAAAATACACGTAATTGTATACTACTCTGGCAATCTTATAATCGCTCATGAAGGTGCTGGGATACCAGGCTATGCCGGAATTGTTGGTCACATTGTTGGCATACAGATCGTGCATGATATAGACATTGAAGTATTTGTAATTGTCCCATGCACAGGAGGCAATTTGAGGGTCGTACCCCCATCCGTTTCCAAATCCGGATTGTCTGTCCTGATAATAAACGATTCCATTGGTTGGATTGCCTTTAGGATCTATTTTGGCCAGGGCGAAGCGGATTCTGGTATAGGATTTTACGCCATCAAAGGCAGCATTCACCGTAAGGTAATCTGCATCCGCCCCGGCAAAGGTTCTGTTCAGGTCCTGCATGGCATAGTCAATCTGACTAAAAGGCACCCCAGCGCTTCCATTAGGGTGAAAGACATGAAACACGATCGGGATCGTCAAAATGCAGCTGGTATCCGGAAGGGCGTTTCCGAACTCCGCCTTCTTTTGTTGGGCTGCTTCCAGGTATTGTTGCATCCACCATTCCGTTTCCGCATAGCCCGGATCGGAGGCCACTTGTTGTGCAAGGGTCGCTATTTCCCTGGAAATGCCGTGGTCTGGGGAGGCGTGTTCTATCAGCGAGGGCGCTGTGGAACCGGTTTGTGCGACCAATTGTGTGCAGAGGAAGCACAGGAAAAGGGACAGTGTAGTCAGTATTTTCATGAAAGAAAAGGAGGTTTTACAAGTTCATGGATGAGTTTAGACGCAAAGGCAAGCAAAGCCGGGAGCCAAGCGTCCAAAACAGCACGAAAGAACGAGAAAAATTAGTTAAATTTGACCGCTCGCTCGTCATTACCGCGCACAAGGTCGAAAATTAAGAAGTTAAAGAAGGAAACGTCCAACCTACCTTTGCTCCCTTCCCCACTCCGTAGCTGCTCAGGCAAAACTTCTATGCTCCCAATCAAAAAAGATCCCCCCAAAGAAAAAACCCGGCTCCATCCGCAAAACCGGCATCGCGAGCGCTACGATTTCAAGTTGCTGATTGCACGCTGCCCGGAACTTGCGCCCTTTGTGCAGTTGAATATTTACAACGACGAATCCATTGATTTTGCAAATCCGGAAGCGGTCAAAATGTTGAATACCGCTTTGTTGAAGCAGTATTACGATCTCCAATACTGGGATATTCCGCCGGGTTATTTGTGTCCGCCGATACCCGGTCGGGCCGATTATATACACTATGTGGCAGAATTACTGGGGCGATTCAACTATGGAAAAGTCCCCACGGGCGATAAAGTAAGTTGTCTGGACATCGGTGTAGGTGCCAACTGCATTTATCCGATCATTGGCCATCACGAATATGGTTGGCACTTTATTGGATCCGATATTGACCCGGTCGCAATTGAATCTGCCAACAAAATCATTGCCTCCAACCCCAGTTTGAAAGGAGCAATCGAATGCCGATTGCAAACCAATCCTGCCGATATTTTTTACGGGGTGATTAATAAGGAGGAAATCATTGATCTGGTGGTTTGCAATCCGCCTTTTCATGCTTCTTTGGAAGATTCTCAAGCCGAAACACTGCGCAAATTGAGCAACTTGACGCAAGAAAAAGTCACAACGCCCATTCAGAATTTTGGCGGTCAGGGCGTAGAACTTTGGTGCGATGGTGGCGAGGAAAAGTTCGTCAGGGCGATGGTTCGCCAAAGTCGCCAATTCATGACTTCGGTCTTTTGGTTTTCCGCCCTGGTTGCCAAAAAGTCGCACCTGCAAGGGATTTATGAAGAACTCAGAAAAGCGAAAGTCGAAGATGTGAAAACGATTCCCATGGGCCAGGGAAATAAGAGCAGCAGGATTGTGGCCTGGACTTTTTTGACAAAGGGGGAGCAGAAGGAATGGAGGAATGGGCGGTGGCATTTGCCTGTGGTTGTACGGAAATAACCCAAAGAATTTGCTTGCTGTACCTTGCACCCCCATGAAACGGCTACGCTACCTCCCCTTATTTTTTCTCTTAATTACCTCCAACACGCTCCGCTCCCAAGTCGTCAATATCGAAGAGCAGCGCATCACTGGCACCAACGACAGCACCCACTGGTATGGCCATCTACGCGGCGGTGTGTCGTTGGCAAAAGTGCAGCAGCAGAGCCTGCAAGTGCAGGCACAAGTCAAAGTGCAATACAAAGCCGACCCACACCTGACGCTTTTGCTACTCAATGTGAATCTGCTCCGAGCAGGCAATCAAGATTTTGCCCGGCAGGCATTTGCACACCTGCGCTACAATTACAAACTGAGTGAGACCTGGACCTGGGAGGCATTTACACAAGTGCAGACCAGCCCGATACAATTGCTCGAACAGCGCGATTTGTTCGGCAAGGGCGTGCGCTGGCGATTGCTGAAATCAAAAAATGGCCGACAGCGCATCTATCTCGGCGCGGCGTGGCTCTGGGAGCAAAATCGTTTTACGGAGCCGTTTGGGCGCTCCAGCCGGCACCGTTCCAGCAATTATATCTCTACTACGTTCCGGCCCAACAAAAAGATGGTGCTTATCCAGACAACTTACTGGCAACCCGTAATGGGCTTCATCCGTAATTACCGCTTAAGTACCGAGTGGTTTATGAAGATAGATTTGACCAAAAAACTGGCCTTTACCGTAGATTTTGAATACGGGATAGATAAAAACCTGCCACCTGGAGCGCCTTCTGAAACGTATGCCTGGCGGAATGGGCTGAGCTGGCAATTGTAAGGGTGCTTAAAAAAAGTAAAATATTTTTATCAATGTGTAAAATATATTTTACTAATTGTTGTTTTTGATTTACTTTTTGAAAAACATTATTGTCACAAAACGTAAAAAGTAACATGAAAAACAACTTATTGATTTCCCACCGTTGGAAAACCCTTGGCTGGATTCTTGCCGTTCCAGCATTTTTCGCCGGGATTTATTTGATGTACCTGGACAGCCCGGATGATTACTTTCAAGTAACAGTGCCACGTTGGCTGGAAGGCTTTCTTTGGGTCGACGATGGATTTTGGAATTCCACAGTCAAGCCGACCACACTTTCTTTGTTGGACGAAGTGATTTGCATTTCCTTATTGCTTGGCCTCCTACTGCTTGCTTTTTCCAAAGAAAAAATTGAAGATGAATGGATTCAGCGCGTACGCCTTGAGTCTCTGCAGTGGGCTATTTTGATCAATACGCTCCTGCTGATAGCGTTTACCATATTTATGCATGGATTCATATTTGTGGCGGTGATGGAGCTCAATATGTTCACCCCTTTGCTGGTTTTTGTCGGCAGATTTTATTACGTTTTAAGAATAAAACCTTCATTTTCAAAGCAATAATCCATGAAAAATACAATTCGGGTCGAACGCGCGATCCTCAATATCTCGCAGGCCGAACTGGCTGAACGGGTGCAAGTGACGCGCCAAACCATCAATGCTATTGAATTGGGCAAATACTCCCCATCGGCCGTATTGGCCATTAAAATTGCCCGCGTGTTTGGCAAAAAGATGGAGGATGTTTTTGAATTGGAAGAAGGGGATTGAACCCCTTGATTTTGTCACTGCCAGAAACACAACGAGCCGCCTCCCTCAACATGGGAAGCGGCTCGTTTATTAATACCAATCAAACCGTCATCAGGCATCCGCTTTCTTCTTCGGCGCACGCTTAGGTTTGGCGGCTGGCTCCTGCGTTGATTCCAGATCGGTATCTGCAACAGCTGATTTATGTACAACATCGTCAATGATGTAATCTTGTTTCTCGGTGGAGATCGGGGCGCCCTCGGGCTTGAGCGATTCTAATGCCTCGGCATCTCCGGCGGTTTTATGCACCACATCGTCAATGATGATGCCATCGTCTTTTTTAAATGATTCGTACACTTCCTCCGCTTTTTCCTTAACCACGGCATATACTTCCGTAGCCTTTTCTTTGGCTTCGCTCAACATTTCGCCCGCTTTTTCTTTCGCTTCGCTGTATGCCGCACCTCCCTTTTCTTTGGCTTCGCTCAACATTTCGCCCGCTTTTTCTTTCGCTTCGCTGTA
>CAZPTQ010000188.1:5548-9656 GCA_964589365.1 uncultured Saprospiraceae bacterium
CCTTTTCTTTGGCTTCGCTCAACATTTCGCCCGCTTTTTCCTTCGCTTCGCTGTAAGCCTCTCCAGCTTTCTCCAGGGCTTCTTCGGCCTTATCAACGGCTACACTAGCGACTGCTTTGGCAGTATCAAGTGCGTCGAGCAGCACGTCTCCCAGGAGGTTGGAGGCGGCCTCCAAGAGGCTTTCCTCTTTTTCAGGAGCTGCTGCAGCCGCAGCCGCTGCTTTTGCGTGGGTTTCGGCTTCAATTTCTGATTTAATAGCCGCTTTTTTGACTTCTATTTGTTGGCGTTCGGCTTCTTTGGCAGCCAAACGGGCTTCTTTTTCATGGGCGCTGTGTGCTTGACGCTGCACGTCGTTGCGCGCTTTGGTCAGTTCGGCCAGCCTTTCGCGCTTTCCATTGGCGCGTTCTTCGATCATTTTGATTTTCGCGCCGCGAATTTGAGCCTCCAATTGGCCCTCGGAGGTGTTCACTTTTTTGCGTTGGAATGCAAGCTCTTCATCGTCGCGGTAGAGGCTGTCTTCGAGGCGTTTGATGGCGTCTTCCAAACCTGAAAGCCGCTTGTCGTGGCGGTCTGCAATGGTGCCAGCATTGGCTTCTGGGCCGAATTTGCGCTCTTTGGCTTTTTTGAACGCAGCATCCAAACGTTCCCAAAGTTTGTTGCGATGCTCGTTGCTCATGCGCGTGTTGTGGTAATCGCGCTGCATTTTTTTGAGTTCGTCAAACACGCTGTTGAACTTCGCGCCGCCTGCGGTGATGCGCTCGTCAATTTCATCAAGGGCCTTGGCAAACCCGTCATACACACTTTGCGAAATTTCCATGAACTCCGAGTTCACGCGTTTGCGTACTTCTTTGAGTTGATCGAAAAGTGCGTTGATACCATCGCGCAGCTCGTCGGCATGTTGACGGAACAGGTTCCGTTCGCGGCTTTGATTCTGCACTTTGTCCCAAAAAGAGCGAAGGCTGGTAAAAAGTTTGTTGTCATAAGTAGACATCGCTTCTACCTTCTCTTTGAATTCGGCCAGCTCTTGCTGGTAAGCATCATGGAGTTTGGCAGATAGCACGGCAAAATGCCATTCCGTTTGCGCACGCTGTACGAGGTCGGGACGGTCCACTTTGAGGTTCTCAGGCAGTAGGCTGTCTGTGACGCTGAGCTCCCGCTCGGTGGTTTCGCTACCTTCCGGGAAAGCGACTTCTGCATTGCCTTCGCGCCATTCGTGCATCATTTTTTGCACAAACGCTTCATCGGCAATGGCTTCCGGGAATGTGTGCATCATCACTTTATTGGATTCTGCATGCAGTTCGAGTGCGATCAGTACTTTTTCGTTTTCGGCATTGGTGCCCCAAATGACTAACTTGTTCTTCATAAATCTACGGTTGTCGGTACACAGGTGACTGTTATTGGGCGGCAAAATTAGGCTGTTGCCACCGTTTTTTTCACTTTCAATTTCAAAATACCCACAGAGAGCAAGTATTCGGCAATTTGAACGGCGTTGGTAGCGGCGCCTTTGCGCAAATTATCGCTTACAACCCACATATTCAAGGTGTTGGGCTGGGTCTCGTCGCGGCGGAGGCGACCCACAAAAACATCGTCTTTGTCCTGAGCCATCAGCGGCATTGGGTATTGCAACTCCGCAGGGTTGTCAATGACCACCACGCCGGGCGCCTTTTCGAGCAGGCTGCGTACTTCTGCGAGATTGAAATCGCGTTCGAACTCCACGTTCACCGACTCAGAGTGGCCACCGATGACTGGCACGCGCACCGTGGTTGCCGTGACCCGGATGTTGTCGTCGCCCATGATTTTCATGGTCTCGTTCACCATTTTCATCTCTTCTTTGGTGTAGCCATTATCGGTGAACACGTCTATGTGTGGCAACACATTCAGGTCAATCTGGTAAGGGTAGGCGCGAACGCCAGTCTTGCCTTTACGTTCGTTCATCAATTGTTCCACGGCTTTCACACCCGTGCCGGTGACGCTCTGATAAGTACTGACTACAATACGCTTTACACCATATTTGTCGTGTAAAGGCTTGAGTGCCACCACCATTTGTATGGTAGAGCAGTTCGGGTTGGCGATGATTTTGTCCTTTTTTGTAAGCACAGCGGCATTCACTTCCGGCACGATGAGTTTTTTGTCAGGGTCCATTCGCCAAGCCGAGGAATTGTCAATCACGATGGTGCCACGATCCGCGAAACGGGGCGCCCACTCTTTGGAGACACTGCCCCCGGCAGAAAATATGGCCACATCGGGCCTTTTGCCCACAGCAGCGTCCATGCCAATGATCTTGTGGCGTTTGCCCCGGAATTTGACGGTCTTGCCCACCGAGCGTTCGGACGCGACCGGGAAAAGTTTGGTGATAGGAAAGTTGCGCTCTTCGAGGATTTGCAACATTTTGGTGCCGACCAATCCGGTGGCGCCGACTACGGCTACTTTCATCTCTGAAGGTTAATAGTTGATGTGGTGATTGGTGAATTGGTGATTGGTGGATTTGGAGGGCAAAGGTAATGCGACAGCGTTTTTCAAATCTTTTTCAATTTTACTTGGTTGAAAGTCTCTGCTGGCCAAAATGGAAAAGGAGCAACACTTTTTGGAAATGTGTCACTTCTGTGCGTCCTTCGCTCTTGCAAATTCCTCATTGGGTGGCATGTCCCCTATCGCTATGAACTCAAAAACCGTTGTATTCGTGTTGCTGGCCATTGGCGCAACGGTGTTTCCCGCACGCGCACAAAGCGGTTTTTCGTTGCCAGATGGCATGAGGCGTGCTGAAATCCCGTTTGAGTATGTCAATAATTTTATCATTCTGAATATTGGGTTCAAAGGCAGCTTGCCTTTGAAATTCATTTTTGATACGGGCGCAGAACACACCATTCTCTCCAAACGCGAAATCAGCGATCTGCTTCAGGTGCGTTACGACCGGGAGTTTAGAGTGAAAGGCTCAGACCTTAAAACAGAGTTGGTAGCCTATCTGGCACGCCACATCCGGCTGGAAATTTTGGGGAAGGAGATCGTTGCGCCCAACGAGGACATCCTGGTGCTGAAGGAAGACTATTTTCGCTTTGAAGAATACGCCGGTGTGAAGGTACACGGCATTTTGGCGGGTCGTGTTTTTTCGAATTATCTTGTGAAGATCAATTATCAGCGACAAGTCATCACACTCTACGAACGCGGTTGGTACAATATGAAGGAGGAAGGATTTGAACCACTGCCCATGGAAGTGTACCGCAACAAGCTTTATATAAATACGTACGCTCAACTACGCACAGATTCTACCGCGCCTGTGAAACTTTTGCTCGACACAGGAGCAGGTATGTCGCTTATGCTTTTCACCAATACTCACCCACTTATCCAGCCTACTGCCAATGCTATCCCCACCAACATAGGCATGGGACTTGGCGGCTATTTGGAAGGTTTTGTGGGACGAACGCCGGGTCTGAAGTTGGCTGTTTTTGATCAAAAGAACATCCTTACCTATTTTCAATCGGTGGATACGGCCCAGGACCTTAGATACCTGAATGGCCGAAACGGCCTTATAGGAAACACGATCTTGAACCGCTTTCAGCTGGTGATTGACTATCAGGATGCTATTCTTTGGCTCAAACCTACCAAGCGTTATCAAAATGAATTCGTGTACGACCGCAGCGGGCTGAGCATTATCGCCTCAGGGGTTAACCTCAATTATTATTCGGTGCTCAATGTGTTGCCCGGTTCGCCCGCGGAAGAAGTGGGCATCAAAGCAGGCGACCGAATTTTGCGTATCGGTTGGATGAGTGCAAGTCTGCGCACTTTGGCCGACCTTCAGGCTTTGCTTCAAAAAAAGCCCGGAAAACAGGTCAAAATCGTAATAAAACGTGATGGGAAAGTTATAAAGAAGCGGATGGTGTTGCGGGATTTGATTTAGTCCGGGCAATGAAATCTCCAAACCAACTGTTGCTCGTACATTGTGCGAATCAAGGGTTTTCAGATTTAAAACCCTTGATTCGCATACGTCACAATACGAAAACAAGATACCCCGCTTATGCACATTATCATCCTCGGCAACGGAATCAGCGGCGTCACCTGCGCCCGTTTCCTCCGAAAGCGCAGCAATCACAACATTACGCTTGTCTCCGAC
>CAZPTQ010000189.1:0-9580 GCA_964589365.1 uncultured Saprospiraceae bacterium
AACGTTTTCCGACTAAAGAAGAAATTCCACCTCCCACTCCTCCACCTCCTGATAAGGCCTTTATTGCTAAAATAAACTTGGCCAAGGGCTTTTTCAGTTATCGGGAATTGCTTGCTACGCATTTAGACAATACTGAGTCCGGCGATTTTGATTTGTTTACCATACTGGTTGAACGAGTCTTGCACAATTATATCAGCACTGGACAAACGGAAACGTTATCTGCATTATGGAATAGTTTAAAGGCACAAAACGCATCCCTAATTGAAATAAAAGAGCAAAACCCTGTTCCTGATGCTGTAATCGGACAGACCATAAATGAGGCAACTGAAACACTTGATAGGGAAACAAAAATATTTCAGGACCGGCTTGATACCAGTTTGGCACTGCTTGAAGACGACACCAATACATTTAACCAGTATTTCAAGCATGGTATAAAAATCACTTTTAATGTTCAGGGAGCAACCTATGACATTACGCTCAATCAACTTACTGCCCCAAAAATATTTTTGGATGTAACATACAATGGCTTCAAGGTTCCAGAACATCATCAGTATCTGAACGAGGCACGATTGTCGGCGTTGGCGATATCTATGTTTTTGGCTTCGGTATTGAACAATCCTACCACGAAAGTTTTAAATTTACTTTTTTTGGATGATATCTTCCTCGGTTTAGACACCGGGAATCGCCTTCCACTGCTGGATATATTGAAAGATGCTAAGTTCGAGGATTTTCAAATATTCATGACGACGTATGATCGGGCATGGTTTGAATTGGCGAAGGATCACCTTTCTGGCAACTGGAAATCAGTTGAAATGTATGCACAGGAAGAAAAAATCACAGAACATCCTGATGGAGTAAAACATCTGACTGGCAGCATTGAACACCCGCCGGGTAGCAAGGAATATCAGTTTGAAAAACCGCTGATTATTGATCCTTCTTTGGGATATTTAGAGAAAGCAAAGTTGTATTTTGCAAACAAGGATTATCCTGCTGCCGGTAATGCTTTGCGGAGAGCGTGCGAAAAGATATTAAAGTCATATCTGCCAGAAGGTTATCTACTATCAAAAAACGGCGAGCCACTTGAGTTAGGGAACTTACTTTCTAACATAACAGAATACTTCGAGGATGCTGGTCAGGATATACCGAGAGACATATTAAATGAAATCATTTTTTTTAAAAATGCTTTATTCAACCCCTCATCACACCACGACTTGCGTTCAAATTTTTACCGAGGTGAAATTGAAAGAGCGATTAAAGCTGTTCAGAAATTCAAAAATTTGTCTAAAATTTCGTGGACACCGATTCTGACCCCTTGCCAAGAATTTGAGTTTGAAAACACTGCATCGAATTTAAAAGCCAAAATTCTGATCGGCGACTATATTTATAAAACCAAGTTTGATGGCAACGAAAGCATTTCGAAAATGCGATTTTACATAGATTGGTGGGAAAAAGATGGCATTGAGTTTTGTAAACAAAGAACCAGAGATCGGCATACCGATAAAGAAATTGCTGGAATTTCTACCAGAGCACACTCTATCGAAGAGTTATCGAATTGGTTGACACGAATGACAGGAATAGCCATTGCAGACATCAAAACGGAACTCATATTTTCTGGGAATACACTTTCTGCGCTTTTAGAGTAATTCATCCAGGGCTATAATTGCCCATATTTAATCATGGCCTGTGAAACTTAAAAAAACGGGCTGCCGAAGAAATCAGCAGCCCGTCGCCCGTTACCCCTTTGGCGGGTACGGGTCGTTCCCATAACTCCAACCTTCGCGGATCTGGCCGTTTGGCCGATGGATGCGAAGTTCCGAGCCTTGGTTGCGGGCGTGTTCGCGCGCAATTTGAATGGCTTCGGCCTGGGTATTCGCCAAGCGCGTAGCGCGTTCATTGCCAGCACCTTGCACAGCCCAACCATCGCCCCGGGGAACGACGTGATAATTTTTGTTTGCCATAGCAAATAAATTTATCCAGTAAATGAATCGCCCATTCTTCGGGTGAGCATTCCTCGATGCACTGGTTTTGTCAAACGAAAAAGAAACTCTACGTTTGAGCCTTCAAGTTTCAAATCTTCCGGAAAAGAAACTTTCTGGGCCGACATCAGTACATGACTGTCGGCCTTTTTCGTGGGCAAAATTAAAGGCTTTTTGTTGACAGTTCAAAAAAGAAAGTAAAAAAAATCAACCAATAGTAGATATCCTTTACTTTTGTGTGAGAAACTATAATCCAGTCTCCTCTTCTATTATGTCTCCTCTTGCACTCCGTCTCAAATCTGCCCGCGTGATGAACGGGCTTACCCTCGAATCACTTGCCGCCCAAATGGGCCATCTTGTGAGCAAACAAGCCTTGCAACAATATGAAAGCGGCTCGCGCAACCCAAGTCTTGATGTGCTGCGCGAGCTTTCAAAGGCATTGAATGTTCGCCCGGATTATTTTTTGCGCGAGCATTTTTTGCCCTTGGGTGATTTTAAATTTCGAAAAAGGAGCAAATTAGGCCAAAAATGGCAGGATGCGTTCACCGAAAAAGTACGGGATTCACTGGAAAAATACTTTGAATTGGAGGAAATCCTGAACGCGCAACAATCCTTTAAAAACCCATTGAAGCGTCCGGGAGTCTCCTCCGAGGAGGAAGCGGAAGCAGCCGCCCAAGCGTTTCGGGATGCCTTCGCTTTAGGCTCTGACCCCATCTACAACGTGCTGGAAATGCTCGAATCCATCGGGGTTAAAGTGGTGGTTGTGGATGAATTGCTCGAATTTGACGGTGTTTCGACTGTCGTTGAAGATAATGGCCCGGTGATTGTCGTCAATAAAAAATTCGTTGAATCGGCTATTGAGGGTGAAAAACCCAAACATGACCGCCTGCGCTTCACTGCGTTACACGAACTGGCGCACCTCGTTTTGAGCATTGACGATTGTGAAGAAAAACAGGAAGAAAGACTCTGCCATGCTTTTGCCGGAGCTTTTTTGTTGCCCGAAAGTCGCATCAATGAACATTTCGGCAGCATGCACCGCAACCGCATTTACCTCCAGGAACTCATCAATGTGAAACAAACCTACGGCATATCCATACGCGCCATTTTGATGCGCTTGAAGCGTTTCGACCGCATCAGTAATTACGACTTGAGTACCTTTTTTGCTATGCTCAATCGGGAGTACGGGGCAAAAAATGAGCCTGGCGATTGCCCTAGCATCGAAAAGCCGTTTCGGTTCGAGCAACTGCTGTATCGCGCCCTCGCCGAAGAGTTGATTTCCGTTTCAAAAGCCGCCGAACTCCGTGGCATGCCCCTCTCTGAGTTTCGGGATGAACTTTCTAAAATCGCCAAATGATCCTTTACGTCACCGATGCAAACATTTTTATTGACCTGCTTTATGCCGGGCTATTGAAATTGATGCCCAAACTGGGCTTGTCCATCGTGACCACCCAGCTCGTTGTTGACGAATTAAATGACGAACAACAAATTGAGTTACAATCTCTTGTAGATACCAATACCCTTGAGATATTTGAAATGACAATTGAAGAAATTAGGGGCATTTCATTGCCTGCTGGCCTGTCCTTGCCCGATCGCTCGGTCATTTGCCTGGCGATCCGGGAAAGCGGTGTACTCGTTTCAGGCGATGGTCTGGTTCGTCGCACCGCAGGAAGCTTAGGTATTGATGTGCGCGGTTTGCTTTGGCTTTTTGACGAATTTGTGTCCACGAAATTAATTTCGTGCTTAGAAGCCGCCGAAAAATTGGAATTCCTTGTAGTCGAAAAAGGTAGCAGACAACCGAACTCAGATTATAACGCTCGGTTGGAAAGATGGAGAAACCTGTAAGCAAAACATTTGACCAATCGAATCCAACGCTTAAACAGTAAGATATGAAACCGCTGCAAAAAATTTCCAGAATTATTGCCGTCGAGCCTTTCAAAATCACCCTGCTTTGGAATACCTCCGAAATAAGGGCTTTGGACTTTGCCCAGCTTTGCAATCAATGGGAAGCCGATGGCGACAGTAAAATGGCGGCACTTCGGGATTGGGAAACCTTTAAACAAGTTACCCTTTCTGAAAACCGTACCCTTTGCTGGCCTAACGTACTGGTTTCTTTCAGCTTCAAAGGCGAAGCCAGTACAACAAGCCCCTTGGAATTAGACGCGCTGGAATTGTACCGCCAAAGCACTTTGGTCAAAAAAACAGAATCGGTCAACGTGGGTGCAATGCTTCGGAAAGCGAGGGAAAATGCTGGGCTATCCCAAGCAGATGTCGCCTTGAAAAGTGGCACAACCCGTAACTATATTTCCCGGATTGAAAATGATAAATCAGACATTCAGTTAGAGACACTGCAAAAGATTGTTGAATTGGGCATTGGCGGAGAAATCGTGTTGCAAATCAAGTCGCCCAAAGTGGTGAAACGCGCTCAATCAGCTCAAAACCCTGCAAAAGCATTACTCGGTTCACAGTGATCTTTTTACACTACTTTTTACACTTCCAATTCAAAATATGCAATACCCTGTAAGCGTATTTTGAGGAGGTTTTAAGGCAAATAATTAATATTTAGAGAAATTATCTCTATTTTGTTTTAAAATTTAACACGCCATAAGTATTGACTGTCAACCAATTGTCAAGTTATCCACATTTTGTGGAAACCTTTAAATAATCTGATTTGGGGGTTGGAAGTACCTTTATATAAACAAAAAGTCGGAAAAGTGGTCATGCCACTTTTCCGACTTTTAAAATGTGCTAATGCCTTTAAAAAAAGAATCGCCCCTTGCGGGGCGAACGGCTGGGGGGACTACCCCCAGTGCTGTTTTGGTAGGGCAAAGGTAGTAATAATTTTTACTGCTTTAAAAATTATTTTAAAAAATACACACTTTTTGAGCAGAGAAAAAATCATCAAAACCCTCATCTATTCGCGCTGCTAAAAATCCAGCAAAAATTTAATCAAAGTTCCAATCACCCATTTTAATTGATTTTCTCATCATGCAACGAGTCATTACATATATTGATGGTTTCAATCTATATTTTGGAATGAAGGCCCAATACAACAATAAGTACCTTTGGTTGGATGTCGAAGCACTTTCCCGGTCACTCTTGGTTACGGGGCAGGAATTAGTAGCGACCAAATACTTCACCTCAATGGTAACGAATCAGCCTGACAAAGAAAAAAGGCAGCGCACCTATTTGGATGCTTTGAAATCCTCAACTGGTTGCCATTTTTATTACGGAAGGTATCAATCAAATGTTATTAAATGCAGGGGATGTGGAAGTAATTGGCCTTCCCCAAAGGAAAAAATGACAGATGTGAATATCGCTACTCAAATGCTCATGGATGCTTTTACGGACCAATTTGATGTAGCTATTCTGATTTCAGGTGACACCGACCTGATACCGCCCATTCAGGCCATAAAAAGTCTTTCCCCTCAAAAACGGGTTGGGCTTTATTTCCCTCCAAGCAGGCACTCGATACAACTTGAAAGTGTCGTGGATTTTAGTGGGCTTATTGGGAAGAAAAAACTTCGGGAAAGTCAGTTGCCAGAAAATATTACCAAGCCAAACGGGTTTGTCCTAACTCGACCCACAACATGGGGTTGAGCTTGTAGCAGGTGGGGTTTTTACACCACTTTTTACACCACCAATTCAAAACACCAACACAATCAATTGATTATCAATTACCTAAATATTTAGATGTGCGTCCCGCCAGCTCCACTTTACCCGCCATAGCACCGCCGGAGGCGGTGCGACGGCGGGTTCTACCCCAACCGCAATCCCGAGTTCTCGGGGCGACGGCGGGTTGAACCAAAAAATTAAAGCCAACTTTCTGAATTTCAGGAAGTTGGCTTTTTTTATTTGGTGACACCAATAGAATACTTACACTTTCACGCTAGGCCTCCTTCAGACCCACAAGTTCACCAACGCCCCCTTGTCAATCCAACATCTTGCCCAAAGCATCAAAAATCAAATCCTTGCGTTTGACTTCGGCTTCATAAACCGTCGAGCCGTCGGCTTTTTCGATGCGCGCGGCTTCCTTCACTTTTTTGCCCTTCAAGGCAGCAATTACGGGCGCGGGCAGTTCCGAAAATGCAATTTCAGTCTCTGTTTCGAGCCAGCGGCCGGCTTCGGAGAAATTGGCAGACATCTCGTGGCTGCCCGACAGTTCAAATTCTGCCTCCCAATCGCCGTTTTTTTCCTTCGACCAATCCACGTCTTGTGCATTGGGGAATTTTTGCTGGAAGGCTGCCAATACCGCCTGCGGTGGGTTTTTGGCAAATGCTGTCGCGCACGAAACGAGCGCCAACAGGCTCAAAAGCATGATTTTTTTCATAACTAAAATTTTATGTTTGAATGAAAGATAGGTTAAAGGTACGGGTCAATTTTGGAGGAATTTTGGAGCTCAAAATTTCCAGTTGTACCCCAGCCTAATCACCTGCGTTTCATAATAATCTGTGCTTTCCAAGCTAAAATCCGACCCTTGGACGCGCTTTCTGATCTGCATGGTGTTCAGCAAATCCGTCGCATTCAATACAAGCTCGCCCCTGCCTTTCTGGATTGTTTTTTTCACACCGACATCCAGCGAATAGCGGCTGCCGATGCGGCCCTGTGGCAAAAGGTCGGGTGCAAGCCAGATGCTCGAAATTTGTGCTTCCCAATTTTTTGAGGCTTTTATAGCAGCGTTCAATTTGAAATTTCCAGACACAAGTTGTTGTTTTTCAGCCAAATAGGTCGTCGGTACGGGATACTGATTGACGACCGTGAATGCCTCAAAAGTGTTTTGATAGATGTTTGCGTTTGCGTTCAGCGACAGCCACTTGGAAATTTTTTGCTGCCAAACGAACTCCGCGCCGGTGTTCCAACCGCGCCCGGCATTTTGAAAAACATTGTACAACAACACACTACCTGGCACCTGAGTGGCAATGCGGGTGATCGTGCCGTTGGTAATACGGTGATAAATTGCCGCGAAAAAACTACCGCTTGAAAAGGCGTTTTTAAAGCCCAATTCGCCAGACATCGTGAACTGTGGCCGCAGCGCAGGATTGCCGACTTTGATGAGTTCCGGCTCATCGTATTTCGGGAAAATGCGGATATCCACTTCGTTTGGACGGTCAACTCGGCGGTTGAGGAAGAGCGTGATTTTGTTGCGCTCGTTCAGTTTGTACGCAGCGCGCAAGTTCGGGAAAGGCTGGAAATAGCGATAACCATCGCTTTTGTAGGTGTTGTGATCGGGATTCACCTCATAGTCCACCTGCACGTACTCGACGCGCAAACCGCCTTCTATTTCGACTTTTTCATTTTCAAAAACATAGTTTGAGTACAGCGCGGGGATTTTTTCGTAATAATTCGCCCAGCCTCCGGCACCCGGGTCGAGCGGCGAATTTTGTCCCGGAAAAAACTGCATATTCACTGGAATCGAGCGAAACCTTCCTTTGAATCCCGCCTCTACCCGCCCATGCCGGAGTGGTTTGGTATAGTCGGCGTTCAAGTCCCAAACGTGTTCGTCGGAAAGGAGCTTGAAAGCATCCTCGCCCGTGAAATTTGGCAGCGTATTGGTAAAAAAATACTGCTCATCCTCCCGGTGAAAGGAGTAGTTGCCCGTTAAAATCAAGGTGTGTCCAGGTTGTCGGAATTTGTGGTTGAAAATCGCCGTGCCAAGCGCGGTGTACTTCACTTCGTCTTCTAAAAATTGCCAAAGTCGGTAGCGGTTTTCGGCTTCCGGGGTGCTCAAAAAATAAGGAATGTCACCATTGTCCAGGATTTTTTCGCGGTTGAAAAGCCCGGAAACGGTCAAGGAGTTACGTTCGTTCAAGGCATGGTCGAGACCTATTTTTGCCGTAGCATAGTCGGTTCGGCGATTGCGTTTAACTTGCTGAAAAATCACTGTACCATCGTCGTAGGTACGCGTTGCAAACTCGTTTTTGTTCAAGGTTGGGGCATAAAGCCAGTCACCCTGAAAAAAAACGTTGGTCGCTTTTTTTCGATAATTGGCTGAAAAGGAAGGGTTCAATTTAGGGGTCGCCTGAAACTGCGGTCGTATGGTCGGCAAGTTTTCCTGTTTTTCCCAGAGTGCGCCTGCTCCCACCATCATACCGACTTTGCCGTTGAAGCCTTGCTGTTCCTGTTTTTTGAAAACGAGGTTGATGACCCCCGCGCTTGCATTGGCATCGTATTTTGCCGAGGGGTTGTTGATAATTTCGATGCGTTCGAGTGCGGAAGCGGGCAGGTTGTCCAAGCCCTTTTGTGAGCCGTAGCCCGTCAGGGCAGTTTGTTTTCCGTCAATCAGGACGGCGATTTTGTCGCTGCCACGCAGTTGGATTTTGCCGTCTTCGCCGACGGTCACACCTGGCAAATTCGTCATTGCTTGTAAGACCGAGCTTCCCGATTGACTGATGTTGTCGCTGACGGCATAGGTTTTTTTGTCCATTTTGCTGGAAACTGCGTCGGCTTTCGCAGAGACAACAACTTCGCCCAAAGCCTTTGTGTCCTCTTTCATCTGCAAAACACCCATATCCAAAAACGTGCTCAACTCGCCCAGTATGACCCTTTGCCGCAGGGCTTGATAGCCCATAAACGAGGCTTCGAGGTAGTAATTTCCTTTTTTTAAACCCGGCAAAGTGAAAGAACCGGCCTCATCGGTCAATGCTCCAGCAACAAATGCACTGTCCTTTTCGGTTTTTAAAACGACGCTCAAAAAGGAGATTGGGGCTTTGGCCTGTGCGTCTTGTACCTTGCCAGAAAGGGTGATACTGCTGCCGGATGGATTTTGGGCAATGATTTGCGCAGTGAAGGATGCGGTGATAAGGAGCAGCGCGAGCAATTTTTGTGTTGACATTGTTTGAAAAATTTGCCGCAAAAGTCCGGGGTGATTTTGGAGAGAATTGGGACGCTGCATTTAGAAAACCGATTTCTTAAAAAATACCGCCGCCGACCAAACGCCGTTTTCAAATCCCATTTCAAGCCCGAGGCCTTGTTGTTCGCAAATCTCCAAGACCATTGCCAGGCCCAGCCCCACGCCTTCCGAATGTGGATTGCCGCGAGCAAAACGGGCCATTAAATCTGCTACCTGACCTTCTGGCGATGCGGCGGAGTTTTCTACGATTAGGGCGCATTCATTCAAAGTCACGCGCAGCATACCTTCGCTGATATTGTGCTTCACTGCGTTTGTGAGCAGGTTGGTCACGAGCGTTTCAGCCAAAAAGAGGTTCGTTTCTAGCGTTTTTTCGGCCAATTCGATCTGCAATTCCAGTCTTTTTTCGGCGATGAAATCTTCCAGCCAAACCAGCCTCTTTTCCAAAAGAGGTTTCAAGGCGACGGCTTCACGCGCTGGAAACTGATGGTTTTCGATTTTTGAGAGTAGCAAAAGCGATCGGTTGAGCCGCGCCATACGTTGTGTGCTTTGCCCAATGATATTGATTTGTTGGGCTTGCATTTCACTCATGGTCTCGTCTTGCAACAATATTTCTACCTTGCTTTGAATGACAGCGAGCGGCGTTTGCAGTTCATGACTGGCATTTTCGGTGAACTTTTTGACCGTGTGATAGTCTTGCCGCACCTGATGGGCAAGGTTTTCAAGGGTTGTGTTGAGTTCCTGAATTTCCTCCACGGAC
>CAZPTQ010000190.1:0-9477 GCA_964589365.1 uncultured Saprospiraceae bacterium
CTGTTATGCTAAACGCCATCGCTATCCGCCGCCTGCCAGAATCGCCAGAACCGAACGCTTCACTCGCTCGAGCCACGCCCATAAAACCTGTGCAGAATATCGAGCCCGTGATCAGGCCAGCACCTGAAGTAGAAAAAATCGCACTTCCTACCATGGAAGGGCTTTGTTTTGAGAAGGTAAAGCACATTACTTTTTTGGAGGCAAGTGGCAATTACACGGCTTTGCATTTTAAAGATAAACGGCAAGTGCTCATCTGCAAAACCCTGCGTGAAGTAGAGCAAATGCTTCCCGGTCGTGCCTTTGCACGCATTCATCGCTCGCATACCATTCACCTCAAACACCTCAAAAAATATGTTCGAGGCAAAGGTGGTCACGTGCTACTCCAAAACGGCGTGACGCTTACGGTATCTTCAGGCCAAAAGGAATCCTTTTTGGAGCATTTGAGAACTTATTTTGGGTAGTGCCCCTGTATTCCCACCATATTCCAATAAAGATAAACACCCACCTACCCTGAGCCCCAAAGCCCTCCCAAGCAAATAAACACAATAGCCCCCCTCCTTTCGCCTTCGGGCGGAGGGAGGGACAGGGAGGCGGGTAAAATAGACACAGTAAGGGTTTGGTTTGGCACCGGGCGCAGCAATTTGCGTCCGGTGATTTTTTTTGTGGCAGAGGCTCGAATTTTTCAGACCTTTCGCGGCTCGATTCTACCTTCGCTTGCAGGAATCTTAGGGCCAAATCACCAAATCAACAAATACCCCGCCTTCGCCCCCTCCTCCGCTAAAACTCCGGCGGGTGAAAAGGCTACGGCGGGTAAAGCATCCACCAGATTTAATGAGCAACGCCGCCATTACCCTCCCACGCCGCTACCCCGGCCTGCGCCCTTTTGAGCGCAGCCAAAGTGCCGTGTTCCACGGAAGGCAAGAAGACATTGCAAATCTTAGCAATCTCGTGCTTCGGGAGCGCCTGGTGCTGCTCTTCGCAAAATCGGGCATGGGCAAAACCTCCCTTTTGCAGGCTGGCTGTGCTCCCGAACTCGAACGACAGGATTTTGTACCAGTGTTCCTGCGCACGGAGCGAAGCGATCGTCCCCTGCTTGCCGGTATCGGCGAGATGTTGGAGAAAAACCCCCATGTAAGTGGCAAAGACAGCACAGGATTGCGGCCCGAAGCACCCCAGACCTTGTGGGAAAAAATGAAAAGGCTCGAGTTTGACCTTGATGGCCTGCCCGCTACGCCGGTGCTCGTTTTTGACCAATTCGAGGAAGCATTCACGCTTGCTCATTCGGAAACAAGTCGCAATCAATTCTTCAAGGAGCTGGCCGATCTTGCCAATGAAACCATGCCCGAGGAATTGAGGGCCATCCTTTTAGAGCAATTCGAGTACGGCCATTTGGATGTAAAAACCATGCAATGGTGGGAGCAACAGCCCAACGTTCGCATCGTGCTGAGTATCCGCTCTGACTTTCTCCACATGATTGACCGCGTGAGCAAAAGCATTCCAGGCATTCTTCGCAACCGCTACGAATTGCTCCCACTCGATCGCGAAAAGGCGCGCATCGCCATCACAAAACCCGCCGAACAAGCAGGTGATTATGCAAGCCGGACCTTTCTTTATGCACCTGCCGCCTTGGAAGAAATGCTGGATTTCCTTTCAGGGCGCGACGCGGCAGCCGAGGGCAAAACAACGGACAAAGCAGAAGAGATAGAAGCCGTCAACCTCCAGATAATTTGTCAGGACGTTGAAGAACGCATCATTGATGCTAAAAAAGAGGAAGGCTTTGAGGTTGACAGCCTTTTTTATGAAGGCAAAGAAGGACTGCGCAACTCGATCCGTAATTTTTACCAAAACCAACTCAGTCTCTTCCCCAAGGCGTACCTGGAGCGCATTAAGCAAAAAGAACAGCAAGGAGCTCCTATCTCGGAACTCGATAAAACCTTGACTGCCAAACCAGCGGATGATCTCCACCAAACAGCCCGTCGCCTTATAGAAGAAAGCCTCGTCACACCTGGCAACCGCCGAAACAGCGTGGTAGATGACACGCTCATCAGCGATTTTCAAGTGACGGCCGATTTCCTCGATACATTGGTGGACAAAAGCCGGCTGCTACGCAAAGAACCCAGGCTCGATGATTTTTACTATGAAATCAGCCACGACACGCTTTTGCCGGCTGTCATCGAATCGCGCAATTTGCGCCGGGACAAGGAGCAAGCCGACCGCCAAAAAGCCGAATATCGTGCTCAATTGGCCGAAGAGGCCAAACGCCGCGAGGCCGTTGAAGCAGAACTTACCGCGACCCGGCGGCAGCGGAAAATGGCGCGTACTGTGGCCATCACCTCGCTGCTATCACTCTTAGTTTGCTTGGGATTTGCCATTCGGTTCATTGACGAATACGTAGAAAATGCTCGAAGCCAGCTCCGGCAGGCCGAATTTTACGTCCACCACGAACTTTACGATGCTGCTGACCACGCTTACAACGATTTGAGCCAACGCCCTCGCCGCAGTTGGATTCTAAAAAACACCAAGCCTCATAAAGATGTAAGCGCCGAATACAAGTTGGTCAAACAGTTCCACAAAGCCTTCGAAGCGGTAGACAGCAATTTTGTTTTTGCTGATTCCTTGATGCTGGTCAATAATTATTCGTTTGCGCTAAAACATTACCGATTGGCGGAAGATTCTTTGAAAGCCTATCGGTTGCTCAATGCTCAATTCTCCCACGACACCCTGCACAACGACTGGCGCGTGGACCCTCAACTCATTGATTCAAAAGACGATTTGATTGATAAACGTATTTACAATGCGAACCAAACGCTCGTCCGCGAGTTTAGAATAAGCCAACGCGAATACGAATCCTTTGTAGAAGCCAAAGTGTGGGGACAAGCCCTTCGCAATCTCCGCCGTATGAAACAACTCTTGCCAGCCCACCCTTCCGATGAAGCTGACTTGCAAAACGCGCTAAAAATCCTCGAACTGCCCAGCGAATACGTCAAAAAGGAACTGCTCAAATGCGAGGCAAAGCTGAATTGGTGATTGGTTTATTGGTGATTGGTACAATGGTGATTGGGTGATTGGTGGAATGGTAAAAGAGCGAGAATTGACCAGTCCCCCAATCACCCAATCACCATTGTACCAATCACCAATAAACCAATCACCAATAAACCAATCACCATCACGGATGCAAAAATTTTTCGCTTTTCTAAAGCAATTCGTCAATTTCTTCCGCAGGCACGGCGACAACGATCGTAGCCTGATGGATAAGTTGCGCGACAAATACCGCCTTGTCATCATGAACGATGACACTTTTGAGGAGGTCACGTCCGTAAAACTCACGCCATTGGCGGTGTATATTGGACTTAGCTCGCTCATTGTTGGCACGGCTATTTTGGTCACGATGCTCATTATTTGGACGCCTTTGAAGCGTTACATCCCCGGTTATGGCGACTTTACACGCGATTCTGAAATAGCAGAGTTGACTGGCAAAGTGGCCAGCCTTGAATATGAAATTGAGGCCCACCGCCGATACAATGATAATATCCGCAAAATCCTGACGGGCGATTTGAAAGACATGAGCGAAGAGGCGGTCAAAAAACAAGGCCAGCCTGAAAACACTGCCGATACGATGCCTAAAGACATAGACCGCATCCCAGAGGACGAAAAACTACGCGCAGCAGTGGCCACAGGTACCTTTACTTCCGACCCCAAAACCGCTGCCGCGCCGCTTACCAGTTTAGCGCGCGACATACCCTTGGAGCAACTTTTCTTTATGCCTCCCGTGAGCGGCGAGATTACCGCCAAGTTTGATTTGTCGAAAAACCACTTTGGAATTGATGTGAGTGCTCCAAAAAACACGGCGGTAAAAAGTGCTGCCGACGGCGCGGTAATTTCAGCAGGCTATACCGTGGAGACCGGCTATAGCATCGCGGTGCAGCACCCGAACAACGTCGTGACTATTTACAAGCACAACTCCGTGTTGCTCCGCCGCGAAGGAGACAATGTAAAAGCTGGCGAAGCCATCGCCATTATTGGCAACTCTGGAGAAAACACCTCCGGCCCGCACATCCACTTTGAACTTTGGCATAAAGGCCGATCAGTGGATCCTGCGCTTTACATCAATTTCAAGTAACCCGCTGTCCGCCAGGCAACACCCTTATGAGCGCGATGGCCAAAAAAGTCAGGCCAGCGATCATGGCAGCAAGCAAAGGGGCAACATACACGGGGTGCGCCATGCTGTGCCAATAGCCCAATTTGCCACAGTAATCCATAACCAAAACGTGGGCGAAGTAGATGCCAAAACTCGCTGCAGAGAAATCTCGCTCAATGTCCAGAAGCGGGGTGCTGTTGAATGCCGTTTTAGCAAGCAAAAACCACCCGATAGATGAAATGGCTACATTGGGCGTGAGGTAATCGTAGAAATAGACATTGGTGTGTCCGTCCCAGAAAAAAGTATTGATACAGTAAGAAGCCAGCATGGTGCCAGCGGTTCCTATCGCGATTAGGCTTGCGGCAAACAATTTTGGAGGAAACTGATCAAAAACAGTGCGGCTTCCGAGGAAATAGCCCATCACAAAATAGCCACAGTTGTTTGTGAACAGCTCGAAATAGATACCAATCGGCATTTGGCAGAACACCGCCAGCGCTTTGTAAATCCAGGTGCCTACCGACCACATCACGAAGAAATACATAAAGTCTCGATTGGAGGCGGTACGCACCCAGGGCCGCAAAATTGGGTATACTAAATACAATCCGATGATAAGGTATATGAACCACAGGTGGTAATGCACCGGGCCGGTCACGATGCTTTTGAGCGCCTCTCCAATAGTAGCAGGAGTGCCTTTAGCCAGGTACCCATAGAAGCAATAAATGAGCATCCAGAACACTGCCGGTATCACCACGCGCGAGAACCTTCTTTTCAAAAAATCGGGCAACGGATAGTCTTTCCCCAGTAAAAGATAACCACTCAGCATCACGAAAAGAGGCACGGCTGGGCGGGTAAGGGAATTCCAAAAATTGCCAGCCCACCAAAAAGAGCCGTTGAAATCCAAACCTTCGCCATGCGCAACGGGCGCGGCTACGTGGATGCCGATGACCATGACCGTGGCGAGATTGCGCAGGCGGTCGGGCCAGAGGGAGGGTGGAGGGCGATTGGCGGGCGGTGATTGGTTGGTTGTTTCGCTCATACAATCAATAATGGAAGGGCAGAAAGGTAGTATGTATCCAACTTTCAAACCCCACAAACATTTCAAACCCCTCAACCTCATTTCCCTACATTTGCCCAAAATCTCCCACACATCATGAGCAACAGAACCGCCGTAATCACCGGAGCGACCAAAGGGCTGGGACGTGCCATTGCCGAAATTTTTGCCCAAAACGGTTTCGACCTCTGTGTTTGCGCCCGTACCGAAGCAGATCTGGAAGCGATGGAACGCGATTGGGCGGAGCAATTCCCGCAGCAAAAACTGCACACCTTTTCTGTTGATGTGAGCAAAAAAGCAGCGGTTCGGGAGTTTGGGGATTTCGTGCGCAACACCTTTCCGCGACTCGATGTGCTGATAAACAATGCGGGCCTTTTCTTGCCCGGCAAGATTTCAGATGAACAAGAGGGCAGGCTCGAAACCCAATTGGAGACCAACCTGTATAGCGCCTACCACCTCACCCGCGCGTTGTTGCCGATTATGATCCCGCAAGGGCGCGGCCATATTTTCAATATGTGCAGCATCGCCAGTTTTATGGCCTACCCGAATGGCGGCTCGTACAGCATTAGTAAGTTTGCCCTGCTCGGTTTTTCCAAAGTGCTGCGCGAAGAGATGAAACCCAAAGGCCTGAAGGTTACATCCATTATGCCCGGCGCGGCTTGGTCAGATTCCTGGGCAGGCGTGGATTTGCCGTATGAGCGGCTCATGCAAGCCAACGATGTGGCCAAAGCAGTTTGGGGCTGTTACGATATGAGCGATGCCGCTGTGGTGGAGGAGTTGGTGCTAAGGCCACAATTGGGGGATTTGTGATACCAACCCATGCCTGTGGATTTGATAACCAGAATTGTGCAGTTTCGGGTGTTGGAAAATGTAGAGAAAGCCAGGAAAAAGAAGCCTGGTTTTGATAGGGGATGGAACACGGATGACACAGATGAGACACGGATTTGCACGGATTTTTTGGATTAAAATTTGAAAAATCCGTGCAAATCCGTGTCTCATCTGTGTCATCCGTGTTCCACCCCTGTCAAGGCAACAAACCCAAACAAATCCAAAGTATCCCTCCAATGTCCAAGTTTCAAAAACCCACTCCAATAACCCCCGACGAAGCACTTCAAAAAATGGAGCGTTTCTGCGCCTACCGCGAGCGCTGCCCCAAGGAAGTGCGCAGCAAATTGACAGAATTCGGTCTGTCGCAGGCCGATGCGGAGCAGATTTTCAAGGTGCTGCAGGAGGACAAATTTTTCAACGAAGAACGTTTCGCCATGGCTTTCGCCGGGGGCAAATTCCGGTATAACAATTGGGGCCGCGTTCGCATTCGTCAAGAACTTTGGATGCGCGATATATCTCCAACCATGGTGGGCCAGGCCCTCGATTCGATTGACCAGGCCGAGTACGAATCCCTGCTCCAAAAACTTTTGGACAAAAAACGCCAGCAATACGCCAACGACCACAATGCCCGCGAAAAAACGGCGGCTTCGGTCATTCGGGCGGGATTTGAAATGGAATTGGTGTTTAGGTTTTTGTAGCGATGTGCTGAAATTTTATTTTTGAGACGCAAAAAAATCGCCCTTTCCAATGTGTTAGCCACCTCTACTCAAATCCCCTTTTTGAAACTTCCTCGTCCCAGCCTGAAAAACCTACCTTTGCCGCCCTTTTTGGAGTGAGGAGTCCCGTGCACGGCAGTCCGAAGTCTATCGTCCAAAAATCCACCGTCCAAAGTCCATTCCGTGAATTTCCTTACACTAGAAAACGTCTCCAAGAGCTACGGCGAAAAGCTGCTTTTCCAAAATATCAGCCTCCACCTTGACAAGGGGCAAAAAATCGGCCTCATCGCCAAAAACGGCACGGGCAAAAGCACCCTCATGCGCGTCATCGCGGGCAAAGAAGGCAGCGAAGGCGAAGGGTCGAAAATCACCATCCGCAAAGGCATCCGCATTGGCTGGCTCGACCAGGAACCGAACTTTCCGCCGGGTATGGATGTGCTGGGCGCAGTGCTCGATCCAACCAACCCGCTCGTACGGGTAGTGCAGCGTTATGAAAAGGCACTCCTCCACAATGAAAATCCACTTGCCCGCCATAGCCAAAGCTCTACAGACGAGCCTTCAAAAAGTGATCGCGAAGGCGGGCACGAGCTCACGGAGGCTATTGCGGAGATGGACCAGCAAAATGCCTGGACCTTCGAAGCCAAGGTGAAAGAAACGCTTTCACGCTTTCGGATGAACGAATATGAGCAGAAAGTCAGCGCCCTTTCCGGCGGACAACAAAAGCGGCTCGCTTTGGTAAAAATCCTGCTGGAAGAACCTGATTTTCTCATTCTCGATGAGCCGACCAACCACCTGGATATAGAAATGATCGAATGGCTCGAAGAATACCTCCAACAGCCTGGCATCACCCTTTTCATGGTAACGCACGACCGCTATTTCCTTGAAAATGTTTGTGATAGCATCATCGAACTGGAAGGCGGCCAACTGCGTCGCTACTCCGGTTCTTACTCGGATTACCTCGAAAAAAAGGCACTCCGAGAAGAAAACGAAGCCACCACTTACGATCGCCAAAACAAACTCCTCAAAAACGAGCTCGACTGGGTGCGCAAATCCCCGCAAGCCCGTACTACTAAGGCAAAGGCTCGCGTGGATGCTTATTTTAATCGAAAAGAGGTCAACGACTCGCTGAAAAAGACCAAAGATGAAATGAGCCTTTCTATCAAGGAAACCTGGCTGGGCGGTAAAATTGTGGAGTTGCACAACATCAGCAAATCATTCGGTGACAAGAACTTAATCGAGCATTTCAGTTACAAATTCAAGCGCAGGGAACGTGTTGGTATCGTGGGTCAGAACGGTTCAGGAAAGTCAACTTTTCTTCAAATCATTACCCAAATGCTGCCGCCCGACACAGGTAAGGTGGTGGTGGGTGACACCGTAACTTTCGGACATTACCGTCAGGAGGGGCTTCATCTCAAAGAAGATCGGCGCGTAATTGATGCAGTGCGCGACATTGCCGACTACATCCCGCTCGACAAAGGCAAGGAACTCTCGGCGGCGCAGTTGTTGGAGCGATTCCTGTTCAGTCGCCCACAGCAACAGGTGTACGTCAGCCAACTTTCCGGCGGCGAAAAACGGCGGCTCTACCTGCTCACCGTGCTGATGAAAAACCCGAATTTTCTCATTCTCGACGAGCCGACAAACGACCTGGACGTGCTGACCTTGCAAGTGCTGGAAGATTTTCTCGAAGATTACCCCGGTTGTCTGGTGGTGGTGACGCACGACCGGTATTTTATGGACCGGCTGGTAGATCATCTTTTTGTGTTTGAAGGGGATGGCAAAATAAAGGATTTCAACGGCACCTACGCAGAGTATAGGGCTATGAAGCGCAGTGAGGCGGCAGCAACAGGCAGTTTTACCCGCCGGAGTCTTGACGAAGGAGGGGGTAGTAACAGTGGGCAATTGGCAGGACAACAGTCAACAGCAGTCCCTCAAGCCTCCACGCTTTCGAGTACCGAGCGCAACGAAATGAAAAAACTCGACAGGGAAGTCGCCGCGCTTGAAAGCCGCAAAAAGCAGATTCTTGAGCGGTTCAACGCTGTAGATCTCGGTGCCGAAGAAGCGGGCAAACTCTCCGCTGAGCTGGGGAAATTGCAGGAGGACTTGGATGTGAAAGAGATGCGCTGGTTGGAGTTGGCGGAGCGAGGGTAAAAATTTACAAAATTTGTAAATTTTTTAAAAAGCAAACCTTAGCTTTGTTTCAAATTTGTTCTTTATGATCAATAAGATTCAACAATTTAGAGGGTTAAATTTTAAAAGATTAACAGGTGACTTAAAAGATTACTGCTCGGTAAGAATTGATAAAAAGTATAGGCTGATATTAATTGTCCAAGGTGAGGAGTTCTTGAAAGCAGAAGAACTGATTGTAGAAGACCTTACCAACCATTACCAATAATTTAAGGGGCAGAAGCCCGTAAGTTTCTGCCCCTTTATTTTAAAATACTTCGTTATGTCTGCATATAAAGTAGTTGGAAAATCAGGGAGTCCGATTAAAACCTCTGCGACGATTCACCCAGGGGAGGTGCTACTCATGGAAATTGAGGCTCGGCAGTTGAAAAAATCTGAATTTGCTACACAACTGAATATTCAGCCTAGCCAATTAAGCGAACTATTGCACCAAAAGCGGCATGTCAATGCTCCAATGGCAATCAAATTGGAAACGCTGCTGGGGATTGACGCTGAATTCTGGATGCGCTTGCAAACAACGTATGATATTACAGTTGAGCGAAAACGCTTGGAACTAGTGG
>CAZPTQ010000191.1:0-9453 GCA_964589365.1 uncultured Saprospiraceae bacterium
ATGGATGGCGGCAAAAGAATGGCATCAAATTGGGAAGTTATTTTGACACCGTTCCGTACAGAACATGAGGTGCTTATTGTGAGAAAGTTGATTAGGCACAATCTGCCAGATATTGTATCTACTAATATAATTACTATAAGTGTTTTTGTCTCTTTGTCAATAGTTTGGTCTCCTATATTTTTGTCCATAACAGGACCATTACTAGCCTTTATCATGACGCTTACCTTACCTATTCTAATCAACGTTTTCCTAGCGTTCACACTTGAATGGATATCACGGCAGTTGTTTATTACAACAGGCCGCGTTCTTTGGGTTGAGTGATGACTTTCCCCATATTAGATTTAGAGAGCGTTCAGAAAACTGTGCCAGCAAGAATCAATATGTTTGGAGACATAATTCGCAATTCACTTTTTATGCGCGGCATGAAAAAATATAAGATCAAAAGTCCATCCTTTTTTACGGAAGGGGTGGAAGCGACTCTGATACGGGGTCAGCATGATAGCACCAGCATCTCAATCACCTCACTGCATACTTTTCCGCACCTTCCCAGGGTCTTGTCGGCTGTGATAGAGCAGCAAAATAAAAATGGTCTCTTTTTTAAACTCATATACAAGCCGATAGCCGCCAACGGGTATAGAGCGGTAACGAGGCGGGTTTTCCAATAAAAGTCGGTCGTAGGAATAATGCTCAGGGTGCTCCAATATTTTTTCGGCGGCTGCAAAAACATCAGCCTTGAACTTCAAGGCAACCTCTTCCGAAATATGCTTTCTTAGGTAATTGAACATCCTACGCATGGAGCGGAAAACAGTTTCGTCCCAACAAATATCGTAGCCGTACTCCATCACCAATTTTCAGATTCTTTTACCACATCCTTATGGCGAACAAAATGCCCGGCCTGCACACGAGTACTGGCGGCTTCTGCGGCATTGCGCAATTGCTCTTGTGTGAGCGGCTTTTCGTCTAGATCGAAAGCGACAATGGCGCGATTTTGTACCCGGATCAGATTGAGCAAAATCTGATAGTAGGCATCCAGCGTCTCCTGGTCGTTGGTGGCATCCAGAATGGACGTGATATTGGATCGGATTTCAATAGCAGACATGGCAAGAATATTTTGGCTATAAAAATAGGCATTGAAGGGCAAGAATAATACGCATGGCCAATTAATGAGCGCGTTGATGACGTTGCTTGCGTACGGCTTTGACTTCCGCCACGATCTCTTCCATGCTGATTTGGGGAACATCTGGCAATTGGGAAGAAAGCGATTGCCACTGCTGTGCGACAGCCGATGCCCTCAATTGTTCGGCCATGCGAATTTTTTCTTCCGGCGGCAATTGTAGCAGCACCCGGAGCAACTGTTCGAACGATGCCTCTAAATTGAGTCCCATATTTTTCGAGATAATTTCTGACAAAAGTAGGCCAAAAGTTTCAAAAGCCCGACCTCACAAAGGCACATTCCCATGCTTCCGCTTAGGGCGCGCCACAGACTTGTTTTCCAGCATAGCAAAAGCCCGGATTAATTTTCGCCGTGTCTCTCTGGGCTGTATTACTTCGTCAATAAAGCCCCGGGCCGCAGCGCGATAGGGGTTGGCAAAAGTGTCGGCATACTCCTTTTCTTTTTCGGCGAGTTTGGCGGTCGGGTCGGCTGCCGCATCAATTTCCTTCTTAAAAATGATCTCCGAAGCGCCTTTTGCACCCATAACAGCGATTTCGGCGCCCGGCCAGGCGAAATTCATGTCCGCTCCGATGTGTTTTGAGTTCATCACATCGTAGGCGCCACCGTAGGCTTTGCGGGTGATTACGGTGATGCGTGGCACAGTGGCTTCGCTGAAGGCGTAAAGCAATTTTGCGCCGTTGGTGATGATGGCGTTCCATTCCTGGTCGGTGCCGGGAAGGAAGCCGGGCACGTCTTCGAGCACCAGCAGTGGAATATTGAAGCAATCGCAGAAACGCACAAAACGAGCCGCCTTTTTCGAGGAATTCACGTCCAAAACACCCGCAAGGTTCATCGGCTGGTTGGCCACAATACCGATGCTGCGTCCGGCGAGACGCGCAAAACCGACCACGATGTTCTCGGCATATTGCTCATGGATTTCAAAAAAGGACTCTGTATCAGTGATGCCGGCGATGACTTCTTTGATATCGTATGGATGGTTGGCGTTTTCGGGGATGATAGTGCTGAGTTGTTCGCGGTATTCGTCGCCTAAAATGTAGGGTAGGGTAGGGGCTTTGTCTTCGCAGTTTTGGGGGAGGTAAGAGAGGAGTTTTTTGAGTTTAAAAATGCAGTCCATATCATTGGCCGCAGTCAAGTGGGTCACCCCGCTTTTGCTGGCGTGGGTGCTTGCGCCGCCCAGTTCCTCACTTGTAACTTCCTCATTTGTAACGGTTTTCACCACGTTTGGTCCCGTCACGAACATATACGAACTGCCTTCTACCATCATGATAAAGTCTGTCATGGCTGGACTGTAAACGGCCCCACCCGCGCAAGGCCCCATGATGGCTGAAATTTGTGGTATCACCCCGCTGGCCTGTACATTTCGGTAAAAAATATCGGCGTAGCCACCTAGCGAGTTTACCCCTTCCTGGATGCGCGCGCCGCCGGAATCGTTCAGTCCAATCAATGGCGCGCCATTTTTCACAGCCAAATCCATGACTTTGCAAATCTTCTCGGCATGGGTTTCGGACAGCGAACCGCCGAAAACGGTAAAGTCCTGCGCAAATACATATACCAATCGTCCACCGATCGTGCCATAGCCAGTGACCACGCCATCGCCCAAAAACTGTTGTTCGGCCATGCCAAAATCGGTGCTTCGGTGCGTCACGAGCGCGCCGATTTCCTCGAAACTGTTTTCGTCCAAAAGGAAATGCACCCGCTCATGGGCGGTGAGTTTGCCTTTTTTGTGTTGGGCATCAATACGGTTCTGGCCGCCGCCGAGCTTCGCTTCGGCGCGTTTGGATTGGAGGATTTCTAACTTTTTGTCCATGAAAATCAAGGTGTTGTAAGTATCTGGGGCAAAGATAAAAAAAGAAGGGGCTGTGGTGTTTGCCACAGCCCCCGCATCAAGGGTTATCGAAAAAATTTCAGGCGAACAACTCTGCTACGGGTACTTCTAACCCTAACACCTGATCTTTGGCAACATCATTTTCATTGAAAAAAGTGTACTTGTCTGGGGCGGTATAGATGGCTACTCCACCCATGCTGGGAATGATGATCCAGCAAGATTTTACGCCGTATTCAAAATATTGATCGGCTTTGTCCACTAAATCGTTTAGACTTTGGGTAGGGGAAAGGATTTCGATGATGCCGAGCGGTGATTCTTTTACCCTGATTTTATCCGCTTTCAAGTTAAGCAGAGTAGGTGGAAAAATTAAAACGTCTGGAGTACTGCCCCAACCTTCTAATTCAAGGCTGGTTTCGGAGGTGAACCGATACTTGGTGCGATAACGAGATGCGAGTGCAATAACTGCATTCACTTGTATGGCACTATGGTTAAAACTAGGCATTGGTTTTCCACGGTCAATTTCGTAGTCAGAAAGTGTTGCTGCAAGCGTATCCATACGATTGAAATTTTTGTCAAAGGTAATCATTGCTTCACAAAATCCAGCGACACCGAATTGATACAGTAGCGCAAACCCGTGGGGGCTGGTCCGTCCGTAAAAACGTGGCCTTGGTGGCCGCCACAACGTGCGCACTCCACCTCCGTGCGATCCATCCAGTGGTTACTGTCTGTTTTGTCAGCGATAAAGCCCTCGTTAATAGGCTTGTAAAAAGATGGCCAACCCGTGCCGGAGTCGAATTTTGTTTCTGAAGAAAACAACGGCAACCCGCAGCCAGCGCACACAAAGACACCCTTTTCGTGGTTGTCCCAAAGGTCGCCCGTGAACGCCCTTTCAGTGCCTTCTTTGCGTAAGACGTAGAATTCTTGGTCGTTCAGCTCGCGTTTCCAGACGGCCTCAGTTTTTTCCACTTTGATCAATTTGCCACCTGCAAATTGGGCAGGGACGATGGAATCGTTGGCAGTGACTGTGCTTGCTTCGGCAGATGAACCCGCCTTCGCCGAGGCTTCGGCGGGTAAAGAAGGTGCATTATTGCACGCGAGCATGGTGAGCAAAATGGTCAGAAATTTCATTGCAGATGAGTTTTGTTTCCCAATAAACGAGCGAAAGGGCAATTTGGATTTGAATCCTTCCAATTGTACACGAGCTTGTCGGCAGAAGGACAAATCCCCAAGCCTGGGGCCAATTTGGACATTGGGCATTCCTTATTGGACATTGGAAATTTCGTCCTCCTCCGCCCCACCTTTCGGATGTGCCTGTTCATACACTTGAATAAGCCGCTCGATATTGTTGTGCATGTACACCTGCGTGGAAGCGAGGTTGGAGTGGCCGAGCAGCTCCTTGATGGCATTCAGGTCTGCCCCGTTGTTGGAAAGGTGCGTAGCGAAGGAGTGCCGCAACACGTGCGGACTGCGTTGTTCCTCCGTGGTGACCGTTGAAAGGTGCTTCCGCACGAGGTAATAAATACTTTCGGGAGAAAAATTTTCGCCCTTCCGGTTGAGGAAAAGCCACGGTTCATTGGTGCTTGGGAAGGCGGTTTTTCGTGCTTCCAAAAACTTTTCAAGCCAATCATAAAGGTATCGAGCAAATGGAACGAACCGTTCTTTGTCACCTTTGCCCCGCACCCGGAACACCATGCGACCGAAATCTAAATCGTTGACTTTTAGATTGGAGGCCTCACTTCGCCGGATCCCGGTAGCATAAAGGGTTTCTAGCAAAACCCGGGCGAGCAAGCCACCATAATCATCGGCAAATTCGATGTGGGTAAAAAGTGCAGCCATCTGGCTTTCTTGCACAAACACAGGAAGGCGTTTGCCCATGCGCGGTGCGGTAATTTTGCGCATAGGGTCTTTTTCGATCAGCCCGCGTTTTTTCAAAAATTTGAAATAAGTCTTCAGGCACGAAAGCCGGCGGACAATGCTGCGAGCGCTTTGCCCGGCTTGCATCTGGGATACTACCCAGGACCGAATATGCAAATGCCTTACTTCGCTTAGCGAGGTAAGGCATTGTTGTTCAACACAATATGCTATAAAACTGGAGAGATCGCCCCGGTAAGCCGTTAGTGTATGTGGCGAGAACCTACGTTCGAGCGACAAGTATCCGTAAAACGACTCTTCGTGGAACAAACTAATCGTTCTTGTTGCCGTACATATCTTCCTTATACACCGCTTTGAGCACTTCGGTGCGGCGTTGTACGGACGGCTTTGAAAATGCTTTGCGGCGGCGCAATTCTTTCAAAATACCTGATTTTTCAAATTTGCGCTTGTACTTTTTGAGCACTTTGTCTATGGTGTCGCCGTCTTTAATCTCGAGGATGAGCATGGATTTCTCCTTCTTTTTGTTGGTGAAAAAATTTGAATGTTTAAAATTGGGCTGCAAAGGTAAATCTAGTTCGGCAAAAATTACAGCCTCCTGCAAACTTTTCGGGGTTATTCTAGAAAATCAATTTTTTCAAAAAGAAAAGTGCCCGGAAATTCGGCAAATTAATGGCGGAAATGCGTTTCTTTGCCCCGGAAACTTCATTGTCCTCCCAATCATCAACAAAAGTTATTTGAAACCTTATGCTCAGCCGACGCAGTGTTCGAGTCAAAGTGATGCAACTTCTTTATATGCTCAATCGCGACGAGTCTCTCGAACTCGACGAGCTGCAAAAAGCATACAAGGGCGGCATCTGGAAAGCCTTTGAACTTTACATCTACCACCTCTACCTCACGCTGCGTGTGGCGCAGTACGCTGAAAAAGATGCCGCAAACCGCGCCGTCAAACTCGTCCCTAGTGACGAAGACAAGGTTTTTGAGCCACGCCTGAGCACCAACACCTGTACACACAGCCTCGCCAATCACGTCGAATTCCTCAATCTCGTGACCAAATACAAGGTCAACGAATATATAGACGAGGATCACATTCGCTCCCTTTACAACGGCTTTTCCGACCAGCCCGAATATAAGGCATACCTCGCATTGGAGGCACCTGCCGATGCCGATCACGCTAAGATATTCATTGAACTTTACCGCTATCTTTCGTCCAACGACCTTTTCCTCGACATGACGGAAGACCGGTACAACAACTGGGCCGATGACGAGTCTTTGGTGATGGGCGCCATGAAAAAGACGCTAAAGTCAATGCCCTTGAGCGGTGCGTTTTACCAAGAACATGAGCCTTCTGATGAAACAGTGCGTGAATTTGGCGCAGAACTCCTGCTACGCACCGTACAAGAAGATGCAGCACTGCTTGCCGAAATTCAGCCCACCCTCAAAAATTGGGATGCCGACCGCGTAGCCATTCTTGACATGATTATGTTGAAAATGGCGCTTTGCGAACTGTTGCACTTTCCGACCATCCCCACAAAAGTTACCCTGAATGAATTTGTGGAAATCTCCAAAATTTACTCCACCGACAAGAGCAAGGAATTTATCAACGGCATCCTTGACCGTTTGATGAAAAAACTCCTGGAAGAAGGTCGTATCGTGAAGGAAGGCCGAGGCTTGATAGATCAGTAGGTTTACCCGCCGTAGCCTTGGCGAAGGCGGGGGCAGTTTTAACCGCCGTAGCTTTGGCGAAAGTGGAAGCAGTATAAAGCTTTCGCGCTACCTTTGCGACACAATGCAGCGCCAAGTAGAAGCCCCCATCCCCACTCGTTACGGACCATTCAGAATGTTGGCCTACGCCGAAAAAAGCACGGAACGTATGCCCCACATCGCGCTGGTGGCCGATGGATTCAACCCCACGCAACCTGTAGCCGTTCGCATCCACTCGGAATGTATGACGGGCGATGTGTTTGGTTCAAGGCGATGTGATTGCGGCGAACAACTGGACGCTTCCCTGCATATCGCCGCCGAACGCGGAGGTGTGGTCATTTACCTCCGCCAAGAAGGTCGCGGCATCGGCCTTATCAACAAACTTAAAGCCTACAATCTCCAAGACTCAGGATTGAATACCGCCGATGCAAATACACACCTTGGCTTCGACGTAGATGCCCGCCAGTATGATTGTGCCATTTATATTCTTCAAGACCTTGGAATTCAACAAGTTGAATTAATTACGAACAACCCGGTCAAAGTCGAAGCCCTGCGACGGTCGCCTGTGGAAGTGGTGGGGCGAATTCCTATCATCATCCCGCCTCAGCCCGATAGCCGACTGTATTTGCAAACCAAACAAGACTTGATGGGCCACCTCTTGGGGCTATGAAATGATGAATGATAAATGATAAATGATGAATGAGCACACAAAAGTTAAGAGTCAAGAGCCGAAGATTAATGGCCAACCCTTTCGCACTGGTTTTGTGAACATCGTTGGGCGGCCAAACGCGGGTAAATCAACGCTGATGAACGCGCTGGTGGGCGAACATATGAGTATCATTACACACAAGCCGCAAACCACCCGCCACCGTATCATTGGGATTTTAACCGGCGATGATTTTCAAATGGTTTTTTCTGACACGCCTGGCTATGTGAAAACACCCACTTACAAGATGCACAAGGCCATGAACCGTTTTGTGGAAGGCACGGTAGAAGATGCCGACCTAATGCTTTTTGTATTCGACATGACGGAAGAATTGGAAGCAGACAACCCTATGATCGCGGTTTTGAAAAAAACGGAAGTGCCGATTTTGCTTATTTTGAACAAAAAAGACCTGGTGGCTGAACAGCGTATCCAAGACGTAACGGGTTGGTGGAAAAAGCATGTAAAATTTGACAATGTTGTTGTCATTTCCGCACTGAAAGACGCACAATCCGATGCTTTGCTTGAAAAAATATTGAGCTACCTTCCGGAAGGGCCAGCATTTTACCCACCAGATCAACTGACCGATCGGCCTGAACGCTTTTTTGTCGCCGAAATCATCCGGGAGAAAATATTGAAGCTCTACGACGACGAAATTCCTTACGCCTGTGAGGTGAGTATCGAAGATTTCAAAGAGGCAAAAACGAACGCAGGGGTAGCTATAGCCAACATTCGCGCTACTATTTATGTGATGCGAGAAACGCAAAAGGCCATACTGCTTGGCAAAGGCGGTTCTGCCATCAAAAAACTGGGCACTTATGCCCGGAAGGACATCGAAACATTCCTGCAAACCAAAGCGTTCCTCGACCTGACGGTGAAAGTGCGCGACAATTGGCGCGACGATGAGCAGGCCTTGCAGCGGTTCGGATATCTGTAGGGCGAAATTCATTTCGCCGTCATGTATAGACGAAATGAATTTCGCCCTACGGCACTTAATTCGTATCCTTGCGGCTTGGTTTTTGCTGCTTGATTTTAATTAATTCAAACTTTTACGGAAAATTGTCATCGTTTTTGAAACCAAATGCGTCCTAATCGTTTTTAGAATAAGCATTTGACTTTGGAACTTACACTTCAAGTTTTTCAAGTGTAAAATGTTCAAGAATCCGATGTCAAACACGAACCTGCCTCTTAAATAGGCGGACGTACAAAAATATTCAATCTATGCGCCAGTTAAAAATCGCCCACAAGATCACGAATCGCGAGAGTCAGGCGCTGGACAAGTACCTCAACGAGATAAGCAAACTTTCAATGCTTACCCCGGATGAAGAGGTAAAGTTGGCGCAGCGCATTCGCGAAGGCGATCAGGAAGCCTTGGATCAGATGACCAGAGGCAACCTGCGATTCGTTGTGTCTGTGGCAAAACAGTATCAGAATCAAGGCCTTAGCCTTTCAGACCTTATCAACGAAGGCAACGTTGGTCTTATCAAGGCAGCACGACGTTTCGACGAGACCAAAGGCTTCAAATTCATCTCTTATGCAGTTTGGTGGATTCGCCAGAGCATATTGCAAGCCATAGTGGAAAATAGCCGGATTGTGCGGATGCCGCTCAACAAAGTGGGCTCTTACAACAAGGTAAATGAAGCATACATCGCTTTTGTGCAAGAGTTTGAACGCGAACCTTCCGATGAGGAACTCGGCGAACTGCTTGGAATGAGCGAACGCGAAATTCAGCAGCTCATTCACAGCGGTTCTCGCCACGTTTCGCTCGATGCGCCCCTGCCAGGCACGGAAGAGGGCGATGCGACGATGCTCGATGTGATGGTTCCTGAAAATGGAGACGACCCCGACTTCCAGCTTATGGCGGAATCGCTACGGGAAGAAGTGGCTCAGGGCCTTTTCTCCTTATCGCCGCGCGAGACAGAAATAATTGGTGCATACTATGGCCTCAACGGTCGCACGGCCCTCACGCTCGACGAGATTTCGGAACTTTATGGCCTCACCCGCGAGCGGGTGCGCCAGATCAAAGAGCGCGGTATCCGCCGTTTGCGTAAGATTCATAGCGAAAATCTGAAATCATATTTGGGTTGAAAAGTCATTAGGTCATTAGGTCATTGGTCATTAGGTCATTGGTCATTAGGTCATTAGGTCATTGGTCATTAGGTCATTGGTCATTAGGTC
>CAZPTQ010000192.1:0-9430 GCA_964589365.1 uncultured Saprospiraceae bacterium
GTCACCAGCTTGTCGTTAAGCTGCAAAATGTCGTACATGAGTGGGGATGAAAATAAGTTAAAATTGTGTGTCGGCGCGGTTCGATACCGGAGCATTGGCGTTCGAAGGATTCGCGCACGGTGGTGGGAATGTTATTGAATGGTCATTGTGTCTACTACGTTGTCCAACAAACTCGGACAATGCACGACACAGTGTTTAAAAAAGTGAAATTTGACAAAAACTGTTTGCAAAAAACATCTTGCCAAGAAGGGCAAGAGAAAGGTTGATCGGGAATAGGCGCTAATGAAAAAATATCGGGAGGGTGTTTGAAAAAACCTCCAGCCTCAATTATCAGGCTATGCAAATTACCTTAAACAGTAAGGGAAACGAGGATGGTCGGTGGCCATAAAGGCAATCCTTTGAGCTCTAATCAAGTAATGAACACTGCAAAGATAAGCCTGTTTTTAAATTCGCTCTATCTTGTGGCGATTTTTTCGGCTTCTGCCCAAAATTTACAAAAACAAGCGGTGGTTAGGCCATTAGAACTGCCATTTCCGCAAAATGTTGCAACACAACATTTTTAGTTTTCAAAAGACACCAGCAATATATGCTCCAACTCAAAGTAATCCGCGACGAGAAAAAACGTATCCTCAACGGCCTCCGTAAAAGAAACTGGACGGCAGCCCAACTCAAGGTCATTGACCAAATCCTGAAAACCGACGACGCCCGGCGGGCCACCCAAAAAGACCTTGACGACACACTTGGGGAGGGAAACCGCCTCGCTAAAGAGATCGGTGCGTTGATGGGACAAGGTAAAAAAGCGGAAGCTGAAGCACTCAAAACCCAGGTTGCAACGCTCAAAACCAAGAGCAAAGGCCTCGAAGAACGCATGGACATCCTGAAAAACCAACTGGATGAAATGCTCTACACCGTGCCCAACTGTCCGCACAAAAGCGTCCCGAAAGGTAAAACTCCCGAAGACAACAAAGTAGCGAAAGATTGGACAAAACCCTTCCCTACCCTGCCCGACAACGCCTTACCTCACTGGGAACTGGCCAAAAAATACAATCTCTTCGACCTCGAGCTGGGCGTGAAACTCACAGGTGCCGGTTTCCCTGTCTATCGCGGAAAAGGGGCTAGACTCCAACGCGCCCTCATTCAATTCTTTTTGGATGAAGCCGTAAAAGCCGGCTACGAAGAAATAGAGCCGCCATTGCTCGTGAACGAGGACTCTGCCCGCGGAACGGGCCAATTGCCCGACAAGGAGGCGCAGATGTACCATTGCACGATAGACAATCTCTATCTAATTCCTACCGCCGAAGTGCCTGTGACCAATATCCTGCGCGATGAAATTCTCTCACTCAAGGATTTTCCTGTAAAGATGACCGCCTACACCCCCTGTTTCCGCCGTGAGGCTGGCTCTTACGGTGCTCATGTCCGTGGATTGAACCGCGTACACCAGTTCGACAAAGTGGAAATAGTGCGTGCCGAGCATCCCAACCAATCGTATAAGGCCCTGCAAGGCATGGTGCGTCATGTAGAAAGCATCATGCGCAAGCTTGAACTGCCGTATCGTATCCTTCTACTTTGCGGGGGCGACATGGGTTTTGCTTCTGCAAAAACCTACGATTTCGAAGTATGGTCAGCTGCCCAAAAACGCTGGCTTGAAGTTAGTTCGGTGTCTTGCTTTGAGACCTTTCAGAGCAATCGCCTCAAACTCCGCTTCCGCGATGAAAATGGCAAAACCGAACTGGCGCACACACTCAATGGCTCGGCCATGGCACTTGCCCGTATTGTAGCTGCTTTATTGGAAAACAACCAAACGCCAGAGGGGATTCGTTTGCCGAAAGTGTTGTGGAAATACGCGGGGTTTAAGGTTATTGATTAAACGACCTAGGGATTGTGTGAAAAGTCCAGATTGAAAATTTGTTGCAGAATCGTATTTTGAATTTCTCGAAATCCTATAAGGTTTTAAAAACCTTATAGGATTAGATTGCCAGAAACGCAAAATATTATTTCATGAAAAAATTTCGAAATACCTGTTTACACAACCCCCGTAATACTTACCGCACTACCAATTTTTTCACCCTCACTTGCCCGGCTGTTTGCAATTTGACAAAATAAGTCCCGGAGGCCAATTTGCCCGCATCAAGGAAATAGTTGCTGCTTCCCGAAGGAATTTCTCCTTCAAAAACCTTTTGCACAAATTGCCCTAAACTATTGATAACCAAAATACTACCGAAGGTTTTGCTCGAGATTTGCACTGGCACAACGGTGATGGCAGAAGCGGGGTTGGGGTAAATCTGCATCAGTTCGGCCAAAGGGTTCAGGGTGCTTGAACTTTGGGTGACACAGAATTTCCACCAACCATCAGGAGCGGTAAGCGGACGGGTAATTGTTTTTCCATTAGCCGCAATTGATTCAATGTAATAATAAACGGTACTGCCAGCAGACTGCGTGGGTATACTTCCAAACCAGTCGCCGTTGGCGATAATACCCTGCCACATATCGGTGCTCTGCCATGGAGCGGAAAGGTCTGTGGTGTAAAACAGTTTTGCGCCGGTAACGCCGCTTCGGTGTTGAATGGTCGCATAGACTGGATACCCGCCAGATGTCGTGCTATTGTCTTGGCACTGAAGGGCTTGGTGCACGATTCGCAACGGATCAGGCACACCGACTTCTTTGGTGATGCAATGTATGGCCCCAAGGCTTGGGATGATGCTATTGCAATTTATTCCTACTACGTTATAGCCTGGCATAGCTTCTTCCCAAATACGTTGAGCCGTAGTGTCGAACTGCGTCTCATAAAAAGGGACAATGATGGATTTATTGACAAAAACTGCATTCGCATAAGTCCGGTAGTCGCCACCAGAATTGGGATATTGGCTGCTTTCAGGAGGCATCGGGATACGCACGATTTTGTATGGCGTGCCGAAAGAACTTTGAAAATTGTTCAAAACGTACTGGATGTTGGCCTCAATTTGAGGTCCATCGGCCACTCCTGCGGGGTATTGCCCTACGATCAGCGTTTCCTCGTCCAACAATTTCATGTGCATATCTATATGGTGAATCACATCATAAGGCAATGGATTCATCTTGATATACCTGTTAATGCCCATAAAATCCGAAAGGATTCCGTCAATCTGCGTTTCGGTTTTTACGGTCACGTTATATGGGTTGCCAAATTCATTTTCGTCCAAAATGAGTGAAGAAGCGAATGCCGTGCCCATTCCATCAGACATGAAATTGCCCCCGGTATTTACCAAATCTTTTGGCATCGTAGTGGTGCTGTAGAGCGGAACGTTGAAAAACGGGGCAATCGTGGTTGCAATCGTGTCGTCTTTTGTACGGGTTGGGCGGTTGTAAATCCAGTCCACGAAATAAAGCGAATCCACGTCGTTGGCGTACACACAATTCGGCCCGTAATCGCGCACCCAGATTGAATTGCTGGGGGCGATCAGGAAAGTCACGTTGGAAGAAAAATCCACGCCACTTGAAGTGAGTTTGGTCTTTGCTTGCGACACAACAGTTTGATTTTCACAACAAATCACCACCATACACTCCTCGCGGGCGGCCCGCACGATCTCCGCAAGGATGGTTGTTTGACCATTCCAGGTAATGATAAGCGCTTGCAACTCTTCCCACTCGGCCATCGTGCGCACAGGAACGCTGGGAGGAGTGGTGATGCCAATGGGCACGAACGGCGGCGACTCAATCTGCCGTTCTATATCGGTAGCAAAGCGTGGAAGCTCAATGGTTTGCGAACACAAGCCGCTTATAAAAATCAGGGAGGCAAAAAAGGCGAGGGTAGTTTTTATGCGCATAGTCAGAATTAATTGATGAAAGACCTTCAAAGGAAATCCATTTTTGGCAAATATGAATGGGAGACGTCAATAATGGCAGATTTTTTACAAATGAGGCTGTCTAAAATCTTTTATAGGCAGCCTCATAAAAAAAGCGGCGCCGCATTACGCGTGCCGCTCGAACAAAACCCATTCTATCGTATGAAGCAAAATTTTTGTAGGATATTGGGATATTGGGATATTGTCCCTGTATCCTAATATTTCAATATCTCAAACTCCAGCTGGAAGTGACTGCAAATCACGGAAAAGAATTTTTTTCCGGTTGAAGTACAACACATTGGAGCGTTTCAGTTGGTTCAGCACTGCCGTTACCATTTGGCGACTTGTGCCAGTGAGGTCGGCAATATCTTGGTGTGTCATGTTGTGTTTGACCAACGTTTCAAGCCCCACTTTTCTTCCTTGTTCGTGGCCCATTTGGTGCAGGTACTCCACGATGCGGCTGCGCGAATCTTTCAGCACCACGTTTTCCAACTGGCTCTCGGTGTAGCGCAAACGCTCTCCAAGAAAGTGCAACAGTGATTGGGCGAACGCAAAATTGCTTTTCATCACCGACAGTACCGCGTTGGAGTCGAGCTCGAGAATTTCGAGCTGATCGTCCATTGCGTATGCAAAATCGCGGCGTGTATTATCGCCAGTGAGGCATGATTCGCCAAAAAGGCCGCCGGGCCGTACCACATATTTAATGATGTCTTTCTTCTCGGCGTGAACAGCCACCTTTACAATTCCCTTCAGCATGAAATAGACTTTGTTCGCCAATTGCCCAGGTTTGTATAGCACCGAATGTTTGCCGTAGGTTTGCACGATTGCGCCACGTTGGATGAGTGCGCGCTCGTCGGGGGAAAGCACCGCAAATAGCGGGCTGGATTCTAGTACGGGGAGTGAATTTCTCGTGTCCATGTTCAGATTTTAGCAGAATGTGTTTAGTCTTTTTTCTGACATTAGGACAGCAGCAGCCATCGTTGCCCCTATTTGACGGGCTAAGAAATATTTTTTGGCAATGTGTTTGCAAAAGAGCATTTTCAAGAAAATCGCTAAAACAAAGAATAATATTTCTAAATAATGCTTTTTTTATTGGAATAATTTCTTAATCATTAATTAATATGCTCAATTTTAGAATAAAAAATTTTTAGTTAAAAAGCGTGGAAACATCAGAACAGCAATTGCTCTCCGCCCTTAGATTCGGCAATGAAGGGGCACTCCGGCAAATCTTTGACCGGCACTACCCGCTTTTGCTTTCTGACATCTACCGCCTGATACCCGACGAAAGCAGCTGCCAAGACCTCGCCCAGGAGATTTTCGTTGATCTTTGGAACAAGCGCGAAAACCTGGACATTCACACCTCGCTTCGCGCTTATCTACGCCGGGCAGCCATCAACAAGTCACTCAATTATATAAAGGCCAACCGACGTACTCATTTTGAGGACGCCGACGATCTCGGCCATTTGCCCGATACCTCGGCTTCTGATACGAACAAGCGAGAAGCGCAGGAAACTTTAGAAGATGCCCTACATGTAGCGATCGGTACGTTGCCTGAGAAGTGCAGAATCGTCTTCAACCTCAGCCGCTTCGAGCAACTATCGCACCGCGAGATTGCCGAAAAACTGGGCATCTCCGTAAAAACCATTGAAAACCAAATCACCAAAGCCATGAAGATGCTCCGCGAGGCTTTGACAAATCATACCGAATTGTCGTCAGTTGTCATTTTATGGCTAAAATGCTTGTGGGGGGCATAGGGGATGCGGGATATGGGATTGTCTTAAATGCAGAAAAACAACGTGAAAATAATATCAAAACTTTAATGAAAGAAAGCGAATACATACTTCTGCTCAGCAAACGGTTCTCCGGGGAAATAAGCCCCACAGAATCCACTATGCTCGACGAATGGCTGCGCCAATCGCCTGAAAATGAGCAGATTGCCACTGTGTACCAGCGGTTGTGGGATAAGGCAGCACCTAATGGCAAAACCTTTTCTCCCGACCTCAACGCTGACTTCCTAAAAGTACAGGCCCGCATCCGCAAGTTTGATCAGCCAACAATGCAGGTTTCGCTCGGACAAAAACTAATGCGTGCAGCCGCCGTTGTGGCCTTGCTTTTGGCGGCCATTTTGGGCTGGCAGCAATTCTCGACGCTTTCGGCTTCCGAAATGGTTTTTTCCTCAGAAAACACTGACAACAAAAGCTTTGTGCTTCCTGATGGCTCTCGAATATGGTTGCGAAAAGGAGGCCAATTAGTATACCCTGAAAGATGGGCTGGTAATGAACGCCGCGTGAAACTCCGAGGCGAAGGCTACTTTGAGGTGAATCACGATCCTGCGCACCCGTTCAAAGTGGAACTCGAACACGGCGGCTCTGTTGAAGTGCTTGGCACTCAATTCGATGTGCGTCAAACCGCCGACCAAACCACTGTGCTCGTTCGTTCTGGCAAAGTCCGCTTTTCGCCCACAGCACAAAGCGAAGGCCCCGTGCTTACAGCGAATCAAAAAGCCGTATTCGATCATTCAGCGGCACAAGTTCGCTTGTCGAACCTGAGTTCGCTCAACGAGCTTTCTTGGCAAACAGGCGGTCTTGAGTTTGTAAATACGCCTCTAAATCATGTGGTGAGCGATCTGGAAAGATATTATGGCGTGAAAATAGCCTTGCGCAATCCCGCCATGTCGAGCTGCCCACACAGTGCCCCGCTCACCAGCCAGCCCATCGAAAAAGTACTGGAAACACTCGCCCTGACGCACCAACTCAAGGTGAAAAAAATGGGCGAACGGTCTTATGAATTGAGCGGCGGACAATGCCGTTGAAAGTTAGGGTGAAAATATATTGTAAGCCAAAGCGGCCCGCCAGAAGAACTCTGTGACGGGCCGCTTCGATTGTGCTGCTATCCCCTCCTACCCTATCATCATTTCCCACAAGTCTTCGTAAGGAATAATTTCCACCGCAAAAGTCTGTCCGGCTACCTGAGGCTGTTCTTTAGCCAGTACCTCCAGTTCCTTTTTGATTTTCTTTTCTGCGCTGGCGGATTTGTAGTCCCGTTTGGCAAAGGCGATGAGCATGTTCAAGAATGCCGCACTGCGGCGGTTCATGTCATTGTCCAGATAGCGTTTGCGGTATTTTTCCAAGGCTTCGAGTGAAATATCGGCGGTATCAAAAGTGCCTTTCACCAGATGGTAAACAACCGGCAGGAAAATCAGCGGAATATTCATGCCCTGCTTGTCCTTGGCCAGCACCTCGATTTCGTTGTTGAGCCTGGCGTAACGGAAAGTGCCGACGACATTTTCGACTTTGGCAAGATCAAGTTTGCCGAGTACGGCAAGCAAGTGGAGGTATCCCCCGTAAATTTGCCAGTTGTCGCGGACGGCACCGCCGAGCGATTCGAATTTTGGATGTTGGGAGGCTTTCCCAAACAGTGCCAGCGCGTCATCATACCGGCGAGCGAAAAGGCAGTAGTGCACGTAAAGCTCGTTCGTGCGAAACCAGTTGAAAGTACCTTCTTCTTCAAGAAGGGAGAAACAATAATTTATGGACTCTTCAGCTTTCCCATCAAACATACGTAATTGAATAAGGCATGCAATTTTTTGGAATAATGTAATTGCCAAAGTACCACGATTGGCATTAGATCGCCCTTTTAATAAAGCAATAACATTATCGCACACTTCAATAACTGATTTGCAATCATTAATAGACAGGAATTTGATAATGCCAATCTGCGCGGTATGAAAATGAAACTGGCAGGTATCCACTTTTGAAGCTATTGGATAAAGTTCATCATAGTAAGCATTCGCATATTCATGAATTTCTTTATTTGGAGAGCGACGTACTATATAATAATTAACAAGACTTTCAAAATGTTCTAGTGCAAGCATTTCAAAACGGCGCTTTTCCTCATATTCTCTATGGATTTTGGAATATCGTTCATGCATAGAGGCCGAGCCAACCATTCGCGCATACTCACTCCTTAAACGGGATGCAATCTCTGTTGTCAACTCCACAAACTCAAACTTAATAGTTTGTTCTAGCAAATGCTCCAAAATGTCTATCCCAGCTTTTTTTGCTTCACGCTGAAGAATTATGTAGGCTGCAGCAAAATCTCGGTAGCAATTGTACAGCGCTTTCCCTCTTTCGTTGAACATAGGTTGGTTGACATCCACAAAAAAGGCCGTGTTGAGCAGGTTTCGCTCCAATCTGCCTTTCATACGCAAGTAAGCTTGGGATTTAGGGCTTTCGTTTTTCCCGTACAAGAATTTCGCAGCCTCTTCGTCAGACTGCACCTTGTCCTTTGCAATCGCATCGTACAAGGCTTCCACCATGCTGCCCTCCTCGCCAGGATTGCCCAACACTTCGATGTTCTTCACCTTGTTTCGGGTGATGGTTTTGACCAACTCTTTCAGGGCATCAAATTCCATGAGGGGAAAAATGTAAAAATGAATATATGAGAGAATCCTTGAATCTCCCTGTATTGAAATGAGGTTTTTTGTCCTTTTTTAGCCTTATAAGAGCACCTTACCTTTGTTGCAACAATTGACCAACACAAAAGTAAGATCATTTTGCAAAAGCAATAATCATATATCAGCGCGAAAGCGTCCGAGAGGATAGCAATCGCGTGACTGCCCAAGGTTGTAGTGTTCATTGACCTATCCACAGCAGTGTTGTGGGGCTTGGTGTATTTCCATGCCCTAAATCTGCCTGTATTGAAATGGGGGTTTCTGTCCTTTTTTAGGATACGAGACAGACTGATCTTTGTGCCAGATTTCTTCTGATTCACAAAAAAAATGTCTCTCTCTTATGAACTTGCTACTCTTCATCCTTAGCTTTCTTTTTGCGTCCTACGCTCCAACCGCTCAAACCACTGATGATGGCATCAATTCCAACACAACCTCTAAGTATAAGCCAGGAAATGGCAAGGGAGGAAAATTTAAGGATGGTGATTACATCATTGGTTATGATATTATGCCTTAATCCTGGCAATTCAAAAAATATTTTTTATGAAAAACTACCTTTTTCTCTGAACCTGCTCATTCTGCCATGTTTGTTTGCCTTGTCTAATTTTGGCAACGCAAGCACTGCAACGCAGCAGAACGAACAATTCTCTTGCAGGCTTCCGGCACCCTCTTCGCTGAATGGCCAAGCAACCAGCTCGACCACTGCAGATTTGTCTTGGTCTTCAGGTGAGTGACTATATCATTATGAATGATGTGAACCCCTAGTACCCTCAACAAATCTGACTTGCAACCGCTCAAACCAAATAAATAATACCCGGGCCTCCGCCTCTGATAATCCGCTTCGTTCCTACATAAGAAATTGATTTTCAATCGAATAATCCGCATTTTAAACCTTGTTTTCCGATTTTATTTCTACCGTATCGGAAATATAGTATGATACCATAGCTCCGGTTTTACTTCCTTTTGAAGAAGGCCGGAATCCTATCAGCGCAAGCAAAAACGACAGAAACAATCTTCCTTTTTAATAATCATGGGCGGTTTTGCCCAACGGACCTTTCCGTTTATAATCTTTCTGCCGTGTATTAAAACACGCTTTGTTGCACTTCATTTAAATAATCCTTTCTCGAACCGGAGCGCTGCCTTGCGCTCCGGTTTTTTT
>CAZPTQ010000193.1:0-4628 GCA_964589365.1 uncultured Saprospiraceae bacterium
AATGACGAAATGACGAATGACGAAATGACCATCTCATGATCCGCAACATCATCTTCGACTTTGGCAATGTCCTTTTTGACCTTGATCTGGCTGCTTTTGAGCGGGATATGAGAAACCTGTGGGGCGAAAACTTTGCCTCGGCCAAAGAAAATCTGCTCCGGGAGCGGGTGTTTGAACTGTACGAAACGGGTGGACTCAGCACGGCAGAGTTTGTGGGAAAACTTTGCCGTGCTTCCGATCCTGTGCTTACCCCGCAACAGGTAAGCGGTGCCTGGAACGCCATTTTCATCGGGATGCCGCAGCATCGTTTTGATCTGCTGCTGCGTTTGCGGCAACGTTATAAAGTGTTCTTACTTAGCAACATCAATGGTCTTCACGAAAACTGGATTGCCGACTATATGCTGCGAGGTACTGACAACTGTCGGGGCGATTATGAATCTCGCTACTTCGACGGAGTGTATTTTTCTCACCTCATCCGACTGCGGAAGCCTATGCTTGAGGCGTTCGAGTACGTGCTGGCTGATGCGGAATTGGTGGCGAAGGAGACGGTGTTTTTTGATGATTTGCCCGAAAATGTGGAAGCCGCCAGGCAAGTGGGCATTCAGGGTATTTGGCACGAGCCGGGAACGGAGATTGAGGAGCGGCTGGTGGAAATGCAGCTGTTGCCGAGATTGAAAAACCTATGAGGTTTCCAAAACCTCATAGGTTTGGAATGCGACAGAACCATCAATTTTTCATGACTTGAATACTGGTCATCCTTTTCCCTGCCACTTCAAGTGTCAAGATATAATTTCCGGTGGGTAGATGCTCGGCACAGGAAAGCATGATGTTGTGTTCTCCTTGTTCAAAGGACTGGTTTTCGATAAGGGATTCAACTAGTTTTCCATTCATGTCGATCAGGTGGATGCTTACTTGTTCTTTTTGGGTAAGCGAGAATTCCAAATTGAATCGGTCGGAAATGGGGTTGGGGTAGACCCAGGGTGTCGGGTCGGGCGGGTTGTTTGGATTTAGTATGCCCACGTTCAGGTCCAAAATGAAGCGAAAAACCTGCTTTAGAGTAGTTCCTATAAATTTTCTGGCCGATACCGTTGCTTTATTTCCAATGAGGGACAACGCTCTTGGACGCATTCCAGGGTCAACCATTCTAAAAACGCCATTGATGCCAAACGCCAGGTCTCTTTGTCCATTGGGTAGCAATTGAGCCAATGCCAGGTTTCCAAGCGTAGCATTCAAGGCCCAATTTGCAGTAAGAATTTTTCCATCAGGCCGTATTGCGATCCCGATTCCTTCATTTGCTTCTGCAAGGTATTGCACACCTTGTTCGCCGAAGTCGGTGTCAGGTGTGCCATCTATATTGTAACGGGCTACAATGGCTTGATTATCAGGGCCAGTATCGCCAGCAAGTACAACTTTGCCATCTGCTTGAAGTGCCAAAGCATAGGCGTTGCTTTGGCCGTTGATAGGGTCAATTATTATCCCATCTTCACCAAAGGAATAATCATTGGAGCCATTTGGATGGATACGCAGCATGAAAATATTCCAGGTAGGGTAGCCAATCGAACCGACAAAAATCAATTTGTGATCGGGTTGTTCGAGCATGGCTATGGGCACTTCATGCGCGTAGCCGGGAAGGTCAATGCTTAGTTTTCCGTTGGTGGCAAACGTGCTGTCCATCGTGCCATTTGAAAGGAAACGAACTGCGGAGAATGTGCTTGAATTTATCCCATATTCGTCACCAAAAACAACCACTTTACCATCGGATTGCTCCAAAACATTGTGAATCAAAAAGTGGCTTACAAAGGTCTGTGCTATGCCGCCACTGCCAAAGTTTGGGTCCAGATTGCCAAGCGTATCAAAGCGCACAGCGAAAGTGGTAAGGCCAATGGTGTTTTCACTTACCAATAAAACTTTTCCATCCTTTTGTACGGAGACCCCAACTTCAAGCCCAACTGATTCGACAAAGGATTTTGAGAACGAAGTATCCCTCACCCCGGCATTGTCATATTTTTCAACGCCTACATGGTCGGGAATGCTTCCTCCGAGCATTATTTTTCCATTTGGAAGCGCCACAAAATCTATCCCGTAAGGATTGCCGCTGATTCCAGACAACCCCGTTATAATCTTTCCATTAATACCAAAAGTAGTATCAAGTGCTACCGTTTGGCTGGTCAGGGGACTTGCAAAACAAACAAGGATTAAACAAAGCGCAGTTGTTTTCATAAAGGGAAAATTATGAAGGTGAATAAATGACAGAGGCAAAAGTGCAGGGCAGTGACCAAGAAAACCTATAACACATTTTGACCGCAATTCCCAATCTTGACTGCTCAGCATCCAAAGCCATTTAATTGTTTGATTTTCAATTTTTTATATCGAAAACAAGTTCTGAAAAAACTCCAAAAAAACTCCCCTCCGGGTTTCTTTTAGCGAGCAATTCGCCGTATCTTTGCACACATTTTTTCAAAGACAAAAGCAGCAAAAGACACGGAACGCATGACAGAAGATACATCACTTGACCCACAACAAAACCCGGCTGCCGCAAGCGATTACGACGCGAGCAGCATCACGGCCCTCGAAGGTTTGGAGGCGGTGCGAAAAAGGCCCGGCATGTACATCGGCAGCACCGATATCAAAGGCCTCCATCACCTTGTATGGGAGGTCGTTGACAACTCGATTGACGAGCATTTGGCAGGCCACTGCTCCCATATCGAAGTTGTTATTCAGTCCGACAATTCTATTCAAGTCACCGACGATGGGCGCGGTATTCCTACCGGGATGCACGAAAAATTGCAAAAATCGGCGCTCGAAGTCGTGATGACCGTGCTGCACGCAGGCGGCAAATTCGACAAGGATTCCTACAAGGTATCCGGCGGCTTGCACGGCGTTGGCGTCTCCTGCGTGAATGCGCTTTCGATCATGCTCCACGCCGAGGTGAGGCGTGAGGGGAAAATTTTTGAACAGGAATACAGCCAAGGCAAACCGAAATACGACGTGCGTGAAATCGGCACGACCAAGGACCGCGGCACGACCATTACCTTTCTGCCCGACCCGGGAATTTTTGAAACGGCTGAGTACAAGTTCGACATTCTGGCGCACCGCCTCCGCGAACTTTCTTACCTGAACAAGGGGCTTCGCTTATCACTGGTCGACGAGCGGGAGCAAAACGAAGACGGCAGTTACAAAACCGAACTCTTCTATTCCGAGGGAGGCTTGCAGGAATTTGTCGTCTACCTGGATGAAGCTAAAACCAACCTCATTGACAAGCCCATCTACATCAGCACCCGCGAAGAAGGCGTGGACGTAGAGGTAGCGATGATTTACAACACCTCGTATTCAGAAAACGTGGTGGCCTTTGTCAACAATATCAGCACGCGCGATGGCGGTACCCACGTGAACGGGTTTCGTCGCGCCCTTACCCGTGAATTCAAAAAGTACGGCGACGACAACGGTTTTTTCAAAAAAGTAACCTTCGCCATCTCTGGCGAGGACTTCATGGAGGGCCTGACGGCCGTCGTTTCGGTGAAAGTGCCGGAGCCTCAGTTCAAAGGCCAAACCAAAGGCGAACTCGGCAACTCCGAAGTGCTCGGCATCGTAAGCCGCTGCGTGGGCGACGCGTTGAAGCAGTTTTTGGAAGAAAACCCCAACCCGGCCCGGCGCATCATCGAAAAAGTAGTGCTGGCGGCCACCGCCCGCAATGCGGCCCGCAAAGCCCGCGAAATGGTGCAGCGCAAGGGCGCCCTCACCGGCAGCGGCCTCCCCGGCAAACTCGCTGACTGCGCCAGCCGAAGCCCCGCAGAGAGCGAGGTGTTCCTCGTGGAAGGCGACTCGGCAGGTGGTACGGCCAAACAGGGCCGCGACCGCCACACCCAGGCCATCCTGCCGCTAAGGGGTAAAATCCTGAACGTAGAGAAAGCCCTGGAGCACAAAATCTACGAGAATGAGGAGATCAAAAACATTTTCACGGCGCTCGGCGTGAGCATTAGCGAGAATGATGAAGGACACCGAATCCTCAACACCGAAAAACTGCGCTACCACAAGGTGGTCATTATGTGCGACGCCGACATTGATGGTTCGCACATCACAACACTGATCCTCACGTTCTTTTTCCGCTATATGCGCGAACTGATCGAGAAAGGCCACATTTACATTGCACAACCGCCGCTCTATCTCGTAAAAAAAGGCAAAAACCAACGTTATGCATGGAACGACACAGAGCGCAAAGCGGCACAATTGGAATTCTCCGGTGGCCGTGAAGACGACGACTCGGTAAAAGTGCAGCGCTACAAGGGTCTTGGTGAAATGAACGCCGAACAACTCTGGGAAACCACCATGGACCCCAAAACCCGCATTCTGAAAATGGCCACCATTGACGATGCCAACGAGGCCGACCGTATGTTCGCCATGCTGATGGGCGATGAGGTGCCGCCAAGAAGGGCGTTTATTGAGGCGAATGCGAAATATGCGCGGATTGATGTGTGATTCGCATTAATAACCGGTGGTGAAAACGGATCATCCCGAATTTTTAATAGTCCCGCTTGAGACCGGCACATATTCCAGCACATCCCCAGGCTGACAATCCAGCACATCCCCAGGCTGACAATCCAGCACATCCCCAGGCTGACAATCCAGCA
>CAZPTQ010000193.1:4728-9360 GCA_964589365.1 uncultured Saprospiraceae bacterium
TCCAGCACATCCCCAGGCTGACAATCCAGCACATCCCCAGGCTGACAATCCAGCACTTTGCAGATGGCTTCGAGCGTACCGAAGCGGATGGCCTTGGCTTTGCCGGTTTTCAGGATGGAGAGGTTGGCGAGCGTGATGTCCACCCTGGAGGCCAGTTCCGTCCACTTTTAATATTCCTTTCATCCCCCATTTTCATTTTACAAAACATTGCAAAACCTTCGTTTGACGAAAAAAGAAACAGAACTTCTTGCAAACTTGCGACTTTCGGCCACTTTACCCGCCGTAGCTTCAGCGAAGGCGGGCAAGCAAATCACTATTCAACCCTCCTTCGCACTAAAGGGCTAGGGCGGGTAAACAGGCAAACAAATCACCAAATCAACAGATAAACAAATCACACTTTCAATGATTCTTTCCGTACAAGATGTCGTAAAAACCTACGGCGACTATATGGCTGTCAACCACGTCAGCCTCGACGTGCAAAAAGGCAGCGTCTTCGGAATGCTCGGCCCCAATGGCGCCGGCAAAACCTCGCTCATTCGGATGATTACGACCATTACGGCGCCCGATTCGGGTTCGATTTTCCTGGATGGCACAAAGCTGCATTCCGGCTCACCCGAACACATCGGCTATATGCCCGAAGAGCGCGGTCTTTACAAAAAGATGAAAGTTGGCGAGCAACTCCTCTACCTCGCCCAACTCAAAGGACTGACGAAGGCCAGGGCGCAACAGGAAATTGACATGTGGTTCGAGAAATTCGATATCAAAGATTGGGCGAATAAAAAGGTGGAAGACTTGTCCAAGGGTATGCAGCAGAAAATCCAGTTTATCGCCACGGTGCTGCACAAACCCAAACTGCTCATCCTTGACGAGCCGTTCACGGGCCTCGACCCGATCAATACCAACCTGATAAAGGACGAAATAGGCCAACTCAATGCAGCCGGCACGAGCATCATTTTTAGCACCCACCGTATGGAGCAAGTGGAAGAAATGTGTGACCACATTGTGCTCATCAACAAAGGGAAAAACGTGTTGTACGGCGAGGTGCAAACCATCAAAAACGTGTACAAACAAAACCTCTTCCGCGTGGAAACGCTGGGCGAACCGCCTACTGATTTGCCCGAGCGCTTCGAAGTGGTAAAAACTGAAAAAAATGCCCTGACTTTCAAACTTGACCATGATGCAGAGAGCAATGAACTACTTCAGTTGTTTTTGCAGAAAGGCAAACGAATTACCCGTTTTGAAGAAATCTTGCCAACCTTCAATGAAATTTTTATTCAACGGGTAGCAGAAACGGAGGATTAGGTTATTTGGGGATTTGGTTATTCAAGCACCCCAGCTTGGTTTTTGCTTGTGCCTTCCGAAAAACTGAATGCCAAGCTGGGGTGTTCAAATCCCCAAATCCCCAAATAACCAAATCCCCAAATCCACACCTAAACAAATCATCAACCATGTCCAAACTTTCCCTCATCATACGACGCGAATACCTGACGCGCGTGCGCAAAAAATCCTTCATCATTGGCACACTGTTGGCTCCCGTGGGCTTGCTGGTGTACATGCTCGTGATTATTGGCTTGTCCAGCTATCAAGGCAGTGATGAAATCAAAGTCGCCGTGCTCGATGAAGCCAAAATGGTGAATCCACTTCCAGATGAAAAGGGCGTTCGGTTCATTCCGTCCGGCAACAAAACCCTTGAGGCACTCAAAATAGAGGTGACTGAAAAAAAACTGGACGGAGTATTGCGCATTCCCCCAGTGGGCAATTTTCAACAAAAAGACCACACGATATTCTATTATTCAGACGAGAAACTCGCGCCTGAAAAAAGTGGGTTGATTGAAAAAAGAATTGCGGCGAAAATAAAATCTTTCAAGATGGACTCGCTCAAGCTCGATGCATCGCGGCTAAAACTTTTGGAATCAGAAGTTTCCATAGACCCTGAAGGAATCAAAAGCGACCAGGAAGACGACCAGAGCAAATATTCTGCCGGAGTGGGCCTTGCCGTGGGTGGAATCATGACGTTTCTCCTGTTTTTCATGGTGCTCATGTACGGGCAGATGGTCATGAAATCCGTGATGGAAGAAAAAACCAACCGCATTGTGGAAGTGATGATGTCGTCGGTTCGGCCTTTTGATTTGATGATGGGCAAGATTATCGGTGCCGGCTTGGTCGGCTTGACACAGGTAGTGGCATGGGTGGTCTTGAGCGGTGCGGTATCGTTCATTGTTCCGCTTGTGATGGGCTTTGATGCCTCGCAAATGCAGGCCCCCATGACTCCGGGGGATGCTACCATGGACCCCGAACTCATCCAGGATACGGGTATGCGCATCATGGCCGAATTGAGCAGGCAAAATTGGCCGCTCCTCATCGGATCGTTCATCATCTATTTTCTGGGCGGTTACTTCATCTATTCCTCCATGTTTGCAGCCGTTGGTTCAGCCATGGGCGACGATACAGGGGAGGGTCAGGCGCTGACTTTGCCCGCTACGCTTCCGCTCGTTCTGGCTTTTTACATCGTTTCCATGGCTGGTTGGCGCAACCCCGACAGCAGCCTGATGGTGTTCGCCTCGATATTCCCGCTTTTTTCGCCCATAGCGATGCCGTTCCGATTGGCCTTCAACCCGCCCTGGTGGCAAGTGGCCCTTTCGCTTACTTTGGTGATTGCTTCGGCGGTGTTCTTTGTCTGGTTGGCTGGACGGATTTATCGCGTGGGCATCCTGATGTACGGTAAGAAAGTGACGATGAAAGAGATGTGGAAGTGGATGTTTTACAAGGGCTAGGCACCCATTAACCTTTTATCCTTCTTTACCCTTTTTGCATAATGCTTGATGGTTCCATGGGGCTGTTTGGGCTGACCTTTGTGTCGTTCCCCAGAGGAATTTCACAAACATTCAATTCGGACACATGAAAATTGCTGTACCTACTCAAACTAAAAATTTCAACTTTATGCAACAGCAAGGCATTAAAATCGACAATCCCATTGACCCAAGCGTCTTCTTCCAATATCTCCTGGCCAAAAACGGCCCCGATCGTTCGGACTATGCCAAATTCGACCGTTTTATCCAGACAGTGCCCGTAGAAGCAGTAGCGGAGTTCAAAAGCGCGCTCAGCGAGCAATATATGGATGAATCCATACAAGGCCATGTGCTCCGCAAACCCTTTGGCTATGCGGGCGATTTCTTGATCATTGACAAAATTTACACGCAGCAGTGTTCCGACAACTTCGGGAAATGGGACCAATACTTCCACCGCCAGGCAGCACCCAAAGCCGTGCGCAATCGCAAAGATTATTTTAAACAAAACATGGCCCGCGTCCTCCGAGAGCGGAAAGGCCAGCCCACTTCGCTGCTCAATATCGCCAGCGGCCCTGCCCGCGATTTGGCCGAACTCTACCAGCGCATTGACCCGAAAACGCTCAAAACCACCTGTGTGGATTTGGATAAAAACGCCATCGAATACGCCACGCGCCTCAACGAACCCTGGCTAAACCAAATAGCGTTTATCCACCGCAACATTTTCAAATTTCAGCCCGAAAACAAATTCGACGTGATCTGGTCTGCCGGGCTGTTCGATTATTTCGATGATGCAACGTTCGTGGCCATTCTCAACCGGATACGCACATGGGGAAACCCAGGCACCGAAATCATCATCGGCAACTTTTCGGAAGAAAACCCCAGCCGCCACTACATGGAAACTTTTGGCGAATGGTTCTTGCACCACCGCAGCCCTGCCCGCATGATCGCGCTTGCGATGCAAGCTGGGTTCCCACGCTCTAAGGTGCAGGTCGCCAAGGAATCGGAAGGGGTTAATTTGTTCATGCATTTGCAGGTTTGAACCAGATTCAACAGGGTGTCTTACAAGTATATTCTGGACAGGATTTGCTTGGTTTACAGGATGCTTTTGGACTTTAATATTGTCAAAATCCTGTTAATCCTGTAAATCCTGTCTGATAAAAGCACTTGTGAGACAGCCTTCTCAAACCTGCGCCTGAAATCCCAAATTCCGGGCTATTTTTGCCCCATGATCCCTCCCAAGCAAGTCCAAGAAATCCTCGACGCCACGCGAATCGAGGAGGTTGTGGAAGATTTCGTGACGCTGAAGCGCCGCGGTGTCAACCTGATTGGGCTTTGCCCTTTCCATGGGGAGCGCACACCTTCGTTCAACGTGAACCCGGCACGCAACATTTTCAAGTGTTTTGGCTGCGGGAAAGCGGGCGATTCGATCACTTTTTTGAAGGAACACGAGAACCTCACTTACCCCGAAGCCCTGCGTTGGCTGGCCCGGAAATACAACATCGAAATTCAGGAAGTAGAGCGCTCGCCAGAACAAATGGCGGAAGCCCAACTGGCTGATTCCCTTTACATTGTAAACGATTTCGGGCTTCAGCATTTTCAAAAACAACTGTTTGAAACCGATGAGGGAAAGTCTGTGGCGCTTTCCTATTTCCGCAAACGTGGCCTGCGCGAAGAAACCATTCGCGCTTTCGGCCTCGGCTATGCGCCTGATGAGCGAGACCTGCTGTTGCGAAAAGCCAAAAGCGCAGGGCATAACCTGGATTTGCTGAAAAAAGTAGGTTTGTGCAGTCAGGACGGTTCGCGCGATTTTTTCCGGGCACGGGTCATGTTTGCCATTCACAAC
>CAZPTQ010000194.1:0-9333 GCA_964589365.1 uncultured Saprospiraceae bacterium
ACGCCAAAATAATTGGCCTGAAATTGGAAAGTTATTTTGACACCGTTCCTTAGCAAAGGTATCTCTTCTCTGAATTCTGCTCATTTTAAAATTCTGTAAATTCTGATCCGCGCATGAGAAATTTTTCAATGCTCCTTTTGTTCGCCCCTCTTTTTCTTTTTTACAACTGTAAAAAAGAAACTTCTGATGATGGCACGAATCTCCAGTTCAAGTTCAAATTTGATGCCAGTCAGGCACGGCTCAACAATATCGGACAACCAGCGCCTATTCCCGCAGGTCATGCTGCGCAAACACCCGAATTTAGCGAAATGAGCGTCCATTACATCGAGCTGGCCCCTTCGGCATTCACCTTACTGGGTGCTGGAGCCATCGTGTACAAAGGCGAAGAAACCACCAAAGGCGGCGAAAACGCGGTTGATTTTGACAAAGTCGCGAAAGGCGGCGATGCTCAGGTTTTTACTAAAATCAGTCTGAAAAACGTGCCTCCAGGCACTTACGAATGGGTTCGTGCCAGCGTGACCTATCAAAAATACGATGTGCGATTCAACATCAACAACCTCCCAATCGTGGGTAACTTGCTTCAACAAAAAGGTACGGTTGCTTCTTTTGTCGGCTTCAACACTTACATCAGCAGTATCACACCACGCAGCAAACCATTGACTGTGAACGACGACAAAAAACAGGGCTTCTGGGCTTTTGAGACCAACCTTACACCGCCGTACGATACCTACAACCAACTCTCATCTGGCGAAGCACCAGCTGGTGCGACTACGGTGGTAAACCCGCTTTTTCTCAGCAGCCCAATTCCTCAAGGGTCTTGTGTGGTAACAGGAAAATTTGATACGCCGCTTGTGGTGACGGGTGAGGAATCCCAAGACTTGACTGTAACCCTTTCATTCTCAGTGAATCAGAGCTTTGAATGGATTGACGACAACGCCAATGGGCAACTGGATTTTTACGGCGATGGTGTGACACCTGCTGAAAAAATTGTGGACATGGGGCTGCGGGGCTTGTTGCCGAAGTGGGAATAGGGGTTAAGCGTCATTAAGTCATTTCGTCATTGACGTAGAAATATTTTGAACTGGAACAAAAAGAATTTTTGAGGGGTTTTTCGAGCATTTGCCTCGGAAAACCTCTCATCTTTGCGCCCCGAAAGCCGATACATAGCACTCGTTACGTTTACGAAAACTTTCAAAGTTTCGTAAACGTGCCATCAATCGCTCCATCACTTTATCGCTCCATCACTTCATAAATAATGGCTAAAGAAATAACACCCCGTTCCGAAGACTACTCCCAGTGGTATCTTGACATTGTGCAAAAGGCCCGTTTGGCCGACAATTCGCCCGTGCGTGGCTGCATGGTCATCAAGCCACACGGCTATGGCATCTGGGAAAAAATACGCGACCAATTGGACCTGATGTTCAAAGAAACCGGCCACGTTAATGCCTATTTCCCGCTTTTTGTGCCAAAAAGCCTTTTTGAAGCAGAGGAAAAAAACGCCGAGGGCTTTGCCAAAGAATGCGCCGTAGTGACCCACTATCGCCTCAAAAACGACCCCAACAGACCCGGCAAACTCATGGTGGATCCCGAGGCAAAGCTCGAGGAAGAACTTATCGTGCGCCCCACTTCCGAGGCCATTATCTGGAATACCTATCGCGACTGGATTCAAAGCTACCGCGACCTGCCTATTCTGATCAATCAGTGGGCCAATGTGGTGCGCTGGGAAATGCGAACCCGTCCCTTCCTCCGTACTGCAGAATTTCTGTGGCAGGAAGGCCACACCGCCCATGCCACTGCGCAAGAAGCAGTAGCAGAGACACTTCTGATCCTGGATGTGTACGCCAAGTTCGCCGAAGAGTGGATGGCGATGCCCGTCATTAAAGGCGTAAAATCCGCCAATGAACGTTTTGCCGGCGCTGATGATACCTACACAATTGAGGCGTTGATGCAAGATGGAAAGGCTTTGCAAGCGGGTACTTCCCACTTTTTGGGGCAAAATTTTGCTAAGGCGTTCAACGTGCAGTTTTTGAACAAAGAAAACCAGCAAGAATTTGTGTGGGCTACTTCCTGGGGTGTTTCCACGCGCCTTATCGGGGGACTCATCATGACACACTCTGACGACGATGGCCTGATTATCCCACCAAAAATAGCGCCCACACAGGTGGTTATAATTCCCATTCCCAAGCCGTCTGAAGAACTGACGGTGGTGGCCGAAAAAATCGCAGCCGAGCTCAAAGCGAAAGGTATCCGCGTCAAAATTGACAATGACGACCAGAATCGTCCCGGCTTCAAATTCGCTGAATATGAGATGATTGGCATCCCTGTGCGCCTGGGGCTTGGCCAACGCGACCTCGCAACAGGTCAGGTGGAAGTTGCTCGTCGAGACACAAAAGAGAAGTCTAACGTACCGCTCGACACCATTGCGGACCATATTGCGGGCCTGCTCGACGAGATTCAGGCCAACCTGTTCAACCGGGCCAAGGCTTACCGCGACGAGCACATCACAAGAGTAGATTCCTGGGAAGAATTGGTGGATGTGGTTGATAACAAGGGTGGTTTCGCCTATGCGCATTGGGACGGAACCACGGAAACCGAGGAGGAAATCAAAGCCCAAACCAAAGCGACCATCCGTTGTATTCCCCTCGGCTGGCCGGACGAGGCAGGCAAGTGTGTCCGGACCGGGAAGCCTAGTGAGCGGCGGGTGTTGTTTGCGAAGGCATATTGAAACGCGGATTGCTAAGGAACGCGGACGGAATCTGATTTTTCTAATCTGGGGATGTTTCTATCGCGACTTAGGAAAGACCCCGTTACCAATCGTGCCTTAGTTAGTGGATTGCAAGGCTTGTATGAGGGGTTAACTGATTTTGAAGTAGTCACAGAAGGAGGCACTGTCCAGGTATTCTTTACCGAGGGTGATTTTTCTATCCCTGCCACACGGCTTTGTGATGGCACACTCCGCTATCTCTGTCTTTTGGCCGTTTTGCTTGATCCAACGCCTCCGCCGCTCATTTGCATTGAAGAGCCGGAGTTGGGACTACACCCCGACGTGCTGCCAAAGATTGCCGATTTATTAGTGGATTCCTCAAAGCGTACTCAACTCATCGTCACTACACACTCCGATGTGCTCATTGATGCTCTTTCCGAGCAACCAGAATCGGTTTTGGTCTGCGAAAAACATGAAGGGCAAACCCAAATCAAACGACTCAACCGAGCTGACATTGCCCATTGGCTCGAAGATTATCGCTTAGGCCAATTCTGGACAAGAGGTGAAATAGGAGGTACACGATGGTGAGCATTAAAATCTACATCGAAGGCGGCGGAGAAGGCAAGGATCTTGACTCTCGTTTCAGGGAAGATTGGACAAAATTTTTCCAAGCCGCAGGATTAGCGGGCAAGATGCCTCGCCCAGTGCGTGGCAAAGGCCGAAAAAATACCTGCGATTTGTTCTGCACTGCCATCCAAAATGCCAAACCTGAGGAGCTTCCGCTTCTTTTATTGGACAGAGAGGATGCCATCGCAGACGGCCATACCGTATGGCAGCGCCTTAAAACCCGAGATGGCTGGGACAAGCCCGTTAAAGCCGACGACCGTCATGCTTATCTCATGGTACAACTCATGGAGACTTGGTTTCTGGCTGACCCTGATACACTCAAAGCCCATTTTGGCAAAAATTTTGAGCAGAATAAGATACCAGCTTGGCCGAACTTTGAGGCAATTTCAAAGCCAATCATTTTTGAAACCCTGGCCAAAGCAACCGATGGTCAGTTTGCAAAAGGCAAGGTCTCTTTCGAGGTTTTGAGTAAAACTCATCCACAAAAAGTAGCGGAAAAAAGTCCACAGGCCAAGCGGCTTTTGGACTTTTTGCAAATGAGATAGACAAATCCGCGTAAACCCGCCTCATCCGCGTTACCCCTTCACCAACTTCCCGCTCGCTACACCGCTCCCGCTTTTTATTTTCCAGAAATAGACTCCAAGGGGTTGATTTTCAAACGAAACGCGCAGGTTTTCCCGACTTTGCGCCAGCCATTTTTTGGCAAAAATCGGTTTGCCTTCTGCGTTGAAAATTTCAAGAAAAGTTTCTCCTGAAAGATTTTCAAAAGTAAAAATCGCGGCATCGTGAAATGGGTTGGGCGATACTCTTGCCGAGGTCAGAACAGGCGAATTTGTACCAACCACCGGCAGCCATTGCAAGGCGGCTTGCACCGCTCCCAGCGCATCTACCCGACCCCAGCCATAGGCATGGTTTGGTCGCGCGATGCCGGAACTCGCGCCACAATCCAAAGTATCGGCGAAGTAAATGGCCGTTTTTTCCACGATGTTTTCAATATCATCCACATGCCCCGCTAGTGCTGGATTGGCCGAAAGTACAAGGGCCACAAGACCTGCCACGTGCGGGCCTGCCATACTCGTGCCACTAAAATTGGCATAGTTCCCTCCTGGAATGCAGGAGCGTACATCTTCGCCCGGAGCACTTACGTTTGGCTTCATGCGGTTACTCCCATCAACCAAAACTGGGCCTCTGCTGCTGAATCCTGAGATAAAATTATCGGAGCGAGTAGACCCAACGCTGAAACTTTCCTCAAAATAAGGGGGCGGGGTGGAAGCTGTAGCGCAGCCAGGGCCAGCATTGCCATTGCTCACCACCACTACTACGCCGGAAGTTTTGAGGTTGATAACCGCCGTATGCAGCAATTCGTTGACAGTCATATCGGTACAGCCTTCTTCCACCGCACAGTACCAGGAATTGTTGACTACATGTGGTGCGCGGTCTGTATCAGGATTTTGGCCACCCAAATCGGTAGGCGCGAGAAACCATTGGAAGCACTCAATATAGCTGGAAGGTTTGCCCCAGCCGCGTTCCATGTTGCGGCAAGCGATCCAATTCGCTGCTGGCGCTACGCCGATCTGGTTGCCCTGGCCGTCGTCACCAGTCATGGTGCCCATGGTGTGCGTTCCATGGTTGTTATCGTCGCAGGGAACGGGCGAATCGAGTCCACAAGGGTTAATCCCCGGATTTCCGAGTGAATCATTGTTCAGCGGACTGAAATCATGGACAGCATCATGCCAGTTGTAATTGTGCTGACTGGAGGCTACATCACCCGTCCAGCCACGGTATTTACCCTGAATGGCGGGGTGCATCCAGTCAAAGCCTGTGTCGGCCCCACCAACCGTAATGCCTTGTCCAGAATAGCCCATCGCCCAGACTTCAGGGGCCTGGATTTTCGCGATGCCCCATTCGACGGCGTCCCGATCAACCGCATTGTCCGAATTCTGGATAGTTTCCGTTGGATCTACAAACTCGACCCAAGGATCAGCGGCAATGGCTTCTATTTCAGGGAGTTCCGCCAATTTTCGAAGCAGGGAAGCATCGGCTTTTTCTATGGCGAGCGCGTTCACGAGGAAAAGTGCGGTAGCAGAGACCCCGTTTTCGTTTAAAATTTTTAGCGCGTTTTGCTGCGAGCGAGCGGCGGTTTCTTGCAAGCGTGCAAAGACAAATCGGGCTTTTTCGGATTTGGTTTTCAAGGTTTGGGCTGCGCGCAAATCGGCTTTTTCTTTAAATACCAATAGCACATCTGGCATTTCACCCCGATTTAAGGCGGCGCGGATTTCGGGGGCAATTTTTTCCGGGTTCGTTTGGCCAAAGATTAATCCAATCGAAATATTGAGCAGGAATACGAGCGACAGTCTTTTCATGAAATGTTTAAAAATTTAAGGATATTCAGTGGATGCGGCATTAGGTGATGGAGTATCAATCCATATCTTGTTTTCACAGGCCGGAAATGCCATACAGCGGCAGATTGGTCAGCCAATCTTGCTCTCGAAATCGGCTCATAGAGGTGCGGATTGATCTGCGAGGGCCGAAATTTTCGGGTCAAGCCGAGCCATGGCATTCAACAAGCCCACATCCAAAAGAAACAACTTGAAGGCATCGAAGTTGGCGTATGCATGAAGGGGGACGGCCGGTTTTTCGACGCGGCTGATTTTCAACACCAATCCGGCATCGGCAAGCCAATTTATGGCCGCTTCAAAATCGTTGGCACGGGCACCTTTTTTGATTTGCCCGAATATGAATTTTCGGTTGTCTTTTGCCAATTGGCTTATCAACGTTTGCCAAACCAATCTGATTTTGGGCACAATTTCGATGGGCGCATGTTTGGCAAAATCGTTTTCGTAGCCCAGCAGAATCTTTTCTTGAATGCCTTTGACAGCATTGAGGTCCTCATGTTGGATATAATTATTCACCGCCTCTGGCATTCCACCGATGAAATAATAAAGCCTCAACAACCCCACCAGTTTTTTGTGAAAAACATCCAACACATCCCAGTTTTGGAGATCCTAATGTTCTTTCAAAATCTCATGCCCTGTGCTTTCCAAAAACTCAGGGAAACTCATTGGGTTCATTCGCAAAAAATCAACCTTGCCCACTGGAAACGACGTGTTTTTCTGCAACGAAACACCCAATAGTGAACCTGCCGCCACAATGAAATATTCAGGGGCTTCCTCACAGAAGTATTTTAAGGAGCTCAGGCCTTTTTCGGCCTCCTGAATCTCGTCAAAAATGAGCAGCGTGTTTTCACTTTTAATTTTATGGTTGGCCTCTATTACAAGGACAGAAATAATACGTTTGATATTAAAATCCGCAACAAAAATGGATTTCAACCGCTCAGTACTCTCAAAATTGAGGTACCACTTGTTTAAATTCATTTTTGCCAAACGCTTTCATCAGCCAAGTTTTCCCAACTTGCCTTGCCCCTTGAAGCACCATGGGTTTTCGATTCGGCGAGTTTTTCCAATCCAACAACGCACCATACAAGGTTCTTTTCATTTTCGATCTCAATTTGCCGGACAAAATTACATTTTCATTTGAAAATTAAAACACATTTTCAAACGAAAAAATGTAATTCAACACACTTTTTTGAACCAAATTGACAATTAAGACCGCTTCACTCGCATCCGAAAATCCAGCGTAGCAAATCCACCCGCGTCAAAGTGCTCGATATTAATGCTGTGGCTGCCGCCTAGTTTGACTGTGATTTCGGCTGTTTCGGGTTCGTGAATGTCCCAGTTGTCAATCAAAAGTTTGCCGTCCAGATAGAGCCGCACACCATCGTCAGAAGTCAGTTCTATGCTATATTCAGCGGGGGCAATGCTAAAATTCGTTTCAGAAAGCGTGAAAAATCGGTCCTCGTTCACGCCTTCTGCCGGGCTGCCCCACCAGGCGAAATGGAGGTCGTTCACTTTTTTTTCAACAATGGGTGTGGTTCTAGTGATAGTCTCACTTGTAGAGAGACTATCGCTTGGGTTTGCATTAAAAAACTTCACCCGCCAATCCAATTTCTTCTCAAATCGTTGAAAATCAAACTTGTAAACCTTCCCGGTTGGGACGGTTTCTCCAAAAACGGTTCGGATTGCCTGTGGGCTGCTGTATTCAAATTCGATAAAAACCGCGTCGCTTTTGGGGTCACGTTCCACGGTAATTGTAGCAGGGACGACCCCTTTTTTTGTGCTGACGCTTTTCACGCCATCCATTTTTGAAATTTTCCAATCGCCCGATGGTCCAATGAGCACAAGCGAGTAAAGATTGCCCGCCACAGTATCAAGCGTGGCGATGGGTCGGCGGAAATCGAATGGCCCCCACTCGTCCACAAGGATAAATTTTCGGCCACGAGGGAACCCCTTGGGAATCACTGCCAGCATCCCAGCGGGTAGGCTGTCAGGTTCTTTGAGTTCGAGGTGTGGGATGTCGAGTGCAGCGTATGGGTTTTCGGGGTTTTTGTCGGGATGCGAGAAGTTGAGGTTTTTGGAGGGCGCGAGTTCAGGTTTGGCCCACACTTCTTCGATTTCGGTTTCGGTGCCGTAAAGGTCGTTGCGGAGGAATTTCAGGTTTTCGTTGGGTTTAGGCGCCTCCAACAGCTTCTCAAAATCAAAAAACAGGTTTTCGCCGTTGATGGATATGTTTTGGGAGTTGCTGATTTTCAAGGGTTTGCGGGTATTTAGGAACACATTGCGGTCAATTATTGCGTCGCGGCTGCGGGTGTCGCGTTTTTGGGCGTAGCCCCAATCGCTGGGTTGCGTTTCGCGTGCCCAAAGGTTTATACCCGTACTGTCATCTTGAAAAAGGTTGCGTTGGATGGTATCGTTTTGGCCATGTTCTATGGCGATCCCCGTCTTGCAATCGGCAATGTAGTTGCCCATTATAAGGGTTTCAAAACTATAGCCTCCCCAGATGCCATAGGTACATTCCCGGATGATATTGCCCTGGATTCGGTTGCGCGAAAAGGTGACTTCTACCCCATTGGTGGGGGCGTGGCTAAAATCATTGCCAAAAATAAGGTTGTCGTTGCAGCCGCCCTCACCGGTGTCCATCGTTGTCTGCCCCGCCCAAAGAAAAAGCCCGTCGCCAGAGTGTGTTGCGGAGTTGTAGGCGATGGTGTTTTGGCTGCTCTGTTCGTACAATAAAATTCCCGCCGAATCCTGTCCACGCTGGTAAAATCCATGCGAATATCCGCGCACGTTCCAGTCCAATCGGTTGTGCATCACCCGGTTGCGACTGCTTCGATACAGTCCGATGCCGAGGCCGGAATTGAAGGTGAAAAAGTTGTTGTACACAATTCCGTCGTTGCAGCCGGTCATTAAAAGAGCATTTTGGCAGCCTGTAATGCGACAATCCTTCACCGTGGCCCGGAGACAATTTTTTAGGTAAATTCCTGCACCATAACGCAGCCATTCATCCTGCTCGTTGTGGTGGTAGCTGAGCCAATCGGAGAAATCTTCGCGCTCACGGACCGAGCGCAGTCGAGGGCGGTAGTTGTAGGAGAAGTCGCAGTTGTCGAGCGTCAAGCCTTCTACAGCTTCGGCAAACAGGGCGATTTTGTAGCCTCTTGCGCGGGCGTTTTTCAGGGTAATGTTTTTGCCTTTTATCACGATGGCCGTGCCAGAAAAGAGATTGGGCAAAACGCCTTCCTCTGCTCCGCGCATTTCGGCATTTTGAAAATCTATCACAAGATTTTCGCCGGAAATAGTGATACAAGCTTCTTTTTCTGACGCAGGGCTGATGGCATACTTACCTGGCGTGACTTTGCACGATTCGGTGAGAATCAAGCCGTTGGAAAGAGAAATTTGGGCAAAAACAAAAGATGGCAGCACTGCCAGAAAGCTGAGCCAGCGGTATTTCATGTTCGCGTTTTTCTTTTAACCGCAGAGGCGCAACGTATTTTTTCACGCAACGCCGCAACGACACAACGTATTGGAAATCAAAATTTTTTCACGCAACGCCGCAACGTATTGGAAATCAAATTTTTCACGCAACGCCGCAACGACACAACGTATTGG
>CAZPTQ010000195.1:0-9205 GCA_964589365.1 uncultured Saprospiraceae bacterium
GCGATGCACAAAACTCGAAATCAAAAACCCAACTGCTTGCCGACCGCGCTGCCCGATGGCTGACACTCATTGCGCTGGCTGCCGGGGCACTCACTTTCGCCTACTGGTATCTGGCCACCGATATGGGTTTGGCTTTCTCGATGGAGCGGATGGTCACGGTGATTGTGATATGCTGCCCACACGCACTGGGCTTGGCCGTCCCACTCGTAGTGGCAAAATCTACTGCGTTGTCCGCGAAGCATGGCCTTTTGATAAAAAACCGCACGGCTTTCGAGAACTCACGCAAGATCACCACCCTCGTTTTTGACAAAACCGGGACGCTCACGGTGGGCGAATTCAAAGTGGTGCGCTATGAGGCGCTGGACAAAAAAAATTCTAAAGAAGACATCCTGCGCCTCGCCTCTGCGCTGGAGCAAAATTCAGAACACCCCATCGCCACGGGGATTTTGGGTGCAGCGAAAGAACAGGGCATCGCCATTCCCAAAGTCGCGGACTTTCAGGCGATTACCGGGAAAGGCGTACAAGGCACGGTGGAGGGCAAGAAAATCCTCGTCGTCAGCCCCGGCTATCTGCGCGAACAAAAACGCCTGCCCGAAAACACGCTTGCGACCGACGAAGCTGAAACGGTAGTTTATGTGTTGGTGGGCGACGAAGTAGCTGGTTACCTTGCCTTGGCCGATGCCATCCGTCCAGAATCCGCAGAAGCCATTCACATCCTGAAAAAAGACGGTATCAAAACAATGTTGCTCACGGGCGACAATGCTCGTGTGGCCGAGAGTGTGAGCAAAAAATTGGGCATGGACGGCTTCTTTGCCGAAGTGCTGCCGCACCAGAAACTGGAAAAAATCAAGGAGCTGCAAACCAAAGGAGAATTTGTCGCCATGACCGGCGACGGTGTGAACGATGCGCCCGCCCTCGCACAGGCCGACATAGGCATTGCGGTCGGGTCTGGTTCGGACATTGCCGCCGAAACCGCCGGGATTGTTCTCGTGAACAGTAACCCGAAAGACATTGCCAGCCTGATTCTTTTTGGCAAAGCCACTTATCGAAAAATGATTCAAAACCTGGCTTGGGCCACGGGCTACAACCTGGTTGCCTTGCCGCTGGCAGCGGGGGTCGCCATAAAATGGGGGCTTTTGCTCAGCCCGGCTGCTGGCGCGGTCTTGATGACCGTGAGCACGGTAGTGGTGGCGCTGAATGCGAGCAGGCTAAAAATAAAATCTGCATGAAAAATTTCCTCGTTCGGATTTTCAAGTTTCTGTTTGTCAAAAAATGCTGCCGATGATAGGAAATCGTCTGACTTGAATCACCTATCACCACTAACTAAAGCCCAAGTATCTCATCACTTCTAAAACATTCACACCATGAAAAATTTGCTCATCACGAGCCTTATGCTCGTACTATCGTTTGCAACAATTGCGGCCTGTCAAAACGCCCCCAAAACGGTCAACACCGACCCGAATGCCGTCTATGCCTGCCCGATGCACCCGGAGATTACGGGCAAAGCGGGCGACAAATGCTCCAAGTGCCACATGAATTTGGAAGCAACAAGTGCTACTGCAGCACCGACTACAACAGATGCCACGCCTGCGTCAACCGCAACACCTACTGTGGCAACAAGTGGAACCACACAGGTACAAGAGCAACCGCTCTCCGCAGTGTACGCCTCGTATTTTAATTTGAAAAACGCGCTGGCCAAAGATGACGGAAAAGGTGCGCAAGCGGCTGCGAAAACACTGTTCGACGACATCGCGGCGGTTCCAATGGACAAACTAGATGCTGAAAAACACGCCGTTTGGATGAAGTATCAAAACAAACTTAGTGTCGATGCCGAACACATCAAAGGTTTGGACAAAATCAAACGACAACGGGAGTACTTCGTGTCCCTTTCAAAAAATATGCACGAAGTGATGAAGTCCATCAAGAATGACGCGCCGGTTTACTACCAAAACTGCCCGATGTACGACGGCGGAAAAGGCGCCAACTGGCTGAGTCTCGACTCTAAAATCAGCAACCCATATTTCGGGAAGGAAATGCTGACCTGCGGCAAAACCGTCGAAACCATCCAATAATGTAAACAAGGCTTGAAATCATGCCGCAGGATGCGCCGTGCTTTTTATGTTGCGTACCTGCGGCACGATTAGATTGAATTGGCCGACTTTCCACAGATTTCTCGAAAATGAAGAATAAACTATTGATGCACATCCTGTTTCTCGTTGCGGGCTATTCAGCCAGTGCCCAGGCAGGAAAGGACTCCCCCAAAACGCATGACCCATTGACGGCTTACATCTGTACTATGGACCCCGATGTTCGTTCCAACAAGCCCGGCAACTGCCCAAAGTGTGGGATGAAATTGGTTAAACAAAAATCCAAAACATCGAAGCCCAAACCAAAGCCATTGCCCGACACAAAAAAGGAGATGGACATGCCGATGCCCAAAGACACGGCCATGAAGCACCATAATATGCCTGACATGAAAGTGGATACAGCACCCAGGGCCAAAAAGGGAATGGATATGCCTAAGCTGGTGGAGAAGATTGTGGAGGCTTCTTCCCCGCCAAAAGTTGTCCGCTACGATTTGTACCTACGCGATACGACGGTCAACTTTACCGGCAAAAACAAACACGCGATTGCCGTGAATGGCAGCATTCCCATGCCCAGCTTGACTTTTACCGAAGGAGACACGGCGGAGATTTACGTCCACAATATGCTCAACGAAGAGAGCTCATTGCACTGGCACGGTCTCTTTTTGCCCAATCAATACGATGGCGTGCCCAATTTGACGCAAATGCCCATCAAGGCGCATACGACCCATTTGTACAGATTCCCCATTATCCAGCATGGTACCCACTGGTATCACAGCCACACGAAGTTGCAGGAACAAATCGGGATGTACGGCGCCATGATTTTGAACAAAAGAAAAGAACCCAGCATCCCGACCCTGCCCATCGTACTGAGCGAATGGACAGACATGAAACCCGGCGAAGTACACCGCAGCCTGCACAACGCCACCGATTGGTTTGCCATCAAGAAAGGCTCCACCCAGAGTTATGGCGAAGCCCTCAAAACGGGGCATTTCAAAACCAAACTGACCAATGAATGGAAGCGAATGAATGCGATGGACGTCAGCGATGTCTACTACAACAAATTTTTGATCAATGGCAAAAGCGTGAACGAACAGCCGCAGTTCAAGGCAGGTGATCGGGTTCGCTTGCGGATTGCCAATGCTGGGGCATCCTCCTATTTTTGGCTAAGCTATGCGGGCGGAAAAATCACGGTCGTCGCCACAGATGGCAACGATGTGGAACCCGTCGAAGTAGACCGATTGATCATTGCCGTTTCGGAAACCTACGATGTCATCGTGACCATTCCAGAAAACAAAAGCTATGAGTTTCTGGTCACGCCCGAGGACCGTACCAAATCTGCCTCGCTTTGGTTAGGCAGTGGCGAAAAAGTGCCGGCCAATCCGCTGCCGAAACTGAAATACTTTGCCGGCATGAAAATGATGAACCAAATGATGGCCATGAATGGCGATTTGATGCCGATGGGCATGGAAATGAGTAACCAGGAAATGGACATGAATGTCGTGATGTACCCTGAAGTGACGGGGTCAGAAGCGTCTAAGAAGAAAAAACAGGGGCATGATATGCAAGGCATGGACATGGATAGCGAAACACCTGATCTGGTTACCTTGAATTACACGATGCTGAAATCACCCGAAAAAACGACCCTCCGGCCTGGCCCGGTAAAAGAATTGAAATTTGAATTGACCGGAAACATGAACCGCTACGTGTGGAGTTTGGACAACAAAACCGTTTCAGAAAGCGACCAAATCCTGATTAAAAAAGGCGAAAACCTGCGGATAGTCCTTTACAACGGTTCGATGATGCGCCACCCGATGCACCTGCATGGTCACGATTTCAGGGTGCTGAACGGGCAGGGTGACTATGCCCCCCTCAAAAACGTGCTTGACATCATGCCCATGGAAACCGACACCATCGAATTTGCTGCTACGGAGAGCGGCGACTGGTTTTTCCATTGTCACATTCTGTACCACATGATGAGCGGTATGGGCCGGGTGTTTCGGTATGAAAACTCGCCAGCGAACCCGGAAATCCCGAACCCCAAATTGGCGCAGCGCAAGTTGTTCGCAGACGACCGCCGGGCGCATTTCATGGCAAGGATTGGCTTGGAAAGCAACGGCAGCGACGGTGAGGCGATGTGGGCACAGACCCGCTGGAAAATCGGTACGCTGTGGCATCTGGGTTTGCACGAAGTGCACGGCTACGAGAGCGAAACCATGCTGGGGAGGTACATCGGCAAAATGCAATGGCTGTACCCATACATTGGATTTGATTACCACTTCAAAAAGGAGCGCGGACGCGACAATATTTTCGGTAGCGATGAAAAAAACTGGTTTGGCCAGACAAGTAACAAAAACAACCGCAAAACAGGAGTGCTGGGCGTTGCCTACACCCTGCCATTATTAGCCATCGCCGATGCAAGGGTGGACGGCGAAGGTAAATTTCGTTTTCAACTCTCCAGAGAGGGTGTTCCGATCACACCCCGCCTGCGTTTCAACTGGATGATCAACACCGACAAAGAATACATGGCTGGGTTTCGCTACATCCTCGGGAAGTACATTTCTTTGTCCACACACTATGACAGCGACATGGGGCTTGGGGCCGGCGTGACCCTGAGTTATTGAGCAACACATTCACCATCAGGCCTCTTCCCCCATCAACTGCCGCTCAAACATTTCTGTATAATAACCGCCCTGCGCCAGCAACTCCTCGTGCGTCCCTTCTTCGGCCACACGGTGTTCGTCGAGCACAATGATCTTGTCAAACTGCAACATCTGATAGATGCGGTGCGTGATAATAATGGCCGTTTTGTTGGCCAATGCGCCAGAGAGATAGCCGAGAATACGGCTTTCGGTATTGGTATCCACCGCAGAAAGGCAGTCGTCGAGCAGCACCACATCAGGCTGTTTGGCAAAGGCACGTGCAATGCTTACGCGCTGTTTTTGGCCACCAGAAAGTGTCACGCCGCGTTCGCCGACCATCGTTTCGTAGCCCTCGGACAAGCCCATGATTTCGTCATGTACGGAGGCACTTTTGGCAAAATGCTCCGCTGCTTCCTGTTCAATCCCTTCTTTTCCAAAGGCAATATTTCCAAAAACAGTGTCAGAAAAAAGAAACACATCTTGCGGGACGTAGCCAATGCGCTGGCGTAAATATGCCAAGTCATGTTCCCGTACGTCTTTTCCATCAATCAAGATCCGACCCTCGTCCACATCGTACATCCGTACCAGCAGGTCGGCGATGGTCGTTTTTCCGCTCCCTGTCCGCCCAACAATGGCCATTTTTTGGCCGGGTAAAATCTCGAATGAAACGTTTTCAAGGGCTTTTATACCAGTATCAGGGTAACTGAAGGATACGTTTTGGAATTGGATATGACCTTGCAACCCCAGCCCCAGCCCTTCAGGGAGGGAAGCCGCACTCGGCAAAAGCACGGCATCTGCTCCCCTCCCTGAAAGGGAGGGGCTGGGGCTGGGGTTTGTGATACTGGGCGGGGTATCCAAAAACTCGTTGATCCTCTTTTGCGAAGCAGCCGCTTGTTGCGTCAGCGAAGCAATCCAGCCAATGGCCGTCACGGGCCATGTGAGCATATTGATGTAGATGACGAATTCTGCGATGTTCCCCGGATTGATTTTTCCGGCCACCACTTGCAAGCCTCCAACATACACCGTGATGATGGTGCTGGTGCCAATGAGCAAGGCCATGAGCGGGAAAAAGAAGGCGTCAATACGGATGAGTTCGAGCGATTTTTTGCGGTATTCTTCGCTTTGCGCGGCAAACCAACGTCCCATCGCCCATTCTTGTACATAACTTTTTACCACGCGAATACCACTGTAAACCTCCTGCGTGGTGCTGGTAAGGGAGGCTAATTGTTGCTGGATTTTTTCGCTGCGACGGTTAATCAAGGTACTCACCCAATAAATTGAAATGCTCAAAAAAGGGAGCGGAAGTAGTGACCACAGCGTCAATTCAACGCTTACGCGGAGCATCGAAGTAATGGCAAGCACAAACAGGAAAATCAAATCCAAGCCATACAAAATGGTGGGGCCCAGGAACATCCGAACCTTTGAAACATCCTCTGAAATGCGCGACATAAGGTCGCCCGTAGCATTTCGTTTGTAAAAAGCGAGATCAAGCGATAGGTAATGCGCGAATATTTCTTTGCGCATATCGTACTCTATAAGTCGGCTTACCACAATGAGTGTTTGGCGCATAAAAAACATCGCAATACCCATCAGCAAAGCCAATGCAATTACTCCTGCGCCAAACCAGGCAATTTGTCCGCCCAATTCCCCCATGGCTTCGGGGTGTGCAGCAATACCACCCTTTGCTTTATAGGCAGCTACTTCCCGAACTACCGTGTTTAGGGCATCACCAATCACCTGTGGTTGCCACACGGCGAAATAGTTCTTGAGCAAAACAAAGAGGATGCCCAATAAAACCCGCCAGCGATATTTCCAGAAAAACTTATTGAGATAGGAGAGGTGTTTCATCTTTTTGGGGCGAAAGGGTTTTTCTCGGGGTATTGGCGAGAATCCCAAAGCAGGATTATTTGTAATCGGTCGGTTCTAATTCTTTGTTTTTGCCAAGTTATTCGCTTGCCCATTGACGAAATAATTTGAATGCGTCATCATTTGAAATAGCCGCTACCTCATCGTCGCTTTGCGAGATTGCTTCCTCAAGATCGTCAATTAATTCATGCGAGAATTGAGCGGCTAGCGGATCGCTTTTTTGAAGGATATCAATACAATTTTCAAACATCTTTTTCAAGAGGGAAACATCTTCCACCTGTGCCAAGAGTGTAACAAAGTTTCCTCGAATCGTTGAAGCATTCATAATTCGACATTTTATGGCAAAAATAGTCTGAAAGAACCATTCTTTGCCAAAATCATTCAAGTCTTGTCAGGAACACTTATCGGTACAAAGTGTTTTGTTTAAAAGGTTTCAAAAGGAAAATTACCGAACAGCGTACTTTTACGCGAAAGTCAAAAATTCTTCCAAAATGCAAGAAGCATATATTGTAGCAGGGTTTCGTTCCGCCATCGGCAAAGCCGGCAGAGGCGGGTTCAAAGGATATCGTCCCGATGACCTTGCGTTGGACGTGATAAAACATTTGCTCGCTACCGTGCCACAGCTCGATCCAAAACTTGTGGACGATTGTATTGTGGGCTGCGCCAACCCCGAAGGCGAACAAGGCTTGCAAATTGGCCGACTCATCTCTAACCGTGCGCTTGGCAAAGAAGTGCCCGGCATGACCGTGAACCGCTACTGTGCTTCGGGCCTTGAAACCATCAGCATTGCGGTGGCCAAAATCCGCGCAGGTATGGGTCAAATTTATGTGGCCGGTGGCATTGAAAGCATGTCGCTCATCCCGATGACAGGCTATAAACTCGCTCCGAATTACAATATCGCCAAGGATACACCTGATTATCTTGTGGGCATGGGTCTTACCGCCGAGGCGGTTTCAAAAAAATGGGAAATCAGCCGCGAGGCAGCCGATGAATTCAGCGTGCGTAGCCATCAAAAAGCCGCCGCTGCGATTGATGCAGGCAAATTCAAAGACGAAATCGTGCCCGTGAAAGTCCCCGAAGTTTGGGTCGAGAACGACAAACGCAAAGAGCGCGTAAATACAGTGGACACCGACGAGGGCGTTCGGCGAGATACTACTGCCGAGGGGCTTGCAAAACTTCGCCCGGCTTTTGCCCAAGGTGGCGTGGTGACGGCAGGCAATTCATCCCAAACTTCGGATGGCGCGGCATTCGTACTGGTCATGTCTGAAGAAATGGTCAAAACGCTTGGTTTACAGCCGATTGCGCGACTCGCTGCCTGCTCCGTAGCGGGTGTGGAGCCTATATACATGGGCATTGGTCCCTGTGCGGCCATTCCAAAAGCCCTCAAACAGGCGGGTATGAAACTCGACGACATTCAAGCCATCGAACTCAATGAAGCTTTCGCAGCGCAAGCCCTTGCGGTGATTAAAGAAGCAGGACTAAATCCCGATATCGTAAACGTGAATGGAGGCGCCGTTGCATTGGGTCACCCGCTCGGATGCACGGGCGCAAAACTCAGTGTGCAAATCTTCAACGAAATGCGCCGCAGTAACCAAAAATACGGGTTAGTAACGGCTTGTGTTGGCGGCGGTCAAGGCATTGCAGGGATTTGGGAGCGGCTGAATTGATTTTTTCAGCCATCATTTCCCCAGTGCCGACTTTCTGAGTTTTTGCAAGAACGGTGAGGCAAATATGAAGGATTGCAGGTTCTCGTTGTCACTCGCCAGCACTTGTTCTTTGGTGCCGCTCCATTCAAGGCGGCCTTCGTGGAGGAAACAAATGTTGTCGCCGATTTCCATCACCGAGTTCATGTCGTGCGTGTTTATGACCGTAGTGATGTTGTTCTCTTCTGTGATACTGCTGATGAGTTCGTCAATCATGATGGCCGTCTTCGGGTCGAGACCAGAGTTGGGTTCATCGCAAAAAAGATACTTCGGGTTGAGCACAATGGCGCGGGCGATGCCGACGCGCTTTTGCATACCGCCAGAAAGCTCAGAGGGATACTTTAAGTTGTTCCCCGCAAGGTTCACCCGTTCGAGGCAGTAATTGACGCGCTCTACTTTCTCCTTGAGGCTCATGGGGGTAAACATATCCAGCGGGAAGCGGATGTTTTCCTCTACGGAGAGCGAATCAAACAGTGCAGAACCTTGAAACAGCATCCCGATTTTCATGCGGATGGCACGCATCCCCTGCTTGTCGAGGGCCGTAAAGTTCACATCGTCGTACCAGACTGTGCCGCTGGTGGGTACTTGCAAGCCGACAAGAATCTTGAGCAACACGGTTTTGCCCGCCCCCGAACGTCCGATGATAAGGTTGTTTTTTCCTGCTTCAAAGAGGAAGTCAATGCCTTTCAGCACCTGCTGGTCTCTAAATGTTTTGACTACGTTTTCTGCGCGAATCATTGATAATCAGAAGTTTTTGACCAATTTGGGCAGCAAGTTACGCAAACGATTTTCAGCAGAAAAAATAAAGAGGCCATCCCAAGGTTGATAAGGTTGATGAGGTTGATGAGGTTGATAAGGTTGATAAGGTTGATAAGGTTGATGAGGTTGATAAGGTTGATGAGGTTGATGA
>CAZPTQ010000196.1:0-9186 GCA_964589365.1 uncultured Saprospiraceae bacterium
TCGCCGCGATGCGGCTAAAAAGCCCGTTTTACGCAGGAACTATCCAAAACTCACGATAATGTTAAAAATGTGGCCAATGTGATTTCAAAACACCCCAACGACGCCAAGTGCTACGGGAATGTCGCCGCGATGCGGCTAAAAAGCCCGTTTTACGCAGGAACTATCCAAAACTCACGATAATGTTAAAAATGTGGCCAATGTGATTTCACCCCCCAACGACGCCAAGGCCTGGCAGCTGGCGACAAGTAAACCAATCACCATTTTACCAATCACCATTTTACCAATCACCACATGTGGTTGCTCAAACAAATACTCATCCTGCTTATCCGGCTGTACCAAGTGACGCTTTCTCCGTTTTTGGGGGTCAATAAGTGCCGATACCAGCCCACTTGCTCGCATTATGCCATTGAGGCGTTGCAGGTTTGGGGGCCGTTCAAAGGGACTTATCTGGCGGCGAAGCGGATTCTGCGCTGTCACCCTTGGAGTAAGCACCCAATCATGGACCCAGTGCCAAGCAAGGCGGAGCAATAATTATTTTTCCAAATCAACGTTTTTGCGCCACCCAATCACCCAATCATTTTCAACACACAGACACAACATTCTATGAAATTTTCCCGCTATTTCCCTTTGGCCCTTTTGTTGATTTTTGCAACGGCGGTGCTGGCCCCCGCTTGCAGCGAAAAAGTAGGCTGCCCCAAAGCCACCCATGCCAGCGATGTTTTTTCAAAAGATGGCAAGAAAAGCAAGAAAAACTGATCCAAACATGAAGATCCGTCATTATTGGCCACTGTTTTTCCTGTTGTTTTTTTCGGTGGCCTTGGCCGCGCCCGCTTGTAGCAAAAAAAGCGGCTGTCCGGCCGAATCCAGTTTAAAAGCCCCCAAAAAGAAAAAAGGGAAACCACAGAAAGGGTTGATGCCCAAGAAAATGCGCAAAAAGGTGGGTGGCTGAGGGCATTGACTAAATAGTAAGGGCACACGGATGACACAGATTAGACACGGATTGGTATTTAAAATCCGTGTCTAATCTGTGTCATCCGTGTGCCCTTACTATTTAGTCCCGCAGGAGAACTTCAAATAACTTTTTTTGTATATTTTGGACGTATCAGCCAAGTCGGCTCAATTTTCGCAGCTTCTTTTTTTCATCCTCGCTCATCCACCAATAACAATCTCATTTCCATGAATCGAGTTTTACTCCTTTTGCTTTCGGTCCTGACAATCAATCTTTTTGGCAAAGTTCTTTCTCCTGAAAGCTGGACAAAAGAAACCCCAGCCTACTTATCCATTCCACAAAAAACCAAAAAAGTCCAATCAGAAAACCACCCATCTCCTGATCTCTATATCCTTGCGGACACAATTGATCCAGAGATATTCTGTCCAGTTTCCGACACTATCCTCCTGGCTTCAGGCACTTGCGATACGGTGCTGAACTACACCGTTACGGCCACCGACGACCAGGGTACAGCCATCGTCATTCAACTTTCAGGGCCGACGTCCGGCAGTGTGTTTACCGAAGGGATTAGCACATGTGTGTTTTTGGCTACTGATTTGGCGGGCAATACAGCAACCTGCGCTTTTACTTTTACGGTAGAAAGTTCTGCCCCAACAATATTTGATTGCAAAGATCTTGTGACCATAGAACTGGATTCCAGTTGTGCCAGAACGCTCGCTTTTTTTGAGGCGCTGGAAAGTGATTATGGCTGTGCGTCAGATTTTATAGTGGAAGTTGACAAAACGCTTCCTTTTGGGAATGGCCCTTGGCTGCCTGCTGTCTTCAACGCTACTGATATTGATAAAACATACCAGAACAGAGTAACGAATGTCGACAGCGGGATCAAGTGTTGGGGCAATGTGAAGATTCTGGACAAAATCGGGCCAGTGTTCAATTGTCTGGACATAATTGTATCCTGTGCGGAAGGAAATCTTAGCCCAGTGTTCTTAAAAGACAGCCTCGGATTATCTGCTGCCATGCCGCAAGTGAGCGATGCTTGTGGACCGCACAGTACCCCTACCTACATTGACAACAGCGTCTCCTTTTCCTGCGACACGCCTTATACCAAAATTGTTAGCAGGAGTTGGCTGGCCATTGATACAAGCGGCAATACAGGCACTTGTGTACAACACATCAAAAAACACCGGCACACCCTTGATGAATTGCAATTGCCGCCAGATGTGACGCTTCAATGCCAGGATTCAAACACGGCGCCAGAATTTACAGGCGCGCCATTTGCGCTGTTGAACGGTAAAAAATACAGTTTGGAAAACAATGCGCTATGTGAGCTATCTGCATTTTATGAAGATTTTCCACTCGCCCTTCCTTGTGGCGATGTGCGGGTAAGGCGGCTCTGGGAATATTTTGATTTCTGCACGGGGCTTTCTGAAGGCCCCTTTTTACAAAACATCTATATCCTGGACGAATCGGTTCCGAGTATCGCTTGTCCGGGTTCGATTATGGTGACTGTTGATGCAGATACTTGCCACGGTGCGATGGATTTGCCGGATGTTGTGCTGGATGATGATTGCTCGCAATTGGCTTCTATTCAAGCCTTTTGGGTGGAAAACGGCTTGGCCAAAACGCTTCTAGGGTCGCTGGCCGATTTTACGGGAAATGACAGCACAGATTTTGATACCCTTGGGGTAATGGGTATAGCAGTCTTACCACTGGGAACTACCACAATTTCCTATGTGGCAGAAGACAGTTGCGGCAACATCGGTGATTGTACGTTCAACCTGACAATAGCCGACATGGTGCCGCCCGTGGCGCGATGCGATACCTTTTCTACCGTACAACTTTGGAGCGACGGTTTGCTGGCTATAGGGGCTGGGGAACTGGACAATGGCTCGACGGATGGCTGCACGCCCATCTCGTTCAAAGCCAGATTTTTGGAAACTACTCCCTGCCTGTTTGATACCCTCTGGACCGACACCTTGCGATTCTGCTGTTTGGATCAAATTGACACCTTGAATGCGGTGCTGCGCGTGTATGATATATCGGTGCCATTAGGCGACGTAACAGCGAGCTATGGGGCGGGGCATTTCAGTGATTGCGCAATGAAAATTGTTGTCACGGATTCAAACCCGCCACTGTGTGTTGCACCGCAAAACCTGGTCGTGAATTGCGAAAATTTTGACCCGACGCTTGAATCCTATGGCCTTATTAGCGCAACTTCTTGCGTGGTAGATTCGATGGCCTTGGAAGTGGATTATACACAGTTCGATACGTCGTGTAGCCAGGGGACAATCACGAGAAATTTTAAGGTTTTTGATGTAGTGGGAAATATGGGCGTCTGCGCCCAAACCATAACGGTGGAGTATTTGCAGGATTATTTTGTCAAATTCCCAAACGACATGATTGTGACGGCCTGTGATGGAACGAACAATTATGGCGAACCAAGTTTTTTTGGTCAAAACTGCGAGGAGTTTGAGCTTGAATTTACAGACGAAGTCTTCACCATAGTTCCAGATGCCTGCTACAAAATAGAACGCAACTGGCAAATCATCAATCGCTGTCAATATGACTCGCTTGCGCCGTTCATAGTTGTTCCAAACCCGAATCCAAACCCGATCGTCAACCACCCCACCAACTTGCCTGGCCCAACCGTGTCGGCTTGCGGCACAGCAGGGCCTTGGGCGCCGAGTATTCTAAAAATCAATCCGTCAGATCCAAACACAACCAATTATTGTGCTTTTTTTGACCAAAATACCAATGGCTATCAGTACAAGCAAATCATTAAAATTATTGACAACCAAGCGCCCACCCCTACTTTTGCCCTTCCCGTTTGTGCAAACCAAAACTGGGCTACGGCCAATAACCCCCAATTCTGGAACGAAACGTTTTGGTGGGACAATGGCCTGAGTATTCACGACCTCTGCGAAGAACCAACGGATTTGATGATTACAGCTACAGATGTATGTTCCGGCTCAAACATCAACATTGAATACCGGCTTTCCCTCGACTTAGATGGAGATGGAATTATGGAAACCATCATTAATTCCGCCCAACTGGCAACCATTGGTTGGAACAATGTGCTTTTCAATAACCTGAACACGCCAAACTTCTTGGGAGGCACGCCAAGTGCCTTCGATGAGCGGCCTGTGCCGAGCAATCAAAAGATGGGTTTTGCTTTCGAGCAAACCGTTTCGGGCAACAATAAAATTGGCCGCGTGCGCTGGAATACACAACTGCAGCCCGATGTTTACATTGCTCCTGAGATCCCGCATGGAACCCATCGAATCGAATGGTATATCACCGACCAATGCGGCAATCAGGTAGTATACAATAATACTTTTACCGTGAAAGATTGCAGACCGCCAACGGTGGTGTGTGAAAATAGTCTTGCCGTCAATTTGGTTTCAGGCGGAATATTATCCCTGTACACCTCAGATTTCTTACAATACGCGGAGGACAACTGTACTCCTGAGAACCAAATTAAGATTGGTATTCGAAACTGTGGCTCAGGCACGGGTTTCCCTGCAGATGGAAATGGGAATCCAATAACATCTGTCAATTATACCTGCGCTGACCTAGGCTCACAATGTGTGGAAATATGGGCCATTGACAAATCGGGGAATGCGGATTATTGTGAAACAACGTTGATCGTGCAGGATAATTTAGCCGTTTGCCCCGGGTCCAGCGATTCAATTTCAGGTAGAGTCATAACGGAACAAGGGATTGGGATATCGGATGTCTCTATTAAGATTGGTACAGGATGCACATTTTGCCCACCCGGTCCTTTTCCCAATTTAACAGATGCCCAAGGGTATTTTTACATAGACAATTCAGGGCCTTTATCGAATGATTTTTACATCATTCCCGAACGAGATGACAACCCGCTCAATGGCGTGACGACCTATGATTTGGTATTGATTTCCAAGCACATCCTCAATACCGAACCCCTCGACTCGCCGTATAAATTGATTTCGGCAGATGCGAACAAGAGCGGCAGCATTTCCTCTTTTGATATTGTGGAATTCCGAAAACTCATCCTTGGCATCTATACGGATTTGCCCAACAACGAAAGTTGGCGTTTTGTGGATTCAAGTTTTGTTTTCCCGAATCCACAGAACCCCTTCCAAACAGGATTCCCGGAGACTATACCGATAGGCAGTCCTTCACCGTATAATTTCATCGGCATGAAAATCGGCGACGTGAACAATACGGTCACTCCTAATATTCTTTCTCCTGTGGAAGAACGCTTTGAAGGCACGGTTTACGTTGACACAGAAGATCGAAAAGTCAAGGAGGGTGAAATTATTGAGCTGAAATTCAGTGCCTCCGAACTGCTCGAAGGCTGTCAGTTCACACTGGAAATGGATGGGCTTGAAGTTTTGGAAATCCTGCCCGGCGAAAACATGAGCAAAGACAATTTCGCGCTGTTCCCGAATAAATCGCTGCTCACGATGGCTTGGGAATCTGGCGGACATGCGAATTTCACGCTCAAACTGAAAGCTCAAAAAGATGGTTCTCTCCGAGAAATGCTCCGAATCAACAGCAAAATCACTCAAGCAGAGGCATACATATACCCTAAAAGCTTGCTGACCAATCACCAATCTACCAATCCACCGATCACCAAATCCCGCATTGCACTCCGTTTTGGCAAATCCAACCCATCGTTCGAGTTGTTTCAAAATCAGCCGAACCCCTTCGCGAAAAAAACAGCCATTACGTTTCAACTTCCGGAAGCAAGTGTAGCAGTAATTACGATAATTGATGGAAAAGGCAAGGTTTTGTGGTCAAAATCAAGCGATTGGCCCGCAGGAGTGAACACCGTGGATGTTGACTTGACAGGGCTAAGTGCCGCCGGGATTTTATATTATAAATTGGAAACACCCACAAAAAGTGCAGTTCGGAAGATGGTGCGGATTTAGTTGGACAATGTTTTTTGACAGGATTTACAGGATAAACAGGATGTGTGACTCGGCATTGTCGGCGAAGCCGACAACCATTTTTAAATCCTGTTTATCCTGTAAATCCTGTCAAAAAACACTCACCCGGTCTTCAACCGCACCTTCAACAAGGTAGCCAACCGCTCAAATTCAGCTTCCCATTCCTTATTGACAAACACCCACAGCCCTTTTCGAAGTCCCTTGGTGAGCAGGTAAAACACATTTTGACTCCGCCAAATGCTGGGTTTTAACCCCATTTTTTGCACAATGGAAAGCACATCGGCGAGCCAACGAACCCTGGGCAGGGAAGATTCGTCTACACCGATTTTCTCGATTTCGCGGAACACGCGCTCGCCGATTGCAAGGTTCAGCGTCTCCTCATCCGGACGTTTGATGTTCCAACGTTCAAGGTCTGCCGCAATGCGACGGAGGTTGCGCGTATCGAGCACGTCATTTCCTTCAAAAAAATTAAGCAGGTCTGCATTTAAAACGTAGGAAGCGATGTTGTTCCAGGTGGACGGCAGTGGGAGTTTTGCTTCTTCAATGCCGGCCATGAGCTGGTAATTATCATTGAATACATCTCGGAAAGTAGCCTCTGCGACCGTGAGACTTGAATCGGTGATCGTATTGATAATTTTTATTTTCTCGTCGGCGAAAAGGCTGGTCAGGGTAAACTTTTCAGGGCCAAAATATTCCTGTAGTGCACCGATCACCTCGCCCATATTGGCGGTGCGGAATGCGGTGCTGGTACGGGTGTACATTTCCTCAAACTGCGAACGCAGCATTTCGCCGCTGATATTGCCGATAATATGTTGTTGTCCAAGGTACAATACAGCAAAACAAAAAGTTTTTTCCGCATGACTGAGTCTGGAGCGGATGCGCAGACGACCTGCTGCAAACTGGGGAGTCCCCGCTTCAATTTTTTCAAAAAACTCCACAGAAGCGGTGTAATTGAATAAGTCCAGTTTCTCCGGGTCATCCTCAAAAAGCGAGGCGACCGCAAAGTGCATGGCTACGCGTTCAAGTGTAACGCGCGTGGGGACCACATTTTTAAGGAAACTTTCAGCGCCGTTGGGCAGCACGTTGCTGGGGGCAGTGGCCAAACGCCGGGTGAATTCGGGGTGCAAGTCTTGCCCCATTACATCCAAGGTGTAGTCCATGGTTCTAAGGGCATACTGCAAAATCTGGTTGGTTTCGATGCCCGATATTTCGTCAAAAAACCAACCACAACTCGTGTACATCAATACGGCAAAACGCTGGCTTTCGAGCAGGCGAAGCACGACCACTTTTTCCAAATGGCTGAGTTCCCGGCGTGCGTGCTTTTTCAAAAACTTGTCTACGTTACCGTCAGTACGATTGAGCATGACTTCGACATAGTCGTTTCGGGCCGACCATGGGTCACGAAGCAATCGGGCGCCCTCGCGTTCAAAAATCGGGGCAAGCTGATCGCGGAGCCAATCCAATGTTTCGCGCAGGGGTTTTCGCCAGCGCTGGTGCCAGTTGTTCTGGCCGGATTTACAACCGCAATCGCTGCGCCATCGTTCAATTCCATGCTCGCAGCTCCAGGAAGAATTTTCGTGGAGTTGGATTTCCCAGGTCGCTGGATGGAGTTCCAGATATTGGCCGTAGTTGGTTAAGGTAGCAAGTCTGGCATCCTCTACATAATTCAAGCAATCCGCGAGGGCCATTTCACCATATCGGTGGTGGTGCCCGTAGCTCTCGCCATCGGTAGCAATGTGTGCCAATTGGGCTTCATCATTATTATCAAAAATCCCCGTAATCCGTTCGGAGAAGGCTCTTCCACTGTTTAAAAGGCCATTGAAAGCTACTTCTTGGGCTATTTTGCCGTGGTAAAAAAACAGCGCGATGCTCCGCCCACTTGGGAGCAGACACAGGTAAGGGCGGCGGGTATCTATACTATCGGCATCAACATTGTGCCAAAGGTGATCTGGGTTGGCAGTTTTACCAGCCGACGCGTCGGCTGGTAAAACTGCCAACTTCCTGACAGCCTTGGCTTGGCGCGGTGCGAGTATGGTATACTTGATTCCGTGGGATGCTAGCACTTCAAGGGTTTCAGTATTTACCGCCGTTTCTGCAAGCCACATACCTTCAGGAAAACGGCCAAAACGACGCTCAAAATCGCGGATGCCCCAGTTGACTTGTGTCACTTTGTCGCGGGCGTTGCAAAGGGGCATGATGAGGTGGCTGTGTACCTGTGCAACAGCCGATCCATGCCCACCAAAGAGTTCTTGACTTCGCTTATCAGCCCTGATAAGCATGGAATATGCATCGGGGTCGTTCTCTTCCAGCCAGGAAAGGAGCGTAGGGCCAAAGTTCCAGGAGATGCGGTTGTAATTATTGCGAATTTTAACGATCCAGCCTTCTTTGTCCAGTATGCGGGCAGCAGCGTTGGGAGCGTAACACTCGTGGTTGATGCGTGTATTCCAATCGTGAAATGGGTGGGCGGATTCTTGTTGTTCTACCGTTTCTAACCAGGCATTTTCACGGGGAGGCTGATAAAAGTGGCCGTGGATGCAGACGTATTTGTTCGAGCGCGACATGGGGCGAAGGTAGCGACTTGCGATTTGCGATTCCCGACTATTATGTTGAATAATGTTAATGCCCAAACCCGACAAACCAGGTTAAATATTCCTCCTCTGATTTGGTACTTTGGAAGACATTGCTATATTTGTGCAGCTTTACCCGCCACAGTTTTAACGAAGGTTTTACCCGCCATAGTTTTAACGAAGGCGGGCCAAAACCCTTGACATGAACCATTTTGGTTCTTGATATACTTATAGCGTATGCATGATTTAACGACCGCCCAAAAGCGATTTTTAACAACAGCCCGACAACAACCGACGAGAATTTGGAGCCGCTCCTCAGTGGTCTTATCTTCATCCGAACCGACGCTCATTCGTTTTCTTCGACCTAATCCGCATTTAATGGGCAGGCTCTGTTCCTCCTCCGTTGAAAACTACGGCGGATAAAAAAGTTCAGCGCCTGTTCATTCAGCATGATTTTTCGATGCTATTTTCCGTGTGGCGCATCGCGCCGCAGCGCTGGTGTCTTGCCCCGAAGCCAAGGTGGGGCCTTCGGCAAGCCTATGGCGGCTAAAAGGGGGGCAGGCAAAATTTTCTCTCTTTTTTAAATCCATTGCAACAGATGTTACAATGCGCACAAACAATCTTTCTTCAAATTCTAAAACATTTCAACCATGTTACACAAAACTTTCTTTTGTAAGAAATGGGGGGGGGCAGCGATGCTTCTGCTTTTTAAGATTTTCACTATCCATTCTCTTTG
>CAZPTQ010000197.1:0-9171 GCA_964589365.1 uncultured Saprospiraceae bacterium
ATGATTTTTTGCCGCAATAGTAAATCATTTCTACGTTTCGGGCAGGAATGCTATAGTATGACAAGCAGCAAAAAAGTACTGACTGGTGTAATAAGCCATTCTGCGGAAGATATTCTCTTTCTTAAAGAACTAATTGAAACTGGTAAATTGAAGCCGGTTATTGATAAAACTTATCCCTTTGTGCAAATTGCAGAAGCACACGCTTATGTTGAAAAGGGACACAAAAAAGGAAATGTTGCAATAACTGTTAATAACTAAAACTTTTTTCAATAGACTGATAACAATTGTCGATCAGGCTAACCAGTTACACAAATAATTATTGTGGTTGTTTTCTACCTTTGCGAACAAGAATTTGCATTATAACAAAACTTAAACGATGGAACAGACATCAACTTTCACAAAGGCATTCTTGGATTGGATCAGTGTTTTCGGGCCGAAACTAATAGGCGCGACCGTAGTATTTATCGTCGGTCTCTATCTGACTAATCTGGTTGGGAAGCTGGTGTCAAAAGGGCTTAAAAAAAGAGATACAGACCTTTCGCTGCAAACTTTTTTGAGCAGTTTGGTCAGTGGAGGATTGAAAGTATTGTTGCTTATTACAGTTGCCGGGATGTTGGGTATTGAGACAACCTCTTTTATCGCGGTTATCGGCGCTTTAGGATTGGCGGTTGGGTTGGCGCTTCAAGGATCGCTTTCAAATTTTGCGGGGGGCGTTTTGCTTTTGGTATTTAAGCCATTTAAAATTGGCGATCTGATTGAATCGGGTGGACAAACCGGGCATGTTCAGGAAATACAGATTTTCAACACCATCATTATAACCCCTGAAAATAAAACGGTCATACTTGCCAATGCAGGGGTATCAAATGGTACCATCATTAATTTCAGCAAACATGGCAACCTCCGCGTTGATATAACCATAGCACTGGCACCGGATAGCGATATTGAAAAGGCCCGAAAAGTGGCAATGGAAACTATGAGTGCCAACCAATTTGTATTGAATGAACCAGCACCGTCCTTTAATGTGCTTAATGTTGGGAATGGCATGGTGACATTTGCTGTACGCCCCTATGCAACACCAGCCAATTACTGGGACGCATTTTTTACGGTCCAGGAGGATTTAAGAAATGCTTTTAACAAGCATGGAATAGAAGGCCCGACGCCTACTTCTATTACGATTAATAGATAATTCTTCTGGTCACGCAGTCTTTAGCCAACCTGTAATGCTCAATCGGGGTTGATTGGTAATCAGCACCTCGTGTTCCAATTCACTGCTTTTGAAAAATACGCAGGTGCCATTCAGCGGTGCAATCGTTTGAATGTGATCTTCATGGTAGATGCACAATTCCCCGCCGTCTTTTAATGCCCAGTCGGCGTTCAAATACATAATCATCGAAAAAGCCCGGCTTTTGTTGCTCCTAAATTGGTCCAGGTGTTTTTTGTAAAAACTGCCTGTTTCGTATAGCGCGTAATGAAATTCATACCCGGTGATGCCAGTGTAGCATGTGCTATTTAAATGGCGAACGAAATGATCCATCAACGCAAAGAAACTATGCTCGTGCAGGTCGTTGTGCGCAGGATCAAGCCAATAAATCTTATCGCTTCGGATCAGTTTGTCATGTGTTAGCAACGCTTCATTTCCAATGCCTGCGGCGCGGAATTGATTGTCCGAATACAGGCTGCGAAGATTTTCTTTCAACTGGGCCGCCAGCGTTACACTTAAGAAGTTTTTGGCGATCCCCACTTTATCCGCTACATAACTGTCAATCAGGCAATTGAAAATGGTTTCCAAAAAGAATCATGGTATAGAATCATGGCATAAAACCAGGATTTCAACAAGGTAGGGTATAACCTGAAATAGCAACCGTTTTGTTCTTTGATGGAGCTTTCTGGATTCCGGTCGGAAACCAAACTATTTTGGGAAGTCGAGCGTAACTTCGCCCGTTCAAACAAATAACCTTGCGCCGTAAATTCCTCTGCCTGTTGCTCTTGTCCTGCTTAGCTGCCCCCGTTTTGGTGGTCTACGGCTGGCTGCAATATCAGCGGACAATGGTCAGAAAGGAAGTGAAAAGGCAAATCATAGCTGGCAAGGACGACAGTGAACTGGTTTTGCTCAAGTTTACCCCGGAGGAATCCAAAACAAAGCTGCGCTGGAAACATAGCCGCGAATTCGAGTATCAGGGGCAGATGTACGATATCGTCAGAACAATCCCTAAAAAAGACACGATTTCCTACTATTGTTGGTGGGACCGGGAAGAGTCTGGGCTTAACCAACAGATCAGGCAACTTGTGGCCAATGCCTTGGAAAAGAGCCCAAGCAACCAAGAAAGTAAGGAGCGATTGACCCAATTCTTCAAGTCTCTGTACTTTTTTGAAATGCCCTCTTGGCCAGTTATCGCTCCAATTGCGGAGACGAATCAAGTGGTTTTCAGCCGGCAACTTTTCCTGCCCCCTGCACTCATCCCACCTTTAGTGCCCCCTCCAGAGTTAAGTTAAACCAGTTCAATGTATTGGATTTTTTGCTTGCCATGTTCATGGCGAGCAGTAACTAGTTACTTTAACTTTAGCACAGAACAATGAAAAAGATACTACTCTCGTGCTTACTGCTGAGCGCAAGCTGTGTTGCCACTGCTCAGGTACTCACCATAAAAGACCAACAAAGTGGTCAGCCGGTCGAAGCGGCCTCTATTTCTTCTGCAAGCCCAAGAGAATTTACGATCACGAATGCAAAAGGCCAAGCGGAAATTGCAGTTTTAAAAGGTGCTGAAATCATCGAAATCCGAGCACTTGGCTTTCAAACAGAGTCAACGAGTTACGCGGCACTTGAGGCGGCCAATTTTGAGTGTAAACTTTTGGCATCAAGCCTCAATTTTGACGAAGTGATCGTCTCCGCAACACGCTGGAATCAGGCCGCGAAGGACATTCCGACCAAGGTGATTTCCATTTCGCCTAAGGACATTGCGTTGCAAAACCCGCAGACTGCTGCCGATATGTTGGCCAATTCCGGGTATGTTTTTATGCAAAAAAGCCAGCAAGGCGGCGGTAGCCCCATAATTCGTGGATTCGCCACCAACCGGCTTATTTACACCATTGATGGAGTTCGGATGAATACCGCGATTTTCCGAGGTGGAAATATTCAAAACATCATCTCGCTCGATCCATTTGCCACCGATAAAGCGGAAGTGGTTTTTGGCCCTGGTTCGGTTATCTATGGCAGCGATGCCATTGGCGGCGTGATGAGTTTTCAAACCCTTGCCCCTCAATTTTCGACCAACAGGGAACGTTTTATTGGCGGGAAAGCCGTGATGCGCTATTCGTCTGCTAATCAGGAGAAAACGGGGCATTTCGACATCAATGTTGGATGGAAAAAATGGGCCATGGTGAGCAGCATCAGTTCCAACGATTACGGTGATTTAAAAATGGGCAGCCACGGACCCCAAGAATACCTGCGCCCATTTTACGTCCAAAGACAAGGCGAAACAGACATAGTGATCGCCAACGAAGATCCGCGTATCCAGCGGCCTTCCGGGTATTCTCAGATCAACATGATGCAAAAACTGCGGTACTCGCCCAATGCAAAATGGGATTTTCAATACGGGTTTCACCATTCTGAAACTTCCGAATATTCCCGATACGATCGGCATATCAGGTATCGAAGCAACGGCCAGCCCCGTTACGGCGAATGGGCCTACGGTCCGCAAAAATGGAACATGAACAACCTCAATATTTCGCACAATGGGTCCAATGGATTGTACGATCAGGCGACGCTACGGGTTGCCCGCCAGTTTTTTGAAGAAAGCCGGATTGATCGGAATATCAACGATAATGAGCGCCACATCAGAATCGAACAAGTCATTGCAAATTCAGTGAACCTTGACTTCAACAAATCCATTGGGAAGAAGAACAAGCTGTTCTATGGCCTGGAGTTGGTGCAAAACAAGGTCGCTTCAACAGGGATTGACGAAAATATTGCTACCTGGGTAGCCGCAGATGGGCCTGCTCGTTATCCGCAATCTACCTGGGCTTCTTACGGAGTTTACCTTTCCGACCAGATTTTGGTTTCTGACAAATTCAGTGTACAGGCAGGTATGCGGTACAATCGGTTCAATCTGGATTCGAGGTTTGACACCACGTTTTACCCTTTCCCATTTGTGGAGGCCAACCTGAACAACGGCGCATTCACCGGAAGCCTCGGTTTTGTTTATCGTCCCACTAAAGATTGGGTGCTATCAGCCAATGGCGCAACCGCGTTCCGTGCACCAAATGTGGACGATATAGGCAAAGTGTTTGATTCCGAGCCAGGTGCCGTAGTTGTGCCCAACCCCGATTTGGAAGCAGAGTACGCCTGGAGCGGAGATGTGGGGATAGCCAGAATATTTGGCGGTTTTTTGAAAATTGACTTTTCTGCCTACTATACCAACTTGCAAAATGCACAAGTTCGCCGCGATTTTACGCTGAACGGGCTTGACAGCATTGACTACGATGGCACCTTGAGCAAGGTTCAGGCTATTCAGAACGCAGCCATTGCCAATGTTTATGGCATTCAGGCTGGTCTTGAAACAAAATTTGGAGGAGGTTTCGGGTTTTCAACCGATTTCAACTTCCAAAAAGGGGAGGAAGAATTAGACAATGGTACCACCAGTCCATCGCGCCATGCAGCCCCCTGGTTTGGCATTTCGAGACTGACATATTCCGCGCAAAACCTCAGTTTGCAGTTGTCTGCGGAGTACAGTGGAGGCAGGACGTTTGAAGATCTGCCTGTGGAGGAACAAGGCAAACCCGAGATTTACGCAGTGGATGGAAATGGGAACCCATATTCTCCGGGCTGGTACTCGCTGAATTTCAATGCGATGTATCGCTTTACCGACCATTTGAGCGTAAGCGCGGGAATCGAAAATTTGAGCGACCAGCGTTACCGGCCATATAGTTCGGGAATTGTGGCGCCGGGGCGGAACTTCATTCTATCGCTGCGGGCGAATTTCTAAACCAAATTGGAGACCGATAGAGGTTTATGGATCAACCTTAGAAGTTGATTGACTTGTGTGATGGAACACGGATGACACGGATGAGACACGGATTTTCACAGACAAAATCCGTGTCTCATCCGTGTCATCCGTGTTCCATCAAAGCCTATTTCAATCTCCCCAACACCTCTTTCATCCGTCGAATCGCTTCCCGCAATTGCTCCTCCGAAGCCGCATAACTCAACCTAAAACAATTCGGATCGCCAAAAGCCGCGCCGGAAACAAGGCCCACATAGGCGCTGGTCATCACATAATCGCAAAAATCATCGGCATCTTTGATAACCGTGTGGCCGTCCGTTTTTCCAAAATAACTGCTCACATCAGGGAAGATGTAAAACGCCCCATCGGGATGGTTGGCGCGAATGCCAGGAATCTCTTCAATCATCGAAAGGATGATGTCGCGCCGCTCGCGGAAAGCTTCGCGCATGGCCTCCGTTGGACCAAAATCGGCCATAAGTGCCACAGCACCAGCCTTTTGGGTAAATGAAGCGGCGCCACTTGTCACCTGTCCCTGAATTTTGGAACAAGCGTCAGCCACGTATTTGGGGGCACCCATATAGCCCAGACGCCAGCCGGTCATGGCAAAGCCTTTTGCAAAACCGTTGACGGTTACGGTTCGGTCTTTTACCTGTGGGAACGAGCCGATGCTGACGTGCTCGTGGGTGAAATTGATGTATTCGTAAATCTCGTCGCTTACCACCAACACATGGTCATGCGGGGCAAGTACATTGGCGTAGGCCTCCAATTCTTCGCGGGTGAAAACGGTTCCAGTGGGATTGCAAGGCGAGGAAAACAGCACAAACTTGGTGCGGGGCGTAATTGCATCGGCCAGCTGTTGGGGTGTAGGCTTAAAATCCCGCTCCACACCTGCATATACGCACACCGGGGTTCCGCCAGACAGTTTCACGATTTCATAATAAGAAACCCAGTATGGCGAGAAGAGTATTGCCTCATCACCAGGATTGAGCAAAGCTTGACAAAGGTTGTAAATGCTCTGCTTAGCCCCATTGCTCACCACGATTTGTTCCGGGCGGTAATCCAGATTGTTGTCGCGTTTAAATTTTTCGCTGATGGCCTTGGTCAATTCGGGCAGGCCAGCCACGGGGGTATATTTGGTATAGCCATCCTTAAGGGCTTGGTAGGCGGCCTCTTTGATATAGTCAGGCGTATCGAAATCAGGTTCTCCAAGGCTCAGGCTAATAACATCGTGGCCCAGCGCGCGAAGTTCGCGTCCCATTCGGGCCATTTTGAGGGTTTCTGATTCGGCGAGGTTCTGGACGCGCTCGGAGAGCATGGTGTGGGTGGAACTCATGTTTTGGCTTAGTATAAGGCACAAATCTACGCTACCTCTTTTTCTTTCCACTAAAGTTCGCATATTTGCCTCGCTATGGATTTTGAAACTAACCCGCAGATTGCATTGAACGACGCTCCTGAACACAAAAACTGGAAGTTCAAGGAGCTGAAAATCTATTCGTCCACCGAATGGCTGGCTGACAACAAGAAGAAATACCGCCAAGTGTTCGACCGCTTGGAGACCTCTTATATCTACGCCGAACTCTCGTTTCACAACAAACAGTTCGACCTCGACGATTGGGAGGTGAATGTCGAACTCCGTTGTTACACCGTCAAAAAACAACGAAAAGAACTCTGCATACTACCTTTTCAGCGCAAAGTCAGCAAATTTGACCCTGTCGGCTACATCCGTGAGGGCTGGGGCAACAAACAGGAAGGGGTGTTTTGGAAAAAAGGCGCCTACGTTTGGGAGGCATGGATTGAAGGCGAAAAAGTCGGCTCCAAAAACTTTTACGTCGAAGATGCGGGTCGCCCTATCACTCGCGGCGACAATCCCTACTGCAAAATTACTTCCCTCAAAATGTACGAGGGGCCTTACGATGATACCCCCGAATTCGAGCGCAATTACCTCAAGCGTTTTCACGACGAAGAAACCCGCTATGTCTATGCTGAGTTGATGCTCAAAAATGTCTTGCTCAGCAAAGCTTGGCAGTGCGAAGTGTTCATAAAATTCTACAACAATGCCCGTGAATTAAAGGGCCAAGTGGTGCGCTTACACGGGGTTCAAAAGGGCGACGATGGTGTAAAAATTACCGCTGGTTGGGGTTCCAACGTGAAAGGCTCCTGGCGGCGCGATCGCTATACTGCCGAAGTCGTATTCATGGACCAGACCCTGGCGGTTATGCCATTCGATGTGGCTGAGGATTGGGATTACGGCACGCACCCGGTCTATCTGCCTGAAAAAGGGCTGCAAGTTTTCCTCGAACCTGAGCCGGAAGACATCGAGACATTTGAAGAAGTTTTGGTAAAGCTCGACGCGCTTATCGGTCTTGCCGAGGTGAAAGTGAAAGTCCGCGAGCACGCACAATACATTCAATTCCTCCAACTTAGGAAAGAAAAAGGATTTGCTGAAAAAGACGGCATCAACGTGCATTCCGTATTTAGCGGCAACCCCGGCACCGGCAAAACCACCGTGGCCAAAATGATGGGCCGCCTTTATAAAAAAATGGGTCTGCTAAGCAAAGGGCACGTGCACGAGGTGGATCGCTCGGATTTGGTGGGCGAATACATCGGCCAAACTGCCCCTAAAGTCAAGGATGCGATTGAAATGGCGCGGGGTGGAGTGTTGTTCATTGACGAAGCATACGCGCTTGCCCGAAGCCCGGAGGACAGCAAAGATTTTGGTCGGGAAGCGGTTGAAATTCTGGTTCGCGAACTCTCCAATGGGCCCGGCGATCTTGCCATTATTGTGGCGGGCTACCCCAAGGAAATGAAAACCTTCCTTGACTCCAATCCGGGTCTTCGCAGCCGTTTTAAACTTAGTTTTGAGTTTGCCGACTACCTCCCGCAAGAACTGGCCCAAATTGCAGAATACGCCTCTAAAGAGAAAGAGGTCACCTTAGCTAAAGAAGCCAAAGACCTTGTGGATGAGATAATTACAGAGGCCTTCCGCTCCCGTGACCGCGCTTTTGGCAATGCCCGTTTCGTGCACGACCTCGTGGACAAAGCCAAAATCCAACTTGGCCTGCGCCTAATGGCCATGCCCAATGTGCGCAACCTCAGTCCCGAAGCGCTTACGGTAGTGCTCCGCGACGACGTGGAAAAAGTGCAGGTTCTGCGCAAAAAAGCACTGCCCAATATCCCTGTGGACGAGAAGCTCCTTGCTGCCACACTCCACGAACTCGACAGTCTTATCGGTATGCAGGCCATAAAACGCGACATTCGCGAACTGGTGGATCTCGTTCGTTTCTACCGCGAAAGCGGGCGCGACGTGTTGGGGCGTTTTTACCTGCACACTGTTTTCGTTGGCAATCCAGGGACCGGAAAAACCACCGTGGCGCGTATTCTGACCAAGATTTACAAGGCACTTGGCGTGCTCGAACGCGGCCATACGGTCGAAACGGATCGTCAAGGTCTTGTAGCAGGTTTTGTGGGCCAAACGGCCATCAAAACCGCCGAACGCATCGAAGAATCCATCGGCGGGGTGCTGTTCATTGACGAAGCCTATGCGCTTAGCGCGGCTGCGTCCCGTGGCACCCAAGGCGATTTTGGCGACGAAGCCATCCAGACCCTGCTCAAACGGATGGAAGATCGGCGCGGAGAATTCTTCGTGTTTGTGGCCGGCTACCCTGAAAATATGGACAATTTCCTCAAAGCAAATCCAGGCCTCGCCAGCCGTTTCGACAAGGTGCTGCGCTTCGAGGATTATTCGCCCGAGGAGTTGCTGGAAATTGCGCTGTATATGTTCCGCCAGGAAAATTACCAGGTGGAAGAAGAAGCCCGCGAACACCTGGGCAAATACATGGCGTTCCTGCACCAGTTCCGCGACAAATACTTTGGCAATGCCCGCACAGTACGGCAGGTGGTGATGGAAGCCATCAAAAACCAGAACCTCCGCGCTTCTGCGGCACGGATTACCGAAGAGCCTGAGCTACATACGCTTAAGCTGGATGATGTGGCTACGTTTACGTTTGACAAGGACAAGTTGAACTTGTTTGTGCGGCGGGGGATTGGGTTTGGGAGGTGAAGAATCACCTCATTGGCAATATGTTTCATGAGTTCTCCGGTGCGCTCATTGTCAAAAAAATAATCCTATTTGTTAAAGCACCAGCCAACAACCATATCAATCCGCCGAGCT
>CAZPTQ010000198.1:0-9171 GCA_964589365.1 uncultured Saprospiraceae bacterium
CACTTACCACTTATCACTTACCACTTATCAGGCTTCTGCGTACGCCTCCATTGGCGGGCAAGTGCACACCAAATTCCGATCTCCAAAAGCCTGGTCAATACGGCCCACAGTCGGCCAGAATTTGAATCCATCCTGCCCGCCATGGCTCGACAGGCGGGGGCGCAGGTACGGTAGCGGGTACGCCGCTTTCTGTCGGGAATATGGGTGGTTCCACATATCGCCAGTTACTTCTTCGCAAGTATGGGGCGCGTTGTGGAGCGGGTTGTCGTCGTGATTGTAATCTCCTCGCGCAATTGCATCCAATTCCTCACGAATGGCCAGCAGTGCGTCGCAGAAACGGTCGAGTTCAGCCTTGCTTTCGCTTTCGGTTGGCTCAATCATGATAGTGCCTGCCACCGGGAACGACAAGGTAGGTGCATGAAAACCGTAGTCCATCAAACGTTTGGCAATATCCTCTGCACCCGCAAGGGCTTTGAAGGGCCGCATATCCACGATCATTTCGTGGGCGCAACGACCATTTTCACCCGTGTACAGGATTTCGTAAGCGCCTTGCAGGCGAGCTTTGATGTAATTCGCGTTAAGGATCGCGTATTTCGTGGCGTTTGTCACACCTGTTCCACCCAGCATTCGAATATAGGCGTAAGAAATGAGCAAAATACTCGCACTTCCCCAAGGTGCGGCGGAAATCGCATTGGTGCCTTGAGGACCACCTACTTCAGCAAAAACGTGTTTGGACAAATACGGCGCGAGGCTGTCATTGCAACAAATGGGGCCCATGCCAGGACCGCCGCCGCCGTGTGGAATAGCGAAGGTTTTGTGCAAATTGAGGTGACAAACGTCGGCGCCAATGGTGGCCGGACTGGTGAGACCCACTTGGGCGTTCATGTTCGCGCCGTCCATGTACACCTTGCCTCCATGTTTGTGTATAATGTCGCAAACCTCCTGGATGCTGGTCTCGAACACACCGTGGGTGGATGGGTAGGTTACCATCAGGCAGGAGAGATTCGCGGAATGCTGTTCTGCTTTGGCACGGAGGTCTGATACGTCAATGTTGCCACGTTCATCGCAAGCCACCACAACCACTTCCATGCCCGCCATCACCGCCGAAGCAGGGTTGGTTCCGTGCGCAGAAGAAGGAATAAGCGATACATTTCGGTGGGTGCCACCTGTGGCCTGATGGTAAGCACGAATGACCATGAGGCCAGCGTATTCGCCTTGTGCGCCGCTGTTAGGCTGCAAAGAACAGGCAGAGAAACCTGTTATTTCGCAAAGATATTTTTCTAATTCACTGATAATGTGCGCATAGCCTTGCGCTTGGTCAACAGGCATGAAGGGGTGCATATTCGACCAGTTGTCCCAAGTAACCGGGATCATTTGGGCCGCAGCGTTCAATTTCATGGTGCATGAGCCCAAGGAAATCATGGAGTGTACCAGTGAGAGGTCACGGTTTTCGAGACGCTTGAGGTAGCGCATCATGTCGCTCTCGGTATGGTAGGAATTGAAAACCGGATGTGTCAGATATTCGCTTGACCGGGTTAAGGCAGTCTTTTGTGTACTGACTTTTGACAGTTTCGAGTTGACCCCAAATACATGTAGTATGTCATTCAAATCCTCCTCCGTTACAGTTTCGTCAAGGGCGATTTGCAGGGCATTTTTTTCGTAGTAAAAATTGATGCTTGCGGCTTCTGCTTTTGATTTGATGTCGGCAAGTTTGCTTTCAGCAAACTCAAAGCGAAGGGTATCAAAAAAGTGGGCGTTGGTTTGTTTAAAACCCGCTCCGCTAAGCGCACTCGAGAGCGCGGCTGCCATATCGTGAGCACGTTGCGCGATGCCACGGATACCGTCAGGCCCATGGTACACCGCGTACATGGCCGCCATGTTGGCGAGCAATGCCTGAGCCGTGCAAATATTGGAAGTTGCCTTTTCGCGGCGAATGTGCTGCTCGCGGGTTTGAAGTGCCATGCGCAGGGCGCGATTGCCGTGTTTGTCAACCGAAACGCCTATGATACGTCCCGGAATCTGGCGTTTGAAATCTTCCGCACAAGCGAAGAATGCTGCGTGTGGGCCACCATAACCAAGCGGCACTCCAAATCGTTGTGAATTCCCTACGGCCACATCGGCCCCCCATTCGCCTGGGGGTGTTAACAAAGCAAGCGAAAGCAAGTCTGTGCCTACACATACAAAGGCTCCATTGGCTTTGGCTTTTTCCACAAATGCTCGGTAATCCAGCACATTTCCTTGACTGTCAGGATATTGGAGCATTACGCCGAAGGTCTTTTCAGAAAACTCAAACGACTTCCAGTTCCCTATTTTCAGTTCAATCCCGTGTGGTAATGCGCGGGTTTTCAGAATGTCAATGGTTTGGGGAAACACGGTGTCTGATACAAAAAACTCCTTGGCCTCCTCGCCTGCATTGGCTCGTTTGTTCTTCTCATTGTAAAACATGTTCATCGCCTCGGCAGCGGCAGTGCCTTCATCCAACAAACTCGCATTGGCGATGGGCAAGCCCGTTAGGTCGCAAACCATCGTCTGGAAATTGAGCAAGCTTTCGAGGCGCCCTTGTGCTATTTCTGCCTGGTAAGGTGTGTACTGGGTGTACCAACCCGGATTGCTGAACAGATTTCGCAGGATGACCGGCGGTGTGATCGTACCTGAATAACCCATGCCGATATAACTCCGCATGACGCGATTCTTCATGGCCGCTTTTTTCAGGTCTTGCAGATACTCAAATTCAGACTGGGCAGCTGGGAGATTGAGGGGCTTTTTCAGGCGGATAGAGGCGGGAACGGTTTGCTCGATTAATTCGTCCAAAGATTTGACCTTCAGGACTTTGAGCATTTCTTGGGTTTCGGTTTCACTGGGACCGATATGCCGACGCTCGAAGCGGTCAGGGTGAGGGAACAGACTCATTTTTAGTGGTGTGTATGTGTTGAGTGTGCTAAAATTGGCTCTAAAATCGCCGCGAAGGTAGAAATGTTCAGGAAGAAATTTGTGGTGCTCTCTGAACAATTATCCTACGTACTTCCCAGAAAAAAAATCCCCAAAGCAGCGCGTACTCCAAACAGATCAACCCGTAATTTTCCTGCATTCCGCCACCCTGGTAATGGCTGTAAGAAAGTGCAGCCAAGCCCGACCAAACTACGGCAAAACGCCAATGAGTGAGGAGGGAAAGCGCCAAAGGTACCGTGAGATACCAAGGTTGTACGGTAGCGGAAAAAGAAAGGTATAGAAAAAGGGCAAAGAGTAATGAGGTGCTTAAACTTCCCGAAAGTTTATCCCGATTTTCGGGATCGGGAAGTTCGCTACTCAAAAAACTCTTTGTCCGCCAAGCAATTATCAACACTCCCAGCACAGTCAATACACCCAAAGCCGGGCCAGAATAAGCCCCTATGTCCCAACCGATTTTTGAAAAACCGACTTCCCGAACGAGGTAATAAATACTGGCATTGAACTGGAATTTCCGAAAATACAAGTCAAGGCTCTCCAACATATTTGGCAAGACAGCCAAAATGGGCAAGAACAATATCAGGCACCCAATAGCAAATATTGCATTGAAAACCAATCCTTTCCGCCAGCCCAGCCAACGCCACACGATAGGCAAGAACATGATCGGAAGCATTTTACTGGCAGTGGCGAGCGACCACCAGAGGGCCCCATTTGCAATTTTACCGCGCTGCAAGGCGACCAGACCTGCCAACAGGAAAAAAATCATGGCCCCTTCAAAGTGGCCGTTTCCGCAGATTTCGAGGAGGATGAGTGGATTCAGGGAATATGCCAGTGCAGCAAAACTGCTTTGCTCAGCATGACGCCAGAGCAATTGGATGGTTCCTATCTCACAAACCAACAAAAATAATTTCATCACAAAAACGCCCCCCATCCCATTGGCAGGAAAAAGCCAGGCTGCAAGCGCGAATACGGCCTGACACACGGTCGGGTAAACAGTGAAGTACCCAGGGGAATTGAGTTTGCCAAACAACTCGGGGGTGATACCCTTGGGAAATATTTGATTTTCAATAAAATAGGCGGGTGAATGCGCAAAGGGATGAATGCCCGCCACGGTCAGATGCCCATCCCAGAGAAAACGGGCGTAATCATCTGAAAGATTGGGAATGCTGAAAAGTAAGAGAATCCTGAGACCGATACCGAGCCAAAGCAGATGGCGTATTTGGATTTTTGAAAAGTAACTTTTCTGGTAAAAAACCACCCAGATGTACAACCCAAAAATTGCAGCGTATGCAGCGATGAATACTTGAAAATCACTGCGTTGTACAAAATATCCTATAAAAACCGTCATCCCTGCAAAGGCGAGACCGACGATTGGGAGAAGGAATTTGTGACGCATGGCGCGAAGGTACGAAGGGGGTCTGTGCAACTTTTACGAAAAATCCGCAAGTTTTCCCACTTTTGCCCTCGCTTTTCGCAGCAATCTTCTCCATGAAAAAATTCCGCGCGTTTCTGCGCCTGCTCTATTTTGCTTTTTACACTTCGTTCAAAATCACTCAAATCATTCTAAGCAGTCTTTTGATGGGTTCGGATATCCGCCGTTCCATGCGAATCCGCCAACGTTGGGCACAACACCTTCTTCCAGCCATTGGAGTTCGTGTACAAACAAAGGGCGCTCCACCTGATTTCCCATGCATCTTGATGTGCAATCACCGCTCCTATCTAGACCCGGCAGTAATCGTACACGATGCTAATGTATACGCGGTGTCCAAAGCAGAAGTTGCCAAATGGCCCATTATTGGCTTTGGCGCCAGGGTTTCAGGCGTCTTGTTTTTAAAACGTGAGAGCGTGACCAGTCGCAAGAAAACGCTGGAAGGAATCGCTGAAAAATTGCACGAAGGATTTCCCGTTATGTTATTCCCGGAAGGTACAACCCATTCAGAACCAAGCACTTCTTCGTTCAAGCCGGGTGGCTTTAAACTGGCTGCCAGCGAGGGTTTTCCAATTGTTCCTGTAGCCATAGACTATGCTTCCACCGCAGACCACTGGATTGGGAAAGACACCTTTCTGCCGCATTTTATCCGTCGTTTTGGCGAACGGGAAATTCAAGTGAAGGTTAGCTACGGAGAAGCCATTTGGAGCGATGATCCACAGGTTTTGCTGGATGATGCAAAAATTTGGATTGACGCTGAGCTACTTGACATCGGTCATAGTTTCAAGTTCGAAAGTAGCAAGTAACAAGTGTAAAGTTCAAAGTGTAAAGAGTTTTGAATCTTGGTTTTGAAAAACGACGGGCTTATATACCTTTGCATCCCGTTTTACCCGCCATAGCCCTTTAGGGCGAAGGAGGGCGATGATAAGAATTTAAACGAAAACCCAGCTTCGCCCTAAAGGGCTATGGTGGGTAAAGGCTCCATAGTTCAACGGATAGAATGGGAGTTTCCGGAACTTCTGATAGTGGTTCGATTCCACTTGGAGCTACTCAACCATCCCCCATCAGCGTCGTGCTGGCGGGGGATTTTTTCTACAATATCATGAGAGTCAATATCATTCTTGCAATTATCGTTGTCGCAGTCGGTATTTTAACCTGCAAAAACCTACAAAAAACAAAGTCCCCGGATGCTACTGTCACAGCTCCACAGGAGGAAAAACAATTCGGCTTCAAAGCCTCTCACGTAATTGAAGGCGAACGAGCCGATACCATACAAGGTACCTTGCAGATCCGCAAAGCACCAAAAATGGTGCAAGTCCCTGTTGATGTATTGCCCCCACCTACTGCCAGCAAAAAAGCCTATCTCAGCACAGGCTGGTGGCACTTGAACATGGCCTACCAACCCAGCGACACAACGATCCACCATCAATACCAATCCAAATGGTTGCAATTTCGTGAGGATCAGAGCTTTGATATTCTTGTCAAAGGCAAAATTGTGGATACGGGACGCTGGAATTTTGACAGTGCAAAAAATGAAATCCTGCTATCCTGCAAAGACCCATACATCAACAACTCTTGGGGGGTTCAGGAAAAAGGTTTTGTCATGATTTGGAAAGGCAACACCTCGCTCAATGTGACGGGGATTCAAGTGCGGGTGGTTGGCCAGCGTGATGTGCCGAAATGGTAAGCCCCTACCCTATTTCCCTACCTTAATATTATGGTTGTCAACAATTTTACAGATGTCATTGCGCGGCTTGAGCAAATTATTGCTTGGGCCAAAGCCAACGAATCGCCCTTGGGCTATTTTGCGGCCTTGTATTATAAAATGACGCTCGCGGTGCGGAATGCAGTGTTGCGTGGCGAATTTGAGAACGGTTCGCGGATGGAACAACTGGACGTAGCCTTTGCCCGGCGTTATTTCGACGCTTTTGACACTTGGCAGGCCGGCGGAACGCCTACTGAATCCTGGCAGGTGTCTTTTGACGTGGTACAGGGCAAACAACTGGCGGTAATGCAGCACCTGATGCTTGGCATGAACGCGCATATCAACCTGGACCTGGGCATTGCAGCGGCCTCTGTCCGACAACGTGATGCCATTTTTGGGCTTCGCAAAGATTTTATGCACGTCAACAAGATTATCGAATCGCTCACGGACCAAACGCAAAGCCAACTGGCAAAGATTTGGCTGCCTTTCGATTGGCTCGACCGATTGTTTCGCACAGATGATGAGGGTTGGATCGGGTTCAGTATCAATGCGGCCCGGGGCGCCTCCTGGAAAGCGGCACAATTGATTGCTTTTGCGCCAGATAGGACTGCTGAAAACGCAATTATTGCCGAACTGGATAAAAACGTTGCACTTTTTGCAAAAAAAATACACACACCTGGCGTATGGCTCCAATGGTTGTTGCGCCTCATGCTACGCTGGGAAGAAGGTTCTGTGAAGGAAAAAATTGAGGTGCTGGAGAATATATAGGTTTTTATGGGTTTCGCGCAGATGTTACCCCAATTCCCAGGCCCACAATATTTCGGCTAACCGCTGTGTGCCCGCCGAAAGGTAACGCCGATAAGTGCTGAACGACATGTTCAGGAAATCGGCGGTTTTTTCCTGGCTGCCTACCAGGTTCACAAAAGAGCGATACAACACGCGGTGGTATTTTCCGTCAATCGGAGATTCCTCGATTTCTTTGACAGCCGCAAGGATTTTTTCTTTCAAATATGCCACACGTGCCTCATCAGAAGCCTCTGCGCCCGCAGAGGAAACAACCAGCTTCGCACGTACCAAAGGGTTCTGAATCAATAGGTTGTTGTTATGAAAATGCCGCAAAGCCTCCACTACGCTATCGCTGAATTCTGTCTCGCTTAGCACAACCACCTGCATTTGCGGGGCTCCGTGCTCAAAATCGGCCACTGATCCCGTTTCGCGTTTTCCAAGCAAATCAAGCCAGTGAAGCGGCGGACGCGCCCGCCAATCGTGCATATAAAAACCGTAGGGAGTACCATTTGTCACAAAATCCAGCTCAGGTATCGGGGAAAGGTCGCCGTAAAGCATCACTGGCTTCCAAAATTCCGGCATCACAACTTCGAGAAAACTCACCGCCAAACCCGGCGTGAAGTAGTACTGAACAATAGAAAGGAAGATACTGCTTTGCAAAGCCGAAACCTGTTGGTGGGTGTCTTTTGCCATCCACATCCGAAAAATGGCGGTTTGTTCGCCCTGGCGGAGATGCAGGTTCTTGGTTTGATAATCTACCACTTTTTGCATCACCGCATCCGTCAAATTCTTTTCGCCGCTCAATTCGTGGCCGTTGATTTTCAGCACAAAAGCATTGGCTTCTTTGCGCCCGTCGCGCCATACCCAGATTTGAGCGGCAGGGTGTTTGGCCCAAAAATCAAAGGCTGCAAGACTTTCTTCCCCTTCAAGATGCGATACCAGATCGCGCAAAACAGGCAAATCATGCTGGTTTGCAATATCAACCCAAAAACTGCCCGTCTCTTGCCACTCAAAAAAGGGTTTGATGGCCGGGATGGTTCGGTGCAGGAAAATCAGGTTGAACAGCACCTTCCGCTGTTGCTCGCCCCCCACTTCCTTTAGTTTTCGATGATAATAATGGCGGCTTCGGGCGTGCAGTTCGGCGTTCCAATCCGGATGCCGCCATTTCAAGTCCGCGCAAAGTGCCTCACGCGCAATGTCGTGCGGGTAAATCCCGTCACGGCCAATACTTATGAATGACAGCCCACACATCCAACTGAACAGCTCGCTGGCATCTTCCACGCCCATTACCTCTGCCAAAAGCGATTCCGTGAGCAGGTTGACGATGCTGCACACCTCCAAAGCTGCGCGGTGCATGGGGCTGGGCACTTGACGCACAAAGAGTTGCAACAAGGTCCGCACCACATCGGGCGATTCGTCGGGAGTAAAATTTTTGTCGGGATATTGCTCGTAAATGTCCGCCACCACCGAAAGCGCGAGCGGGTGACCGTGCGTAAAATCAAGGATAGGCTTTATTTTTTCTTCCGGGATATTCCGTCTTCGCAGGTATTCTTCGCTTTCAGCATCAGAAAAACTGCGCAATTGAACGCTGCGCATGAGCACCTTCCAACCCGCGTCGCTGAGCCATGCAACCGAGGGAGCATTGCGTCCACACATCACCGTGAGCATATTCGATGGGAGCTTTGGCAAAAAATCCGTGCGCACCCAGTCGTCTATCGGGCTTATTTTTTCGCAGGTGTCAATAAAAAGCACACTGCGGCCCTCTAACTGCCCCAACGCTTCAAAAACGTCTTGTCCGGCGTGTATGGATTTCCCAATGCTGGCGCGCACGGCTTCCAAAAAGGCGGAGGGTTGTGCGTCTACCTCGCGGGCATCGAGCGTGAGATGGCGAACCTTGTGTTCGCCGCAAATCTCGGTCAGGTGTTTCAGGAGGGTGGTTTTGCCTTCGCCTCCCGCCCCGTAGATATAGAGCAGGATGAAATCAAAATCGGGGGCAGACAGTTGGTTTTCAAACAGTTGAATCTCTTTTTCGCGCCCCACAAAAGAGCGGCGGCGGGCCTTGGCAAGTAAGTCAGCGATGGAAGCCATATTCGAGCAAGAAAGTTTCGCTTTGAGGGTTTTGCGGGGGTAGTCAAAAATCTGTGTCAACTGCTGGTTAACCCCCTACCCCTAAAGGGCAATCTATTCCATCGAGCGCATAACTCAATGAATAACAAACAATTATTCACCTATTCGCATTTACTCCCCTTTAGGGCAATGTCGTTGACTTAAGGGTTTTAGCCACGTAGTGGCGACACCGTTTATA
>CAZPTQ010000199.1:0-8837 GCA_964589365.1 uncultured Saprospiraceae bacterium
GATGGCGGCAAAAGAATGGCATCAAATTGGGAAGTTATTTTGACACCGTTCCTAAATGGCAAAGCAAACGCTAAACGCACACAAAGAAATTCTATTTTCGATAAACAAGGTACTTGGTTATACAAAATACTAAGTGGTTTGTTTATTTGAGGATTTGAGGATTTAGTGAATTGTTTCTTCGCCTCGCTACCTTCGCCGTATGAAAATTCACACCCTTGATCTACAATTCTTGGGGATCGAAAAGTCCATCGCAGTTTTTGTGCTAGAAAGCACCCATGGGCTTGCACTGGTAGAATGCGGCCCAGCCTCTACCCTACCCCGTTTGCAAAAAGCCTTTGCCGAAAAGCGTTGGAAAATGAGTGATATTCAGCACGTTTTTCTGTCGCACATTCATTTTGACCACGCAGGGGCTGCCTGGGCATTTGCTGAACAGGGAGCAAAAATCTATGTTCATCCAAAAGGTCTGCCCCACCTCGCCCAACCTGAAAAACTATACAATTCGGCCCGGATGATTTATGGCGATGCCATGGATCGGCTGTGGGGGGAGATGCGTCCTATCCCTGAGAATCAACTATATGCGCCTGAAAACGGCGAAATCATCGAGGCCGTTGGGCTTAGATTCACCGCACGGTACACCCCAGGCCATGCCGTACACCACATTGCTTGGGAAGTAAACAATTCGCTGCTGCCAGGAGAAAATGTGCTGTTCACAGGTGATGTAGCGGGCGTTCGGATGGGCGGAGGGCCTGTGATGCCACCTTGCCCGCCACCGGACATTCAGGTGGAAGATTGGTTGGCCTCGATTCAACTGATGCGAAATCTGCCTTCTGAAAGGTTTTTTCTGACCCATTTTGGAGAAATCAGCGACAAAATCACCCACCTTGACGCGCTCGAAAAACGCTTGCTTACATGGGCCGATTGGATGCGCCCATACGCGGATGCGAATACAGCAACCGAATCCATTGTACCTGCTTTTCAAGCATTTGTCAATACCGAACTCATGGCTGCCGGCGTTGCAAAAGAAGATTTGGCGCGATATGAAGCAGCCAACCCAGCCTTTATGTCGGTTGCTGGATTGATGCGTTATTGGAAGAAAAAATTATGATTAGACTTTGGACATTGGACTGTTGGACTTGCCACCAGCGTTTGTCTAACATCCAATGTCCAAAGTCCAAAGTCCAAAAAATGAGCATACTTCAAAAAATTGAAAATCGAGATGTCCTCATCGTGGGGGATGTGATGATTGACCGCTATCTGAGGGGTTCGGTGAGCCGTATCTCGCCCGAAGCGCCGGTACCAGTGGTATTGGAAAAAGGGACAGAAGACCGGCTCGGTGGAGCGGCAAACGTCGCGCTGAACGTTCAGGCACTTGGCAGTCGCGCTTTTTTGTGCAGCATTATTGGTGACGACGAGGACGGTGATAAATTTATGGAATTACTTGAAGCACATAAGCTACCTCAAATTGGAATCCTGAGGTCCTCAACGCGCCGTACCACCGTTAAAACCCGTATCCTCGGCAACCATCAGCAGATGCTGCGAATTGATCGCGAGGACACCCATGACATAGACCCGGAAGAAGAAGGCAAATTATGGAACAAAGTCATGTCCATCGTGAGCCATGAGCCTATCAAAGTCATTATTTTGCAAGATTACAACAAGGGCGTTTTGACAGAATGGGCAATCAAAAGAATTCTGGACGGTGCAAAAGAGAAAGGGATTTTCACGGCGGTTGACCCTAAAAAAGCCAATTTTTTTGCTTATAAGGGGGTTAATTTATTCAAACCCAATTTAAAAGAAATGCGTGAAAGCACCCCGTTTCCCGTAACACCCGACGAAGCATCCTTGCAAAAAGCCTCCGATTACCTCCGAGAAAAACTAGGGAATCAGTTCACCATGCTCACACTCTCGGAAAAAGGATTATTTTTGGATGGCGGTACGGTCGGCAAATGCTTCCCCACCACGCCCCGAAACATATCCGATGTAAGTGGTGCAGGAGATACCGTGATAAGCATAGCAGCCATGGGCTTGGCGGCAGGATTGGACTTGAAAACGGTAGCAATGCTTTCCAATATGGCAGGCGGACAGGTGTGCGAATCGCCGGGAGTAGTGCCCGTGAATCGCGATCGCTTGGAAAAAGAATTGGCCAATACCAACATTTAGCATTGGTACTACGTCTGACAAGCATACACAATCACTTTTCTCTTTTAACTCGGTTGCTATGAAACTTTTCTGTACGATTTTCGCCATTATTTTTCTGCTCCATCCCCTCTTTGGACAAGCGAACGATCCCGCTCCAGATACCCTCTTGCAGCACACCTTTGAGGGAATACTTGACCCTGCCGACACGATGCTGACATCGCCTACTGGAAACGACCTCCATTGGGTGAACTACGATCAAGACAATAAAACTGGTCTTTGTGTAAGCAACGGTGTTACACCAAAAGGATGGTACTGGGAAAGCGACCTTGGTTTCGTTGATCCCAGCATGGCAGACAACTATGCGTTCACAAGTTGCTCCTTCCTGCAATCCTCCGTTCCGCAGAATAAAAACTGGTTGATTACCAGCCCAGTCTATATCCCTGACGATACCTATTGGCTTTGCTGGCGCTCGCTGACGTATTATGGCCCAGATTTTATGGACGGCTACCGGGTGCTCGTCTCTACCAGTACAAACTTTCCTGAGGCTTTCAACGATACGCTGTTCAGTGTTGCACAGACTGTCCTCGGATCTTCTCCTGCTGGTTCGCTTGACCCCAACGAATATATCTTTTCCAATGGCTACATTCACGCCAATGGCTATACGGATACTGCTTACTTTTTTATTGATGCTGAACCTAATGGGCTGTTTTACCACGGCAAATTGGAACCTCACAGTGTGAGTCTCGCTGGCTATGCGGGACAACCCATTTACATCGCTTTCCTGCACGATTCTTACGACGATTTTCAATTGCAGGTGGATGACATTTTGGTTGCCAATTCCAAGGTGTCTACCACCTCTACCCTATCTAACTTTCTCTATTTCAATATTTTGCCCAACCCCGTCCACGATTTTGCTTTCGTGAATTGGAAAACCCAAACACCCGTGGCAGGACGCATGAGTGTGGTGGATCAGTCTGGCAAAATTGTTTTTGAACAGCATTTCAACAGCCGTGAAGAGGGGCAAATCCATTTAGATGCGCAAGCGTTCGCATCGGGAATCTACTACTGTAAACTATCAACTGCCACAGGGCAAGCCACGAAGATGCTGGTGAAAATTTGACATGAATTGTTTTTTGACAGGATGAGCAGGATTTGCAGGATGGAGCGGATTAGCATATGCTTAAATCCTGCAAATCCTGTTCATCTTGTCAAAAAAACCTTGTCTACACCTCCTGCTTTCCATCCAAATATATTATCGCTCGCTCGGCAATATCTCCTGTCACTTCGCCTGGGTAGAGAAAAGCCCTGTCGCGAAATATTTCCCTCAAATCTGCGGAATCCAGTGCCGTAAGTTTTGAAGCGAATTGCTCGGCCCGCTCGAAACAATATTGCAATCGGTCGAGCAGGAATTGATAGTCTTTTATCCAGATGACCGTATTAAGAGGCAAAATTTGGAATAGCGACACCTTTTGGTCCTGCCGAAACCTGGTGCTAAGGTTTGGCACGATGCTAAGCGAGGAGAGATTTCGCTGAGAAAGCTGCGTGGTTGGATCAAAAGTTCGGATGGTATCTACCTCATCGTCAAAGAGTTCGATGCGATAAGGCAGTTCGTTTCCGAAAGAAAAAAGGTCAATGATACCACCCCGGATGGAGAATTGACCCGGTTCAAAAACGAAGTCGGCACGCTCGAAACCATATTCCACCAGCACTTGAATCACAAAATCAGCATCGAGTTTTTCGCCTTTTTTTACTTCAATCCGGCTTTTATTGAGCACTTCCGGTTTCACCACTTTTTCAAACAAAGCTTCAGGATAAGTAACGATTACGCCGCCCTCACCCCCCAGCCCTCCCTGAAGGGGGGAGGTTTTGCTGATTACCTCCGAGCGTTGCAGCATCTGTGTGGGGTTAAGGTCGTCGAAAAACGCAGGACGCTTGAACGAATCGGGAAATAAATAAACGGCTTGGCCACTCAAAAGCCCTTCGAGGTCATTTTGACGGTATGCAGCCTCTTCTTTTGAATTGGCAACAAAAAGATGGCAACCGTTGACCCTTGAACCTTGATTGTTGACCGTCGCAGCAACCACAAAAGATTCCTGCGCACCCGTTAGCCCGGTTAGTATTATTCGCGCAGCAGCAGCTTGGCTTTCAAGATTTTGGGCAATTTTCATCACTGCCGGGTGATTTCGGTAAGCGGCAAGTAGGTGGGAGAGGTTGCTCATAAATTGGGGCGCGAAGGCAGGTTTTACAAGGAATTCCGTTCCAGCCAGAACTCCGCGCTTGTACCGTCAGATGTTTCACGAAATCCGATATATTTGAATCCACTTTTTAGCAACACCTTTTGAGAAATGGCATTGTCAGGGTGCGTGAACGCCACCAAATGCGGAGCAGGCGATTGTCCGAAACAATATTGGTTTAATGGCGGCACCAACTCGCTCGCCAAGCCTTTCCCCCTGTATTCTGGTACGAGAATGTACCCAATCTCATATTCATGGCTGGAAGGATCATACCCAACTTGTCGTGCCACACAAAATCCTGCAAATGCACCTGAATCCTTCATTTCCATGACAAAAGTGCCCAGTCCGGGACAGTTTTCAGCATAATCAGTCCAAAACGCCATTCGGTCGCGGGCTTGTTGTTCTTCGGTAAAGGGTGCACGGATATAACGCATGGTTTCAGGATCGCTCAACAAGCGATAAACGCTGTTGAAATCTGAATCAGCAAGCGGGCGAACGCTCAGTCGTAGTGTTTCAAAAATGGTCATTTGTCAAAAAACGCAAGCAAATCGCTCATCATTTCCTTCAGGTCCTTGCGGTTGACAACCAAATCCATAAAACCGCTTTCCATCAAAAAATCTGAAGTTTGGAAACCTTCAGGCAGGTCTCGTTTGATGGTTTCGCGGATCACTCTGGGGCCTGCAAAGCCTATGAGCGCGTCGGGTTCGGCCAAGTGAATATCGCCGAGCATAGCAAAAGAAGCCGTCACGCCGCCCGTTGTGGGATCGGTCATAAGCGAAAAATAAGGAAGACCGGCCTTGGCGAGGAGGGTAAGCTTGGCACTGGTTTTCGCCATTTGCATCAAGGAGAAAGCACTTTCCATCATACGCGCGCCACCTGATCTGGAAATAATCAAGAGGGGGCTTTTTACCTCCAGGCAGTAGTCAATGGCAAGCGATATTTTCTCTCCTACCACGGATCCCATAGAACCGCCAATGAATTTGAAATCCATGGCTGCCACCACAAGTTTGTGCCCGTTCACGTTGCCCGCGCCGATGGTGAGTGCATCGTTCAGGCCCGTTTTTTTACGGCTATCCTCCAGGCGTTTGTCGTAGGGTTTGAGGTCTGTGAAGTGGAGGAAATCCACTGAAATGAGGTCATCGTGTAAGGTGATATAGTCGTGATTATCAAAGAGAATTTCGAAATACTCCTCCGAGCCGATGGCCGTGTGATAATCGCACTTTGGGCATTTATAGAAGTTGTCGTGGAGTTGTTTTGTCGTGCTGGTCTCTTTGCATTTTTTGCATTGGAACCAGATGCCTTCCGGCACATCTTTTTTAGACTTGGTGGCGGTGGTGATGCCCTCGCGCAAGCGTTTGTACCAACTCATGGGACAGGTGTTTGAATGACTTTAGGAAGCTGTTTGGGCGGGCAAAGATAGTCAAGGACAAATGGGGATGACCAAGAAATTGGCAAATCGTTTTTTGAAAGGACAAAATGGCGCTTCAGTGTATCTTGGTAAAAAATTACCGTCATGAAAAAACACCTCCTTTACATTTTCTTTCTTTTGCTGGCCACGCACAGCCTGTCTTCACAAACCAGCCTTTGCCCGCCCAATACACCGCCCGCCGAAAGTTGCGAGACGGCCTGCGTCGTCTGCGGCTTGAACGGCTTTGCGGGCATAAACAATGGTGCACCCTCTGGTGGCAATACTCTTTGTGGGTCGATTGCCCTCCACAACGACCAGTGGATGGGCTTTTTTGCGGAATCGTCCACTATAAGCATCAATGTGAAAGCCTCCAATTGCCAAAACGGCGATGGCCTGCAAATCGCTTTTATTGAAGATTGCAGCTCCCCGGATGCCATCCAATGTAACCCGGGCACTTTAGGCGGGGGCAGTTTGGACCTTATGATGGAGTACAACAACTTCACAGAGGGAGAAACTTACTACCTCGTGGTTGATGGCTTCAACGGGGATGTTTGCGATTATCAAATTGAAGTATTGTCTGGTTCGGTTGGCCCTTGTGTTGATATTTTGAAGGTTTGCGGAGATTCCTGCCTGACCGTGTGCGACAGCGTTTTTTGTGGCGAAGGCTTGAGCAGTGTTGTTTGCCCCGACAGTATCTACTCTTTTTTCCTTCAGCGGGCTAGCCCAAAAGCAGACATCTTGGGCGGCGGGACCATCACTTGCGACAACCCAATCTTAGGCATGACAGCACAAAACCCCAATGGAAACCCGATCTGGTTGGACAATTTAGGCGTAGTGCAGCAAACTGGAAGCACCTTTATCGTAGATGAACCTGGCTACTATACACTCCGGGTCACGGATGGGCTATGCGTAGCGGAAGACAAAGCTTTGGTCAAGCAAAACAACATACCGCCCCCCGTTACCGCCATAGGCGGAATCATTAACCCTGGCACGGGCACGATCCAGTTGATGAGCCACAGTATCATTTCTGGCGTAAAATATCTCTGGACAGGGCCTAACGGCTTTACCTCGATGTTGAAAAAACCGATTGTCTCCGTGCCGGGTTTGTACACCCTTACGGTTACAAACCCGCAAACTGGCTGTAGCAACAGTATTGTTGTAGAGGTTTCGAACTGAAGTTTGCTAAAAACCAGATTCCCAAAGCCACTTTATCTTAAAAAAATATTTGACATGAAAAAACATCTAGCGCTGTCCATTCTTTCCGCTTCATTGCTGACCGTTCTTACCAATAACCATCTTTATGCGCAGTGCAACTCCCAACCCTGCCAGGTGCCGACACCCTCGGTGAACGCTCAAGATGCCTGCATTTTGCCAAACCCTGGGGCATTGGACTGCTATTTTGGCGCTACTACACTTACTGCTCCAGAATCTTTTCCTCCATTTTGGTGCACCACCATCGAAAATAACCATTTTTTTGCTTTTGTAGCAGATGCCCCAATCTTAACTTTTGAAATATGTACGTTTGATTGCATCTCTGGCGAGGGGATTCAAGCAGCAATCTTATATACGACAGACTGTGTCAATTTTGAGTTTGTATCTCCCTGCCTTGGGAATATCTCCTCGGGGACTTGTCAAAATTTGAGTGCCAATGGACTTAATCCAGGGGTAACTTACTATTTGATGATTGACGGAAGTGCCGGGGCACTTTGCGATTACTCCATCAATGGCGTGAACCCAGCGATCAATGGCCCTATTAATGGGCTTTGCCTGCCAGATACCTCCGCCAGTACATACTCCGCCAGCACGGTTTCTACGTGGACAATAAACCCTCCCTCAGCGGGCAACATTCAAGGAAATCCCATCAGCGCTTCGGTAGATATTATTTGGGCAGAAACTGGACCTGCGCAAGTATGTGCCAAGTCAATCAGTTGCCAGGACGCGCCCAATCAGTGTCTTGATGTTGTCATTGGCGAAGATGTGCAGAGCACCGAAATGGTGGAGCTTTGCCAAAATCATACCGTGGAATGTGCTGGGCAAACCTTTTCAAATGGCGGCATTTACACAGTCGCGCTCCCTTCATACTTGGGCTGCGACAGCATTGTTACTTGCATGGTGCAAGTGATCCCGACGGTAGCAACGACTCAAACTGTACAGATGTGCCAGGGAGGGTCAGTCTTTTGTGCCGGTGAAGAATTTTTCTCCCCTGGTCTTTTCCCCGTAACCTTTTCCACAGCGCAAGGCTGCGATAGCGTAGTACAATGTATCGTAAGCGTAGTGCCGATCATCACTGTGAATTTAGGCACACAGATCATTTGTCAAGGCGCTTGTTTTCAATTGGGCGATTCGCTTTACTGCAATTCGGGCAGTTATGTTCAAGTTTTCAATTCTACTCTAGGTTGCGATAGCATCGTTTCGTTCAACCTTGTCGTGCTAACAACCAACACCGCTGCCAATATCCAAACTCCACAAGGTCAAACTATTACCTGCATAAACCCAAGCCTTACACTTCAGGGAATCAACCTGCCCAATGTAGCCCATTTTTGGAAAAACAGCCAGGGCGACACTTTGAGCACCGCCGCCTCTTTCACCATAACTACGCCGGGTAATTACACACACCAAGTAGTGTTGAGCCAGGGAGGGACCTCTTGTGAAGCGACAAAAAAGATACTTATCAAGCAAAACAACACCCCACCACCAGTCACTGCAACTGGTGGCACACTTGATGCTACGCACCCAACCGTGCAACTCGTTGGTCATAGCATTATTTCAGGAGTTACTTATTTATGGACAGGCCCGAATGGTTTTACCTCGATACTGAAAAAACCAATTGTATCGGTACCAGGGTTTTATACACTCACAGTCACAAACCCTCAAACTGGCTGTAGCAATAGCATTACTGTGGAAGTGATTATGATGGTGTGACCCATTGGAAAAGCAATTTTTGAAAAAGTGTGGCCCACTTAAATTCGCAATGCTAAAAAAACGGCCCTTTCCACACCTGAGGAACGGTGTCAAAATAACTTCCCAATTTGATGCCATTCTTTTGCCGCCATCCA
>CAZPTQ010000200.1:0-8757 GCA_964589365.1 uncultured Saprospiraceae bacterium
AAAATGCCAAATGCAACGCTCTTCTTGCCGTCCCACATCAGGTTATTCACGAAACGTGTTACCATCGTATCGTTATAACGCGGATCGGCGGCCAATACTCGAGGTTTCGGTTTGTGCTTACGCATTTCTTAGTGATAAGTGTTTAGTGATAAGTGGTAGCATATTAAGGTAAACAAAAAAGTGAGGGATGCCCACTTATCATTTAACACTTAACACTTACCACTGAAATTTATTTCTTTGGACGCTTGGTGCCGTATTTCGAGCGGCTCTTGTTGCGCTTTTGAACACCTGCTGTGTCAAGGGCGCCACGCACAATGGTGTAGCGCACCCCTGGAAGGTCTTTTACTTTACCGCCACGCACGAGCACGATGGAGTGCTCCTGCAGGTTATGGCCTTCTCCAGGGATGTAGCAGATTACTTCAAAACCGTTCACAAGGCGCACTTTCGCCACTTTGCGGAGGGCTGAGTTAGGTTTTTTCGGAGTGGTAGTGTACACACGGGTGCATACGCCACGCTTCTGCGGGCTGGAATTGAGCGCTCGGCTCTTGCTCGCATACTCCACCTTTTCGCGGCTTTTCCGCACAAGTTGATTGATGGTTGGCATACTGTTATTTTTGCTAAAATTTTTGTAACTCGTTCAAAATCAATGAAAAAAGGATAAAAAAGCACTCCCTTTTTCCAAAACGGTGGCAAAGGTAGTTCTACTTCCTGCTATTTTCCAAGCAGGACTCAAAGTTTTCTGTGTAAAATCTGATGTGCTCAGCGTATCACCGTGACATCCCCTTCGTACTGCAACACTGTGCCATCAATAAAGCGCACCATTGCGTACCAGGCGAACACGCCGTCCACTTTTTGACCCTTCGCAGTACCGTCCCAGCCGAAGTTGGGTTCATTCAGGTCAAAATCACGGTTTTCGTAGATCAGGCTGCCCCAACGATCGTAGATACGCAGGAGGGAGATTTGTTCCGCAGCCGGGCCACCGAAACCTGTGAAGTGATCGTTCGGATAAGGATTGTCCGGCGCAAAAATGTTGGGAAAATACACCGGGCGGTCTTTTTTTACACGAATGGTGACGGTGTCAAAGGCCATGCAGCCGTCCTCGTCAGTGATTTTGACGACGTAAGCAATATCATCAATGGCCGTGGCGGTCGGATCTGGAATATTGGTTTCGCTCAGCCCAATGCCAGGCGACCATTCAAAAGTGACTAAACGACCAAATGGCGCAGTAACTGTACTGATGTCCACCGTGAAACCCAGATCAAGCGTCGTATCGGTTGGCACTGCTGCCACGATGAGTGCTGGAGGTTGTGAAATAGTGGCAAAAACTGAGTCCTGACAACCATAAGCATCTTTTACTTTCACCCAATAATCGCCTGCCAGCAAATTTTTCAAAGTGTCTGAGGCAAAGAAAGTGATGCCGTCTGGGCTGAACATGTAGGGAGGGCGCCCGCCTACACCTTCCACGCGGATTTCGCCTTCGGGAGTGCCGTTGCAAATAAGGTCTAAAACATCAATCAGATTTACTGCCACATCTGGTGGTTCGGTGATGAACACGCCTCCGACAATGATGCATTCGTTTCGATCTGAAACGGTTACCTCATATTGGCCCGGAGTTAAATTGCTTATGGTTTGTGTGAGTGCCCCATTTGACCATTGATAGGTGTACACTCCTGTTCCACCTGTAGGGATTGCTTCCGCCATACCGTCATTTGCCCCAAAACAAGAAATATCTACGGTGTCTATCATCAGTTCGAGCGGAGGGTTGTCCATTACTGTCACAATGAAAGTTCCCTCACACAGTACTCCATCAATGGCCTGAATGGTATAAACCCCTGCTCCAAATCCTCCTTGCGAATTGCTGGGGATATAGCCACTTCCCCAATCGAATTGCACAATGGGCTTTCCATTGGTCACGTTGAGCGTAATGATGCCGTTGGCATCACCAAAACAAAGCGGTTTTTCCACACTGGCATCTGCCGTTAGAATCCGCTCATCCACTTGAATGCCCAAATCGGTTTTGCAATTGTTAAAATCAACAATGGCGAGCGTGTAAAAACCAACACCGAGGCTGTCCAGCGAGTTTTCGGTGGTAAAAGGCCCGTTGTTCCAACTGAACAGATAGGGAGGCGTACCGCTTGTGATATTGTTGATAATAATCTTGCCATTCGCTGTGCCGTTGCAATCGGGTGCAGCGATGAGCGTGTCTACCGTTACGTCGGGGTAAATCACCACCGAATGAATATCGGTGACCTTACATCCAAGATCGGTTTCCAAAGTAAGTACCACGGGGTGAACGCCGGGTGTGTTGAATGCCACCGTATGCGGACCGGGGCCTGTCGCGATTTGCGGCACAGCATCAGCGCCGAAGCTCCAATTCCAGGCCGTGATGGCGCCAAGGGCGAAAGTAGAAGCGTCTATTACTTGAACAGGAGTGCCTAGACATACTGCTTCCGGGATGGTTTCAAAGGCTGCTTCTGGGCCGAGAAACTCACCAGAGCCGCCAAATTCAATAGAAAACCCATTGCCTGTGGCCGAAAAGTTGTTGACCGCCAGCGCATAGGTTTCCCCTTGTATCATATCCAGGGGTTTCAACCAGGCATCATCACCTGGTTCGGAGCAGCCTGCGTCTTCGCTGACATCAGGGTCGCCATTGCGCATCCCGGTTGGCCCGAGACAGGCGGCAGAATTGACATTCTGACTTTGACCAGATGCCATGCAGCGCTCCACTACTTTGCCGTTACAGTTGCCGATGCCATTGGGCAGGCGATAAATGATAAAATCAAGATCATCTGGGCCATTCAATGGGGTCAAGGTCATGGTCAATGTACCTGATTCCGCACAGGTGAAAACAAACCAGGTAGAGTTGGATTCAAAAATTCCTGGCACACCATTATTGAAACAAGTCGCGTCCTGCATTTCGCTATTATTGCTTCCTGCCCCCGTTACGTATTGCACTACAAAAGGAGATTTGTCGCACAAAATGGAGGCCGTAGGGCAGTCCGAGGTTGGTTCAACGGGCGGGTTATAGTTGTTGACACAAATTTGGAAAGTGCCGGTTTGACCCCCCGCACCCTGAACACGGATCAGATAAGTAGAACCGACAAAAAGCCCGCCCTTGTAAGCTTCCGCGATGTTGTTGTTGCCAGTAGCGGCATCACATACCAATTCATTGATGACACCGCCACAAGTGCCAAAATACAGGGTTACTTGTGGGTCTTGCAAGGTGCCGCCGGGCGCTTGTGCTGTAGCGCCGCGCACAGTGATGGTCATGTCAGTTGCCTGTGGTGTGAAGCTGAACCAAACATCGTTTTGCACCGAACCAAAACAGCTGGATACCCCATAAGTAGAAGGGGTTGCGCCTGCATTGGTGTAGGCGTCTACAGGACTACAGAAAGTCAAGACAGAAGGAATCACGATGGGGCTGGAACACTCGTCATTGTTTGGCTGCGCGAATGCACTTGCTGCACAAATAAAAAGGGCAAATAAGAGGGTAGTTTTTCTCATGGTGAGCTGTTGAAATCGGGATGTTGGGGGTATTGGGGCCTTGTACAGGTCAAGACGCAAAACCAGCCCACTTTGTTGGCTGAATTTTTAGTCAAATTTTTCTTAAAATGCTGAAATCCAACCTGAACCCCCCTCTGAACCATTTGGAAACCTGCATTAACGCCGCAAATTAGCAAAATAAGCTTCGCCAGAGATTCTCTACTTTTGCCGCCGATGAAACATCTCCCCAACGCGCTCACGCTGGCCAACTTGTTTTGCGGGTGCTGTGCCTTGCTCTACATTGCTTACTGGCAGCCCGAAATGGCGGCTCTTTTCACTGCCGCGTCGTTCGTCTTTGATTATCTGGACGGGATGGTGGCACGGGCTTTAAAGCTCAGTTCGCCACTTGGCAAAGAACTTGATTCATTGGCAGACGTGGTGAGTTTTGGGGTAGTGCCGGGGGCGATGTTATACCAATTGTTGGCGGGCGAGCCGTCTCTCAGTACTGTTTTCGGGGAGTCATTTGTCAAAGTCGCGGCATTGCCTGCATTTTTACTCTCGGCTTTTTCCGCGCTTCGCCTGGCAAAATTCAATCTGGATACGCGGCAGGCCAATTATTTCATTGGACTAAGTACCCCGGCGTGTACAGTGTTCGTTTTGGGGCTAGCCTTGACGGCACATCAAAACCTTTTTGGATTGAAAGAAATGATTGAAAATCAGTGGCTTTTGTACGGATTAGTCGGGATTCTTTCGTGGCTTTTGGTAAGCGAAATTCCAATGTTTGGGATGAAAATAAAGCGTTTTGATTGGGAAAGCAACAAGTTCAACCTGGCTTTTTTGACCTTGTTTGCCTTACTAATTGTTTTTTTGAAAGAACTGGCTTTGTCTGCCATCATCGTTTCCTATATTGTTTTGTCAGTTATTTTTAGAAAAAATATCACTGCTGGTTAATTTAGCCACTAATTGCACTAATTGACACTAATAGAATATTCCAATTCGTGAAAATTAGTGTAATTCGTGGCCAACCAAATCACCCCCTCCTACGCTTCGGCTTCGGCGGGTAAAAAATAAACAAATCCACCATAGAATGAAGTTTATCGCCGAAATTGACATAATGCCCCACCGCGAACTGCTTGACCCTCAAGGCAAAGCCGTGGTGAACAACATGAAACACCTTGACCTCTCAGGTATCCAGGATGTGCGCATTGGCCGTCACGTAAACATGACGTTGGAAGCCAGTTCGGAAGCCGAAGCCCGCCAAAAAGTAGACACCGCCTGCCAGAAATTGCTGGCCAATCTTATTATGGAAACCTATTCTTTCTCCCTAAAGTCGGCCTGAAAAAGTACGAGATAGTAGGCAGTGGCCGTTCGAGCACTGTCAAGAGTTACTGCCTACTGCCACTGCCACTCTTTAATATGCTCTACATCGTCCCAACGCCCATCGGCAATCTCGAAGACATCACCCTCCGCGCCATCCGGGTGCTCAAGGAAGTGTCGGTCGTGCTGGCGGAGGACACCCGTACTAGCCGCCGATTGCTCGACCATTACGAGATAAAAACACATCTCCGCGCTTTTCATGCCCACAACGAACACGCCAAAGTAGAGCATGTGGTAGACGAACTGGCTTCCGGTTTGACCATGGCACTCATCTCCGATGCTGGTACGCCTGGAATTTCAGACCCGGGTTTTTTGTTGGCGCGTGCCTGTCAACGCCGAGGGGTTCGGGTGGAATGTCTGCCTGGGGCAACGGCGTTTGTACCAGCACTGGTGGCCAGCGGCTTGCCTTGCGATACCTTCCATTTTGAAGGTTTTTTGCCGCACAAAAAAGGCCGCCAGACAAGGTTGAAATACCTTGCAACATTGCCACACACCTTTGTGCTGTATGAATCACCGTTCCGTTTGGTGAAGTGTCTGGAAGAACTCATCGTGCATTGTGGTGCAACGCGACAAGCCTGCGTGGCACGGGAACTCAGCAAAAAATTTGAAGAAGTAAAAACGGCTCCGCTTACGGAATTGCTTGCGCATTTTACTTCAAAAGAGGTGAAGGGAGAGATTGTAGTGGTGGTGAGTGGAGCGTAAAAATGTCCAATGTCCAACAAGGAATATTTTTATCACCGCCACACCGCCGTGCTTCCTTCTGCCGCAAACTGCACCTCCAGCAAATGCGGAAAAAAGTCCTTCAAACTATCAATATGCGACACAATGTAAATCTGCCTGAACTGCTCTTGCAAGTAGTTGAGCGCCAGCATCATTTCCATTCGTCGCTCCTCGTCTTGACTGCCGAAAATCTCGTCGAAGGCGAGGAATTCCAATTGTTGCCCTGAGCCGCTCAGATCCATGATGGCTTTCGTGATAGCGATGCGCAAACAGAAATTAGCGAGGTCAACCTCTCCGCCACTAAACCGTTCAATGGGATAAAACACCCCGCCATCGGTGATGGCAAAGTCAAAATTCTCGTCCACGCGAATGCCTTCGTACTTTCCCTTAGTGATCCGGCTGAACAGGTCGCTGGCCTCGCGTGAAATGCCCGGACTGACTTTTTCCAATATTTCGGTTTTGAACAGGCCGAGCATTTCGGTGAGCCTTCGGAGTAGTTCTACCTCCTCAAGTTTGTCGCTGATTTGGGCAAGGATGCGCTCGTTGACGCGGAGTTTTTCAACTGACTTGGATTGCTCGTTTAGGAGTTCGATCCCTGTTTTCTCCAAGGCTCGAAAGGTCTCTGTTTGTGCTTGAAATGCTTCGGTAAAACTTGCAACTGCTTGTTTGGCAAGGTTGTACGCAGATTCATTGTAGCCGACGCTGGCTAGTTCTGCCGTGAGGGAAGTGTTTTTTTGACTTGCCTCTGCAATGCCCAATTCGGTGGTTTTCAGTGCCGCGAGGGTGGCGGGCATTTCGCGGGCGAGATAGTTTTCTTGCGACAGAAATTCACGATAGCGGGCCTCTTGAGTGGAGAGTTTTGATTTCAGGTTTTGGTAGGCCGCTTCGTCAAAATGGACTTCCCCAATTTCTCGAAGGATGGTTTCATCGGCGGTCACACGACTTTCCAGTAGTCGCTGATGGTTTTCTTCGGTCGTCAGCTGTCGAGCGATTTCGATCAGGCGGGTTTGTTCCTGGAGTAATTTGTCGGCTTCGACACGGGTGGCGGTTTGTCGGTTTTTCAGTGCAAGCCCGGCTTCTGTGACAGATTTCTTCTTGGCTTCGAGTAGTTGCGACTGATTGGTTTGCAGGCCACTAATTTCATTGCTAAGTTCCGCCAAAGCAAGTTCATAGCCATCAAGCAGGGGCTGGAGGCAAGTTGGGCAATTGCCTTCGCTGCCCAACTCACGCAGGCGTTCAAATTTTTCTTTCCGTTCACTCACGCTTTTTTCGATGCCACCGATTTGTTTGTCAATTTCGCGTAGTTCGATGCGCTTAGCTTCCATTTCTGTCTCCAAATTGGTAACAATTGTTTGCTTTTCTCTCAATGCAAATTCCACGGTGGTCCGTCCAACCAACTGCTCAATAAGGGTTTTAATTTTTGCACCGGTAGCCCCCAACTGCTCTTTGGTTTCAGCGATTTTTGTCAACCGGGCTTCCCGATTGATATTTCGTGAACGTTCATGTTCTAGCGCCTCGAGTGATTTTTTTTCGGCTTCATAGCCTGAAAATTCGCCCTGCATTCCTTCGAGGTTTGTCTTTTGCTGCTGCAAATCAGCTTGCTTTATTTTGAGGTTTTCCTGCTGCAAAATCAATCCTGCGCGACGTTCTTCGACTTGGCCGAGTTCGTTGCGTAATGCACTTTGGCGTTTGAATCGCGCTTCCTCCCGGTCAAAATTTTCCTTCTCCGAACGGTGTTTCCCCTGAATGTCTTGGAGTATCTGCCGCTCCTTTTTTGCTGCTACACTATTCGTTTCCAATGCCTTGTCGCGCTCGGCCATTTCGCTTTTAAGGCTTTCCATGACTTCATCCGAAAGGAGGTTTTGGCGTTGTCCGGCGGCTTGACTGCTGAGCTCCCTCAGGTCGGTATTCACACGGGTTTGTGCATCGTCTAGCGTATCAAGTCCGAGCATACGCCGCACCATGCGCTTGCGCGCCTCGCCCGATGTGTCTGAAAGTTCGGAGAGTTCTTTTTGTCCGGAAAAAACAGAGCGCTTGAAAGCATCGCGCTCCATGTGCAGCACTTTTACCAACTCGTCGTTCACAGGAGAAACGCCCTTTGCTACGAGTACGTCGTTTTTGTAAAACTCCGCCCCAACGGCGAGCGCTTTGCCCCGAAATTCACGACGAACCCTATACCCAACTTCCCCAATACTGAAATCCAATTGTAACTCCACGGTGACTTTTGGGTCGGCAAAAGCCGAACGGACATGGGCTTTGTTGCCTTCGTCGCGGCCAAAAAGACAGTACAAGATGGCTTCAAAAATGGTGGATTTCCCTGCGCCGTTTTTGCCAATGATACCGACCAGGCCTTCCCGGAATTCGAGTTCCAAGGAGCCGTATTGCTTGTAGTTGGCGAGGCGTAGGGTGTTGAGAATCATAATTTACCGCTGCTCATACATTTTCCTGATACGAGCAGTGCCGGGCTGAATGACGACGAAGTGGTTGGAAAGTAGGTCGGGGTTTGCAGCAATAAATTCAGCGACCAAGTTGGAGCGGGAAACAGAGATCAATTCTTCGGCGCGGATGAGTATGATGCCAGCGTGTACCATCTCCATGCGCCATACCAATTCACCAAAATCTTTGTCGCGTGTGATGAGTATGCGGTTTTCGGTGTTTGCAATCTCCAAAACCACTTCGTCGTCGGTAGCACGTTCAGTTTCGGCAAAATAGAAAACATCGTGTCCGGCCTCTCTGAGCAATTTGAACAGGGTGCCGTCTACACCTTCATCTGCAATGAAATTCATGCTGCAATAGGCGTTTGAACCATCATTTCACCACGTAACGACCCGGCTGCGAAAGCCAATGCAGCAAGAATATGCTCGCGCTTCAAACGTGGATGCTCAGCCAAAATATCCTCAAAGCTTTCTCCACTTGACAGTTTTTCCAAAATGAGTTCGACTGTGATACGAGTGCCCCGTATCACAGGTTTGCCCATCATCACTTTTGGGTTGATTTCAATCAATTCAGCCATTCCATTTTTCATATTGTTGCTGATTTTGAAACAAAAGTAGGAATTGCTTTGGTTTTTCTCGTTTCAAAATACCTTAGGAACGGTGTCAAAATAACTTTCCAATTTCAGGCCATTATTTTGGCGTTAGCCAACTATCTTTTGAGGCGAATAGTGGGGCTATTTAA
>CAZPTQ010000201.1:0-8705 GCA_964589365.1 uncultured Saprospiraceae bacterium
TTCCCGTTCTTGAAAAAAGGCAACGTCATGCTCCATGGAGGTACTATCAGATTCTTTCAATACTATACCATACAAGAAATAATCATTGTCCGCCCAATATTTGATATCCTCCTCCTCTATCAAAAAATACCCGCTGCGCAGCATAGCACCGAGGTAAAAGGCTGGTGCCGTAATCCCCATAATAACGAATAAGCAACCCGCATAAACCAGCAAAGTCAGCAACACGTGTTTCGGTTTTGCTGAAGGAAAGCCCGACTGATACTGCGTATATGCCCAATACAAAATGCCAAGGCTCAATACGGCCAGGGGCAGGATATAGAAATTCTCGTCGCCCATAATAATGGGCATGATGGGGTCAATGGTCAATTTGGTGGCAGATACCGGGTAAAAAAAGCCCAGTAAAAACAGTACAGGCGTAGCCAGCAGGGCAAAATACAGCACATAATGCCCCCGCGTACGCCACACCATCGGGTAGCGTTCAAGCAGCCAGGCATCCCACCGGCGCAGGAAACCCGGGGTCAGAAATTTATAGATTCTCTGCATAAAACCTGGTTTTGACCGAGTGGCTGAGGTCGCGGTAGTAATCCACGCGCAGACCTCGTTTTTGAAGATATTCCTGCAGTTCAAAGCCTGTCACCGCAAGCGGCGTAGCCACAAACCAGTGCAGACCGTTGTTCCATATTTTGTGGTGGGGAAAAGATTCGAGGTGTTGCGCCAGTTCGCTGAAACCCGCCGCGCAACCGATCTCAAATACATTTTGCGCGCGCCCCACACCCAAATTGGCGGTGGCGCCGAGGTTTTCCAAATGGCCTTCGCGCATGAACAACATCTGTTCGGCCACGGCTTCCGTCTCGTGCAGGTGCTGCGAACTGATGAGCACGGCCATCGGGTGGCGCAGGCTTTTGGCGAGATTTTGCAGGTCGTTGAGCACCACGACTTGGGTTTTTACATCCAAAAACGCCAGCGGCTCGTCAAGGATGAGCAGTTGCGCTTTCCAGACCAGGGCTTTGGCCAGCGCGAAACGCAGTTTGTAGCCGCCAGAAAGTTGCGTCCAATCCTTGTCCAAATGCAGCGCCAGACCGAGCCGCTGCACGATGTATTCCACGGCTTTGTGGTTTTCCTCGCCGCGCAGTCCGTGCAATGCGGCTTCGTAGCGCAAGTTATCTCGCAGCGAGCCGTGCCAGACGGGCAATTCCTGCGGCACATACGCGATTTTTTGTTTCAAATCCGGCCAGGAACCACGGCCACGCGGGTCGAACAGCGGGAAGCGCAGCGTACCTGCGTCGGGGGCAAGGTCGCCCGAAAGGATTCGGAACAGGGTGGTTTTGCCCGTGGCGTTTTCGCCCACCAGCCCGGTAATCTGGCCGAGCCGCAATTCGAGGTGTTCCAGCCGAAGGGTGAATTTGCTGGAAGGGTAACTTTTGCGGATGTCTTTGGCCTCCAGCACCATCTCGTTGGAGGGGATCTGCTTGCGGATGGCCTGGGCCAATGCTATTTCTTTTTCGGCCTCCGTACTGCTCGGAGCGCTGGGCTGAACGGCTTCATTTTGCTCGATTCGTTTTGCGTAGGCAAGATCGAGTGTCTTTAAAAGACCATCGCTAATTTGTCCGCGTACAATTTCTGCTTCTTTATTGTCTATCAAGACAAGCCGGACGTTGCGCTCCAAATCTGTAAATTTCCTGCTGAGCAAAAGCGCATCATTCTCCATGTCAACGGTGAAGTCGCGCACAAAATCAATCAACCGCTTCACCGCGTGCTCCATTTCGGCAGCGGCGATGCAGTCTTTGATTTCGTTTCTTCGGCCCAATATGTCGTTTGCGGAAGTCAAAAGAAAGCGGGAATTATAAATGGATGTTCGGGCAAAACTATATGTTTCACCCGATTAAACAATTTTGTTTCTCAGAATTACATTTTTGCCACCAAACGCCAAACCCCAACAATCTTTCATAGACAAAAGCAGCGAGTTGGCTACATTCGCACTTCTTTAATCCAAAAGCAATCAATGCTCCCAGATCGAGGCTATTCACGTCTTTTTTGTTTGTCAAATCCATAATTTTCCTTCATTCTAATGTTTGTGAAACTTCTCACCTTACTGTACGCGCTGATGTTCGTCGGCGCTTCTCACGCCCAATCCATCTGGACAGACGCGCCAGAAAGTGGCATCCCTGAAACTGGAGAACGCCGCATCCAGCCTTCTAAATTTCGCGCCGTACGGCTCAATGTTTCAGCCTTACAACCTGTGCTGGCTGCTGCACCCGAAAGGTTCAGCGCTTCAGCCGAATCTGGCCATTGGCCCGTGCTTTCTCTGCCCTTACCCGATGGCAGCATGGGGCGTTTCCAAATCGAAGAAACGCCGGTGATGCACCCGGAGCTGCAAGCCAAATACCCCCAAATAAAGACCTTTACAGGTCGAGGCATAGACGACCCCACGGCATTATTGAAATGCGACCTCACGCCCTGGGGCTTTCACGGTATGGTGCGTTCCGGCAGGCACGGCACTTATTTCATTGACCCGGCAGTGCACGGCAACATAGAATATTACGTCGTTTACAACAAAAAAGATTACCTGCCAACTGCCGACGACGCCCTTTGGACCTGTGCCACGCCCGAACCAGACGGGGCACAGGTATTGGAACACGGCAAGCCCTTGACTCCGGCACAATTGGGTGAATTCCAGGGCGACACAAAACTTCGTCGCTACCGTCTGGCACTGGCTTGCACGGGCGAGTACGCCGCTTTCCATGGTGGCACAAAGCCCCTTGCGTTGGCGGCCATGAACACTACAATGAACCGAGTGAACGGCGTGTACGAAACCGACTTTGCCGTCACGATGCAGATCATTGCCAACAATGACCTTGTAATTTACCTGAACTCCGCCACCGACCCATATGCCAACAGTGACGGTGGCGCAATGCTTGGCCAAAACCAGGTTACCTGCAACAACGTGATCGGCGTAGCCAACTACGACATAGGCCACGTGTTCAGCACGGGTGGAGGCGGAGTAGCAGGCCTCTATGTGGTGTGCGGCACCAGCAAAGCAAATGGCGTGACGGGTGGAGGAAGCCCCGTAGGCGACCCTTTTGACATTGATTATGTTGCCCACGAGATGGGTCACCAGTTTGGCGGTAGTCACACTTACAGCAATTGCGGGGGCAATGTGGATAATCCTGCTGCTGTGGAGCCTGGAAGTGGCACCACCATTATGGCTTACGCTGGCATTTGCGGAGCACAAGATGTGGCGGCACACAGCGAGGATATTTTCCATGGTTACAACATCCTCGAAATGGGCGCCTTTATCTACACAGGCGGCGCAAATACCTGTCCCGTAAAGATCACGACTACAAATCGCAACCCGGACGTGAATGGCGGCCCAAACCGGATCATCCCAAAATCTACGCCTTTTGCGCTCACCGCTGTTGGCACCGACATTGACGGCGATACGCTTAGCTATACGTGGGAACAAATGGATTTTGGCAATGCGCCTTCGCCACCGGTGTCTACGGCTACCGTCGGCCCATTGTTTCGTTCTTACAAAGGCAACACATCGCCCACACGATATTTCCCGCGTTTGCCAGATCTGGTGAACAACGTGAACTCGACTTGGGAAGAACTCCCTGGTGTGGCGCGAAATATGAATTTCCGGGTAGTAGTCCGTGACAATGATTGGTATGCAGGCTGCACCGACGAAGATGATGTGCAAATAACTGTGGCCGGAACCGCAGGTCCCTTCCTCGTCACAGCGCCCAATACAAATGTGCTTTGGTATGTCGGCGACCCGAAAACCGTGACTTGGGATGTGGCAAATACCACTGCTCCCCCCGTTTCTTGCGCCAATGTGCGGATCATGCTTTCTACCGATGGAGGGTTTACCTACCCTGTGGAACTGGCAGCAAATGTGCCGAACAATGGCACCGCAAACATCACTGTCCCAAACAACCTTTCCTCTACTTGTAGAGTTCGGGTAGAATCGGTAGGCAATATCTTCTTTGATATTTCCAATGCGAATTTCAGCATTGAAACGCCTCCAACCCCTACTTACCTGATAGGCACTTCTGTAAGCAGCCTGAATATTTGCGCAGGTTCAAGCGGTTCTTTTAATAGCACTTTGACACCTATTGCTGGTTTCAACAGTGCCGTAACCTTGAGTGTGACAGGAGCGCCAGCAGGTTCAGCCGTAGATATTTCCCCTAATCCTGTGATGCCCACTGGTACAGCCACCATATCCATCTCTGGCATAACAGCTGGTATGGCAGGTAATTATGCGCTCGTTATAACTGGTACGGGAGGAGCAATAACGCAAACAGCTACGGTTGCACTGACCGTATTGCCCGGTATCCCTGGCACAGCCAATGTAATCAGCCCGGCAAACGGCGAATCTGGCATTAGCACTACGGCCATACTTAATTGGACAGCGGCTGCTGTTGCCAACGACTACCTTTTGGAAGTGGCTACAAACCCATCGTTTTCAGCAGGTTCCATTGTTTCAAGCCAAGTCTTAAATGGCACAAGTGGAACTGTGAACGGTCTTCTGCTTTCATCGGTTTACTATTGGAGAATTCGTGCAGGCAATGATTGCGGCACAGGCAGTTATTCCGAGACATGGGCATTCCAAACGGGTACAAACCTTTGCGGTCAGAACTTTAGCAGCATAGATGTTCCGAAAATAATAGACCCGAGTTCGGTGAATACGGTTATTTCAAACCTGGATATAGTACAAAACAAGGCCATCAATGATGTAAATCTGAGCTTGGCCATTACCCACACCTATACAGGCGACCTCCTTGCCAGTATTGTATCGCCAAGTGGCGATACGACCCTGCTTTTTGACCAACCTGGAGTTCCAGCCAATCCATATGGCTGCAATGGCCAAAACGTCAGCCTGACTTTTGACAGCCAGGCAGCACAAAGCGCGAACGTACTTGAAAACCAATGCAATGGTACGCCCCCTTCTTTGAACGGTACATTCCAATCCATCGAAACGCTCAATTCGTACAACGGCCAAAACGCGATGGGGAATTGGAAACTTTTGGTGACTGACAATTATGATGAAGATGGTGGCCCAATTACAGCCTGGAGCCTTTCGTTCTGTTTCCCCGAGGTAATTGCAGGAGGGAATATTTTGGTCAATAGCCCGCTCAGCGTCGGATCAGGCCTGAGTGAGGCGATTTTCCAGAGCCATTTGGATATGGAAATCAGTGGCATCCCCGGACAGGGCGTCTTCATACTCCTCAGCCTTCCACAGCATGGCACCCTGACTTTGAACGGCACCCCGCTTGTTTTAGGCGACAGCTTCACGCAGGAGGACATCAACAATAACGTGCTGGTTTACACCAACAATGGCGATGCTGCAACTGCCGACGATTTTCACTTTGATGCGCTCGACCAAAACAACAACGCCTGGGTACATGGCGCAATTTTCAACATTAATATTATCCACAACAACCTTGCGGCGTCGGCTACCGAAACAAGCGGAATTTTATGCCACGACGACACGGCGGGCGAAATCACGGTAGCGGCTACTGGCCTGAACGGCACATACACTTACAGCCTGAACGGCGGTGCAGGTCAAAGCAGCAACGTGTTTAGCGGCCTCCCAGCAGGCACTTATACCGTGGTAGTGACGGGCCAGTTTGGTTTTACGGTTGCTTCTAACCCAGTTACAATTGCCAACCCGACTGCCATTTCGGTTAACACATCGGTAGCAAGCGATGACATTACAGTAACTGCAACTGGCGGCACGGGTGTGTTGGAATACAGCATCAATGGTGTCGCTTTCCAGAGCAGCAACGAATTTCTTGACCTAAGTAACGGCGTGTACACGGTGACCGTGCGCGACGAAAATGGATGCACCGCTACCTCGGAGGCTACAATAGCAGTAGACAATTTGCTGGTAAGCGTTATTGTCCAAAACGAAGTCTCTTGCAATGGGGGGAATGATGGCGAAATCATCGTGGCAGTCAGTGGCGGGCAATTGCCTTATGAGTTCAGCCTCAATGGCGGTGCAGGCCAAACGTCCAATATATTTACCAATCTTGCTCCGGGCAGTTATACAGTGGTGGTAACCGACAACGCAGGATTCAGCGCGTCTTCCGTGCAAATTGTGTTGGCCAATCCAAGTGCTATTACTGCCTCTGCTGTTGCCATTACCAATGACATTGTGGTAACGGCTGCTGGCGGGACTGGCACCCTTGAGTACAGCATTGATGGCACGGTTTTCCAGACAAGCAATCAGTTCTCCAACCTCGCCAATGGGACTTATACCCTGACCGTGCAGGACGAGAACGGTTGCACCGCCACTACGCAGGCCACGGTGAATGTGACGCCTGTGTCGGGCAACGTTCAAGTAGTCGCCCCGATCCTGTGTTTTGGAGGCACAACGACTGTTATTGTAAATGCGTTCAATGGCGTACCACCCTATGAGTACCAGCTTGGCAGTGGCCTGTTCCAAAGCAGTAATAATTTTACAGGCATTGGAGCAGGTACATATACTGCCAGCATTCGGGATGCGAGCGGCACCACCATCGTAGTAGGAGTTATTGATATTGATGAGCCAACGCAGCTTAATGTCTCGGTAACGGTTGTTGGCCGTGATGGTTTACCTGTTTTCACAGGTGGCACAGCGCCCTACACTTCCAGCAGCAATGCGCCAAACCCTGACTTACAGGATTTGCCCAACGGAACATACAACCTTACGGTCACCGATGCAAACAACTGCACGGCCACAACGACTTTCACGGTGAACGTGGCACCGCTCAACGTTGTAATTTTAACCACTCATATTCTGTGCAATGGCGGGAACGATGGTTCTATCCAGGCCGATGGCAGTGGCGGCGTTCCAGCTTACCTGTATAGCCTCAATGGCTCAGCGTTCCAAACCAACAATGTATTCTCCAACCTTACGGCTGGCAACTACACGGTCACGGTAAAAGATTCAGACGGAATTGAAATGACTGCTGTTGTTATGGTTACAGCACCACCCGCGCTTATACTTAATGCAACAACGAACAGCAATACCATCACGGCTACTGCCAGCAGCGGAACTCCATCTTACCAGTATAGCCTCAACGGCGGGGCAGCTCAAAGCAGCGGGATTTTCAGCGGCCTCGCGCCAGGCAGCTACACGGTTGTGGCCACTGATGCGAATGGCTGCACTGCTTCGGTGACAAATCTGGTAATCACAAGCGGCACCATAGAACCAACCGAGGCCTGGGGCTTGGCAGTATCGCCCAACCCGAGCACGGGTTTGTTCCTGCTGACGCTGCAAAACGCACCCGATGCGCTTCACGCCGAAATATTTGACGCTACTGGCCGCTTGCTCCAATCGTTTGATTTCCATTCAGTTGGAGGGCAAATGACGAACACGATTGACTTACAGGATTTGCCGCAAGGAACTTACCTCCTCCGCCTCAGCGATGGCAAAAATTGGGGTGGAGTTCGTTTGAGCAAGGTAGCAAGATAGTAATCAGTGCTGGGAGCGGATACGCATCTTGACAAGCATGAAAAATGCCCGGGCAGTTGTCGCTGCACCGGGCATTTTTTCTTCTAAAAATTCATCAAGATGGGACGTGTGTAAGCGGTACTTTTGTCCTTCAAAACTTTGTAGCCTGTCAGGCAACCATTCATCACAAACATTTGATTTTTTAAATAACCACACAAAATGGCTAAAGAAAATACCGGACAGCAACCCGCCATCAATATCGAAATCTCGGAAGAAGTGGCGGAAGGCATTTATTCTAACCTCGCCATCATTTCACACTCCAACGCCGAGTTTGTTGTTGACTTCATCCGGCTGATGCCCAATTTGCCAAAGGCGAAGGTGAAGGCCCGCATCGTGCTCACACCCCAACACGCCAAACGGCTGTTGTATGCCCTGCGCGACAACGTTCAAAAATTTGAAATGCAGTTTGGCAAAATCGAGGAGCCTGATCAGCCGCTGCCGCCTATGAATTTTGGCGCACCTGTAGCGCAAGCGTGAGATATTGCTGGGATATTGGGATATTTTTGATTGAATTGTTGGACAATAGTCCAGTATTCCAATCAAAAATATCCCAATATTCCCATATCCTATTCCCTGAAATACCTTTCCGTATGCTCCGAGTTGAAGGTACTTGGCCTCACATCGGATGAATTTCCGGACTCGGCATCGAAGCGAAATACCGAGTCGCTGCTCCATTCAACGATACCAAAAAGGGTTTTGCCCGCAAGCGGCCCTGATTTGAAATTCATCAGGTCGAGAGTGGCCGTTTTTTGCTTGCAATCGTAGCGATAGTTGATGGCAAACGTATCAAATTGACTCCCAAATTTGATGAGCCACAAGGCTTTCCCATCAGGCTCGAATGAAAGGATTTGACCTTCACGGTTGGTCCAGCGTCCGGCCAATTCATGGCAAGCATACTCGCTTTTGCAAAAAAGAAACAGGGTGGCGAACCCTGAAAAAAGCGCCAAATGTGTAAAAAGTTGGTTCATAAGCACTGCTGTTGTAATGTTGACCAGAGCCTGTTGGGGATTTTCTGCTGGAGGCAATAACGAGGTTTTTTTTGTCAGTTTTTGCATTTTTGAAGGAGAATAGCCTTCCCTCTGTGACTGAAAAAAGGTGAAAAATGACGAAAAAAGAACCGTTTTTGACCCAGTGAGAAAATCCCCAACAGGCTCTAAGGAACGGTGTCAAAATAACTTTCCAATTTCAGGCCAATTATTTTGGCGTT
>CAZPTQ010000202.1:0-8688 GCA_964589365.1 uncultured Saprospiraceae bacterium
AACGCCAAAATAATTGGCCTGAAATTGGAAAGTTATTTTGACACCGTTCCTTAGCGGAAAGGGCCCTTGAATTTTTAAGTGATTGAAAATCAAATAACCACCAACATTTTTGTCACGGTCGAACCGTTCACTTTTACCTGATAAAAGTAATTGCCAGGACGGAGGTCGCCGCGATTATAGGTAACGCGGTTCACACCAGATGGATAGGAGCCTTCGGCAACCGTTTGTAACACGCGCCCAGCCATGTCCAACAACGAAATGACCACATAGCCGCCTTCGGAAGTGAAGGTGAAAGTGGTAGCACCGTGGAAAGGGTTGGGGTAATTGCCCACATCCATTAGATCAGGGGTATGAATCACCTGAGTGCCCGACTGTGCTGCTTTGAAAATGGGTAAAATTGGGAATTGCTGGCCGAGTATGCTCTCCGGGTTAGCAATGCCAAACCAATCTTTCAACGCACTGGCATAAATCGAACGGAAATCGTGTTGCATGTCCACGTCATAAGAGACCAATGGAGTACTCGGTATTACAGGATTGTCGCCAATGATGCCGGGGATAACCTCTTTGCCAAACACGAACAAGGGTGCTGCTGCTCCGTGGTCGGTGCCAATACTGCCATTGGAACCGATGGTACGGCCAAATTCCGAAAAAGTCATGCCCGCTACGCGGTCGTCCACACCCAAAAGTTTGAGGTCGTTTTGGAATGCTCCAACTGCATCTGATACGGTCTTCAAAAGATTCGCATGGTTACCCTCAGCGTTGCCGAATGTGCCATCTACCTGCTCACTATGGGTGTCAAACCCTCCCAACTCAACGATGTAAATCGGGGTTTTTAAACCGCCACTAATCAATTGGGCAACAATACGCAGTTGGTCAGCCAAACTATTTTGCGCTGGGTACTGCCCTAAATTTTGGCCGTTTTCGGCCGCATTTTTCACCGTATCATAATACACCTGTGCTTGTTGCGTCACCAAGCGAATGAATTCCAATTCATGGCCATACGGCGTATTCGGTGCTGGCTCCGGAATGTCGCTGACAAACTGATAAAAGGCTGTTGGGTCCGAGATGCCCATGCCCACCGGCACTGAGTTCCCCATCAAAGCGAGCGAGACTACCGCACCGATTTGAATGGCGAGCGGGTCGGGATTGTCTGGATTGGGATACCCTTCGGGATATAATGGGTGTTGGCTTTGCAAATAACGCCCGGCCCAACCCGTTTCAAGGTTTTGATCCGAATCTGAGCCGGACATCCAAATATCTGTTGAGCGGAAGTGAGAATAGTCTTGATTGGGGTAACCCACGTTTTGAACCACCGATACGAGGCCATCATTGTACATATCCCGCAGGGCAGTCATGCTCGGATGAAGGCCATTTTTGATCGTGCCATCCAGGTTAAGTATCTGGTTTTCATTGATCAAGACATTGGCGCGATTGGCCGCAAGGTTGTCGTACTGATCCAATGGGATGAAGGTGTTTAGACCGTCGTTGCCGCCATTCAATTGGATAAGCACCAACACACGGTCTTGAGGGTTGCCACCTTCTGCCAATGCGCGGAGAAACGGCACTTGCGCCATGGTATTCATGGCAAAGCCTTGGTGCTGGAATGTCGCCCATGCAGCAGCGAGGCCTGTATTGCGGAGAAAATTTCTTCTTTTCATAAATTTATTTTTTAAGTGGTTTGGGGATTTGAGTGGCCAAGCCTTGGTACTCGAATAAACAAATCCCCAAATAACCATTTAGATCAATTGATATTCAGCCAAATTCATAATGTACTTGTGCAAACTCGCCAACCTGAACCACACCGTTTGGAAAGCCATTGGGTCGGTTGGGTTGTTGATATAAGCGTTCCAAGCATCTGTCCAATAATGGTCGCTAAATTGCCCGGAGAGCAGGATGCTTTTGAGGAATGTCTTTTTCAATATCGAAATCGGCATAGGAAACAACAGAGCCAGCATTTCATCAATCAATACGTTTGGATCAGCCGGGTTTGAAAACTGTGCCGCAAAAGCTATATGGTTGATGATCAATTTCTCCGTCCCAACATCTACTCCAACGAATGCCATTACATCTGAGAGGATATTGCGATTGCGGATGGTATCGCTACTGATCCACACCCGATAAAAGTTGGGCGATTGACGGTACGCTGGCCAACCTGCCACGTTGGGAGGATCGCCTGGAAGCATTTGCAATGCGCCACAGAAAAAATTGATGCTAAGCCGAATAAAGTATTCGTCGTACAGGGTCGGGCTGGGAAGGCTCAGGTTGTAGTTGCGCAAAATACCAGCCGTCAAATCCAGTGGGGTTTTTATTTGACAACCCTTGTTCACTGCATCAAAAAAATGTTCGCTCAAGAGCAGCGCACGCATTACTGGTGCGATTTCGTAGTTGTTGTCACGGAAAATTTGCGCCAGGGGTACAATCACATTTGCCTCTACGTCTGCATCAATTTTGTAGTAAATAAAGAAGCGGTAAATCTCACGGCAAACAAAAAGCGATACCTCTTCTTTTTGAAAAATCATGTTCACGAGCGCGTCCAACTCTGCATCTCCATTGGTGGTTCCTTGAATGATCGTATTGTTATAAAAAGAGGAAAATACCTTGATGCCAACATCATGCAATTGGGGGACGAAAATCGTATCCAGCGTTTGAGGATTTAGGGTCCAACCAGTCAAGATACGAGCAGCAACTACCACATCGTCTTCAGAATAGGTATTGGCCGATTCTTTACCGACGGTAAAAAGCTCTTGAAGTTCCCGGGAATAATTCTCGTCGGGAGAGGCCACATTGTTGAGGTAGCCATTGAGAAAATAGAGCATCAATGGGTCCAGCGTCACAGATTTCACAAACGCTTTGAAATTGCCCAAGGCATGCACCCGCAACATCTTATTGTGATTGTACACCGTTTTTCCACTGAATATCGCCTCTGACTTGGTGGCAAAGTGGTTGTGCCAGAACAGTGTCATTTTCTCCTGAATATTGGCCTCCCCTTCTATCATTCGATTGAGCCACCAGCCGCGCCAGCTTTCTATCCGGTATCCTTCTGCGTTAACGTCGTAGGCTGCATTGACCCAGGTTTGACCTGAGGGCACATTTGGGTCAGCATAAGGTGGGATGGCGTTGGCGTTGTTGTAATTGTTGACCGGTGGCGCGGGAGGAGTAGTCGGCACATTTAGTAATGCATCAACTGCCGCCTCAGCATTACCTAACGCGAGCATTTGGTCGAGATGTGCCTTTTTCACACCGAATGTTGTGCGACGCAGGAGGTGGGCCGCTTCGGCTTTAGTCCAGGGACCTTGGTAAGGGTCGAGGCCGCCCTGGAGTGTAAATTCGGTATTGAATGATGGCAAAGCGCCCTCCTTCGAAAAATCTTCAGAAGGCAAAGAATGCAAATGTTCAATTTTGACACTTATGCCCGCCTTCGCTCCTGCCAGCCAAGGCTTGGCAGGCGGGGTGGTTACGGCAGGTTGACCACCCGCCTTCGCTAAAGCTTCGGCGGGTAAAGCGGGTAAAGGAGCCAATTTTTTGATAAATCGCCTGCGGGAAAGTTTGAAATCGCCCATAAGTGAGAAATGTGAGTGATGTGAGAGATGTGAGAGATGTGAGAAAAAATCGGTGCGTGGAAAAGACGGGACAAGATGCGAAAAAGTTACTTCATTGAACGTTAAATTTAGCCTTCAGATTTAAGACCTATTAGGTTTATGGAAACCTTATAGGTCTCGTATAAAAAACCAGTAGTTTTTGGCATTGCTGATCAACCCCCTGATTCGCAAGGGTCATGGATCACCAAAACCATAGCATGAAAACCTGGCTTTCTCTTCTATTGGACAAAAACTAAAGTTCCAAAACCGTGTTTCATCAGGCTTTTCTACCTTCGCGCTCAAATTTATGCAGCACCGCCTCGGCACATTGTTCCTCATCCTCAGCCTCTTCGTCGCTCAAACGAATGCTGCTTTGGCTTGCAGCGACCAATCAGTGGCAACCGAGGGGCAAGCTTCTACAGAAAAGTCGTGTTGTTCGGATACAGGCGGAAAAAGGAGCGCAGGCTGTTCCAGTGAAACTGAGGGCTGCGCCAAAGAGCACCCTGGTCAAAAATGCCCTGATACCGATGGTTGCGGTGGCTGTCATTGTCCTGGCTGTGGTACCATTGGTTCTGCCCCTACAGCGTTTACTACCGTGGAAGATGTCATACCAGCATTGCTCCCTTTCGATGAGACGATGAGCAGTCAGGCATTCTACTTTGCCGAACATTTGCCCGAAGATGTTTATCTTCCTATTTGGCAGCCGCCTAAAATTGGCGCTTGATACCACGTCAGCCCGACGTGTGCGTGCTCTGGAACAACGTTCCATCTATTTCTTAATATTCGCTCCGGAACAAAGTTCCGGGTTACTTTTCAATATCCATTTTTATGAAAAATATGCTCATCGCGGGCTTTGCGCTCGCTTTGTCAATCATGGCGTTTTCCGCCTGTAAAAACGACCCCTCCAAAAACGCCGCTACCTCCACCGAAGTCGCTGTGCCAGGTACAAAATACATCTGCCCGATGAACTGCGAGAAGGGCAAAACCTACGACCAAGCTGGCTCCTGCCCTGTATGTCACATGGATATGGAGCCGATGAAGGCCGAAGTGGAAGCCAATAAAGCCGAGTATTTCACGGCTTTTTCGGCCAATCCAGCCCAACTTGAAGCGGGTAAACCAGCCATGCTCTCCTTCACCCCCAAGATGAAAGGCAACGAATCTGCTCCCGTTCCGCTCGATCTGGTGCACGAAAAAAAGATGCACCTGATACTCGTCAGCGACGATCTTTCCTGGTTCGATCACATCCATCCGGAGTATCAGGCCAGTGGCGCTTATGAGATCAAGGTACTTGGTAAGGGAGAAAAATTCAACAACGGACGTGGACACAACGAGACACGCTTCGATTCAGGTGGCAAATACTGGGCTTTCACGGATTACAAACCGCTCGGAGCTTTGAATCAAGTGAACAGAACCGAACTCGATGTGGCGGGTAAAGCGGCCAAATCCGTCGCGTACACCGAGCCAAAAATGAGCAGTACTGTGGATGGATACACCGTGAAATTCGACTCGCACGGCTCGACCATCGCTGCAGGCATACCCGGCCATCTGCACATTGATATCATGGAAAAGGGGCAGCGAATCACGCCAGACAAAATTGAAAACTATCTCGGCGCGAAAGCCCACGTTGTGCTCATTGAAACCAGCTCAAAAGAATTCGTTCACGTTCATCCGGAAGCCGTCGGCGACGAATTGGAGATGAACACCACTTTCGCCAAGCCCGGCATGTATCGCGGTTGGCTGCAATTCCAAACTGCAGGCAAGGTGCACGCGGCCGATTTTGTACTGAAAGTGGAAGAAGGGAAGCCTGGGGCGACTGGAAACAAAGGACATAACCATTGATTTCAAACGGACTCGTCCGATGATTTGAGGTCATCGGGCGAGTCCTTCGTCAAAAATTATGCTCAATCAACTCATAAAATTCTCTCTCCAAAACCGCCTCTTTGTAGTGGCCGCCGCCGCCCTGCTGCTGGTGTGGGGCAGTTGGACGGCCATCAATCTTCCTGTGGACGTGCTTCCCGATCTCAACCGCCCCCGCGTAACGGTGTTTCTGGAAGCCGGTGGGATGTCGCCCGAAGAAATCGAAGTGCAAGCCGTGCTGCCTATCGAGACTGCGCTCAACGGCTCGCCTGGTGTGGAAGTGGTACGCAGCAGTTCGTCGCGGGGTATTGGCCTCGTGTTTGTGGAGTTTGGCTGGGAAGTGGATGTGTACCGTGCGCGTCAACTCGTGGCCGAAAAGCTCTCCACGGTTCCACTCCCGGACGGACTTACCCCAGTAATGGGACCTATTTCGTCGGTAATGGGTCAAATCATGCTGGTGGGCGTTACAGCCGAGCCAGATAGTACAACGGGTCAAACCCTTAGTACGGCGGCAGATTTGAGGACCTTGGCAGATTTCACCATCCGTCGCAGATTGTTGGCGATAAAAGGTGTTTCGCAGGTTATTCCCATTGGTGGTGATAGATTACAATACCAGGTGCTGGTTTCGTCAGCGAAACTCAAACAGTACAATCTGACACTCGAAGACCTCGACCGTGCCCTAGAAAATACAAATCTGAACTCAACGGGCAGTTTTTTCAACCGCTATGGCTCGGAGGTGTTGATTTCCGTGCTCGGTCGTTCCAAAAATTTGGGAGACTTGCAACGAACGGTCGTAGCCAATCGGGAAGGGTCTCCCGTATTGCTCAGCCAAGTGGCCGACGTGCAATTTGGTGCGGCCATCAAACGCGGCGATGCTTCTGTGAATGCGCGCCCTGCCGTGATTTTGACCGTTGAAAAACAGCCCGGTGCCAGCACGATTGAACTGACAGATCAAATCGAAAAAGCCTTGGCAGAACTCCAGACGTCTCTTCCACCCGATGTACGGCTCAACGCAAAGGTTTTTCAGCAAAAAAACTTCATTGTCCATTCCCTGACCAATGTGGAGCACGCCTTGCGCGACGGCTTTATTCTGGTAATCATCGTGCTGTTTTTGTTCCTGCTGAATTTGCGCACCACCATTATCACCTTGACTGCAATACCGCTTTCATTGGTAATTACTGCGCTGGTATTCAAGTGGTTCGATATTTCGATCAATACGTTGACGCTCGGCGGCCTTGCAATAGCCATAGGCGAATTGGTAGACGACGCTATTGTGGATGTGGAAAATGTGTTCCGAAGATTGAAAGAAAATCGGACTGCCGAAAAGCCCAAGCCTGCCCTGCAAGTCGTTTATGAGGCATCGCGTGAAGTGCGCAATTCTATTGTGTATGCCACCGTCATCGTGGTATTGGTATTCCTGCCATTGTTTCAATTGCAGGGCATCGAAGGACGGATTTTTGCCCCGCTCGGCATTGCGTACATCACTTCAATATTGGCTTCGTTGGTGGTATCCTTGACGGTCACACCTGCACTGTGCTCCTACCTGCTTCCCCAATCGAAACTCAATGAGGGCAAAGAAAGCGGGTTTGTGCGCTGGTTGAAAAAGTGGGATTTACAACTGTTAAGGTTCGGTCTTGGAAATCCCAAAATGGTTATTGCTTCGGCAGCTGCGCTGGTCATTGCCGCCGCTTTTGCGGTTACGCGTTTTGGCACGGAGTTTTTGCCTCCCTTTAATGAAGGTAGTTTTACCGTAAATCTTTACTCACCGGCTGGCACTTCGCTAGAAGAAAGCAACAAAATCGGCACGGTGGCCGAAAAACTCATCCTGCGTGTACCCGACGTGCGGTACACTGCCCGGCGCACGGGCCGCGCTGAGTTGGATGAGCACGTAGAACCGGTGAGCAATTCCGAAATTGATGTGGATTTGAAGCCCGATGCCCGCTCGCGCTCAGTGGTTATAGCAGATATACGAAAACAACTTTCCAACCTTACCGGGGTGTCGGTGAGTATTGGCCAGCCGATTTCACACCGACTCGACCACCTGCTTTCGGGGGTACGGGCGCAGGTTGCCATCAAGGTTTTTGGGGAAGACTTGAGCGAACTGCGCGGACTGGCAGGACAAATCAAGGAAGCCGCAGAAACCGTTCCCGGAGCCGTGGATGTGCAGGTAGAGCGCCTGGTACTGGTGCCACAACTCACCATACGACTCGACCGTGCTGCCCTGCAACGCTACGGAATGCAGACAGGGGAAGTCGCCCGCGACCTCGAGGTGCTGTTCGGTGGCAAAGTGATATCACAAATTCTCGATGGCCAAAAATCCTTTGATCTCGTGTTGCGGGCCGTTGCTGCTGACCGCGAGAACCTGGAAAATATCCGCAAGACGCAAATACACACACCTGATGGAATTCTGATTCCGCTCGAAAGTATCGCGCATATTGAATACGAAAAGGGCGTCAATTCCGTGAACCATGAAAATGCACAGCGGCGGATCGTCGTATCAGCCAATGTGCAGGGGCGCGACTTAGGGAGTACCGTGGCGGAAATTCAAAAAACGGTCAGTGAAAAAGTCAAGATGCCACAGGGCTATTTCCTTCAATATGGCGGTCAGTTTGAGGCTCAAAAAGATGCTTCTCGGCTCATCGGCATTTTGAGCATTTTCGTTTTATTGGGCATTTTTCTGGTGCTGTTTTCTCACTTCCGCTCATGGCGCATTGTCGTACAAGTAATGCTCAATATCCCGCTGGCTCTTGTGGGCAGTGTGGCGGCAGTATGGCTCACAGGCGGTACGTTCTCGATCGCTACCTTGGTGGGCTTCATTACGCTGACAGGTATTGCTTCGCGAAACGGCATCATGATGATTTCGCATTACCTCCATCTGATGGAACACGAGGGCGAACAGTTTGACAAACAGATGATTGTGCGCGGTTCGCTTGAACGCCTTGTACCCGTGTTGATGACGGCACTTGTGGCAGCATTGGCTTTGATACCACTGACCATGGATTCACAGGCGGCTGGCAAGGAAATTCTTTACCCGGTGGCGACGGTTATTTTAGGTGGTTTACTTTCTTCGACTTTGCTGGACATGATTGTGACCCCGTCGGTGTTTTGGCTGTGGGGGAAGAAGGCGGTGGAGGGGTATTTCACGCAACGCCACAAGGTCGTGACGTAGAGGGGTGTTTCACACGACGGCACGACGCGAGGGTGTTTCACACAACGGCACAACGGCACGACGTAAAGGGTGTTTCACACAACG
>CAZPTQ010000203.1:0-8375 GCA_964589365.1 uncultured Saprospiraceae bacterium
TGGATGGCGGCAAAAGAACGGCATCAAATTGGGAAGTTATTTTGACACCGTTCCTTATATATTCTGGCTTACCATTAAGTCCAAGAAATTCACCATTGGGTCCTCGCATCACGGCAAATTTGGTAGCTAAAATCAAGCTTTCCCATCTACCTTTAAATGCTTTTCCTAATAATTGTTCATTGGCTCCCAACCATACATATCAGCTGTGTCGAAAAAATTGACTCCTAAGTCAATAGCTTTATGCAGTGTTTTAATAGATTCTTGTTCATTAAAAGAGCCATAAAACTCTGACATACCCATACAGCCAAGACCTATTCTATTAACGTTGAGTCTACTGTGTCCTAGTCTTGTTGTTTGATTCATTTTACTTGTGTATTAAAATTTAAAATGCAAATTTAAGCTTTAAACATGAACGGAAAGTCATTCCGTGTCAAAATTCACTTTCGTTAAGGTTTGCACGGTTGGTTCAATACGGTTGCAGCCAACGTTTTGCGGCTTGGCGAAGGGCGGGATTTTTAGCACTAAAGTTCATAGGAAGCATCCCGAAAGTTTCGGGACTAAACCTTTCACGAATGTTTCTTCGAAGCAAGTCAGCCCGCCTTTTGCCAAACTGCTTTTATGTGCAGTTTTTATTGTCCTTTTAGTTGCAAGTAAATTAATAAACCCGCAGCAATTGTCATAATAGTTAAGGCGGCAAAACCTAAAATGTTTATTGTTTTACTGTTGACGAATTCTCCCATAATTTTTTTATTATTGGAAATGTGAAGAATTATTGCAATTAAAACGGGGGCAGTTACACCATAGAGAATTGCAGTATAAATTAGGGCTTTTATTGGAGAAATCCCAATATAATTCATTGCTAATCCAAGTAATAATGAAATAGCTATTATTACATAAAATCCTTTTGCTTCGTGAAATTTTTTATCAAGTCCTTGCTCCCATCCAAATGTTTCGGTAAAAATGTAAGACAACGAGCCGCTCAATACAGGTATTGCTATTAGTCCAGTGCCAATAATACCTATTGCAAAGAGTAGGTATGCTAAATTACCGGCCAAAGGTTTTAATGCCAAAGCCGCTTGTTCAACCGTGTCAATTTGGTGCACTCCTCCTTGATACAATACAGTACCCGTTGTGAGGATAATAAAGTACATAACAAAACCAGAAACAGTCATACCAAAATCTACATCTTGATTCATCGCATGAATCATTTTTTTATTTACAACAAGATGCCTTTTCTTATTTTTCATTTCTTCTACTTCTACCGATGCTTGCCAAAAAAATAAGTACGGAGAAATGGTGGTTCCTAATATTCCAACAATAATGGCAAGAAAGTCCTTGTCAAATTTTATAGTAGGAATAAATGTAGCCTTCAATATTGCACCAAAGTCTTGTTTGTATAAGAAAGGAACAATGAAATAAACCAACATTACAATACAAACATATTTCAAAACTGAAGCTATTTTCTGATATGGCAAATAGATTATTAACCCTAATAATAAAACTGTAAAAAACACACTAAAAAAACCAGCATCTATTGATGGAAACAATAAATTACCTACAGCACCCATTCCTGCAATGTCCGCGCCAATATTCATAACGATGGCAGGAAAACTAAACAATAGCATAATATATAAAATCGGCTTTGGGTAATGTTTCTTGAGTGTTCCAGTTAATCCCTGCGAAGTAACCAAGCCAATTCTTGCACACATTTGTTGAATGGCAGCCATAAGCGGAAATGCAACAATAGAAGTCCAAAGTGTTGAAAGACCATAAGCTGCACCAGCTTGTGAATAGGTAGCTATTCCAGATGGATCATCATCGCTTGCGCCTGTTACCAAACCAGGACCTATTTGTTTCCAAAAGGAAGTTACTTTACTTAAGATATTTTTTTTACTTATCATTTTTGAGTTTACTTTGAATTATTGGTAATAGAACAAGTAAGTAAGGAACAATGCGGCAATAACATTAATTATGATAAATAATCCTGAATTGTCGTCTTTATGAAATAACCAATAAATATTTGAGTAAACACAAAAACAAATAAATAAACGTTATCGAAATGGTGTTAAATTTTACTTTCATTGCAGTCGTTTTAGAATTGCACATACCGGTTTTCGGCTTGGCGAAGGCTGAGATTTTCAGCATAAAAGTTCATTAGAAGCACAAATGATGAACCTTGCAAAAATGTTTCTAAAAAGCACGTCAGCCCGCCTTTTGCCAAACCGCTGTTAGCAGGTCGTTGTTTATTATTCGTCATTATGTCGTATCCTATTTCTCTCTGCAAGCACATTCGTGGTGTTCGTTTAGGTATGCAATTGTTGTTTTGCAAAGTTTTTCCAAAGTCAAAATATTTATGTCCGAAAGTTTTTTTACATAGATACAGGCTTTCCCAATTTTGTATTTGCCAAAATCGTCCAATAGATGCCTATTTTCATCTGTTGGAATGAATACATATAATGAAAATTCTGCTTTTCGTGGAGAAAACCCAATGAGCGGTGCATCTCCTTCGTGTCCGCTTGCATATTTATAATGATACCTTCCAAATCCAATAATAGTTGGTCCCCACATTTTAGGTTCAAACCCTGCCCATTCACTCATTAACTCAATTAAACGAAAACTATCAACTTTTTTTTGATCGTTGTCTACGTAGGCGTTAATGAAATCAGTCACACTAATCTCTGTTTCGGTTGTCTTATTTTTCGCCATAATTGTTTAATTTTTGTCCCTTTGTTGTTTGCAGTATCATTCGTTACAATGCCCGCTAACGGTTTGCGGCTTGGCGAAGGTGGCGATTTTTAGCAGAAAGGTAACTGGATAGCCATTTAAAAATCATCCTTCGCAAATATATTCGCAGATCGGAAATCAAATAAATCGGATATCGGATATTGTAAACCCTCACCCAGCCCACCCTTCCCGATCCAAACTCCTATAATGAATCGCCTCCGCCAGATCCTCAATCCGAATATCCGCACTACCCGCAAGATCAGCGGCGGTGCGCGCCACCTTCAAGATCCGATCGTACGCCCGGGCGGAAAGTTGCAGTCGTTCCATGGCGGTTTTTAAAAGGATCAACCCTTCCGGCGTGAGTTTGCACACTTCCCGAACCATGCGCCCAGGCATTTGCGAATTGCTGTACACGTCTTTTAAATCTTTAAAACGCTCATCTTGTATGGCTCTGGCTACCAGCACTCGCTTGCGGATCTCTGTACTGTCAAGTTTGGCGCGTTCGGTATTGGTGAGTTCGTCGTAGCTCACGGGCGTTACCTCCACGTCCAGGTCAATGCGGTCGAGCAACGGCCCGGAAATCTTTGATACATAGCGTTTCACTACACCGGGGCCGCACACGCATTCTTTTTCGGGGTGGTTGTAATAACCGCAGGGGCAAGGGTTCATACTCGCCACCAACATAAACCCGGCAGGGTACTCAACGGTTGATTTGGCCCGACTGATCGTGACCCGGCGTTCTTCCATCGGCTGGCGCATGACTTCCAAGGCGCTGCGTTTGAATTCGGGCAACTCGTCTAAAAACAGCACCCCATTGTGCGCCAGGCTGATTTCGCCGGGCATGGGGTCGGAGCCGCCGCCCACGAGTGCCACATCACTGATAGTATGGTGTGGGGCACGGAATGGTCGGTTGGTGATAAGTGCCGCGTTGTCGGGCAGAATCCCAGAAACCGAATGAATTTTCGTGGTTTCCAGCGCTTCGTGCAAGGTGAGCGGAGGCAGGATAGTCGGCAGCCTTCGGGCCAGCATGGTTTTACCTGCACCTGGCGGACCGATGAGTATCACATTGTGTCCCCCTGCTGCGGCCAGTTCGAGTGCGCGTTTGATGTTTTCCTGACCTTTTACGTCGGAAAAATCCACGTCGTAGACGCCTGAAGCGTTGGCAAATTCATCCCGTGTGTTGACAACCAGGGGCTTAATGTCAGAATTGCCGCCCAACACGTCAATGGCTTCGAGCAGGTTTTCTACGCCGTACACGGCTACGTCGTTCACAATAGCCGCTTCGCGGGCGTTGGCTTTGGGCAAAATAAAGCCTTTGAAATTTTCTTTTTTCGCCTTGATCGAAATGGGCAAAGCGCCCTTGATGGGGCGCAGCGAACCATCAAGCGAGAGTTCGCCCATGATGATGTAATCTTCAAACCCATCCGGAGGAATCAAGCAAGCGGCTGCGAGCATCCCCAATGCGATGGGCAGGTCAAAAGCAGAACCTTCTTTGCGAATGTCGGCAGGAGCAAGGTTAATGATGGTTTTGAGCCTGGGCTGGCGATAGCCGGAATTTTTCACCGCCGCCTCAATGCGCGGGAGGCTTTCGCGAACGGCGCTGTCGGGCAGGCCCACGATATAAATGCCGAGTTTGTCGGTGTTGCCTAAGGCGCCACCACAGTTGGTTTCAACTGTAATCAATTGTGCATCAACTCCGTGAACGGAGCCTGCGTAAGTTTTCACTAGCATTTGGAAGCGTGTTTTAATTTGGAAATATCAGGGGCCGATACTAAAGGTAAGGAAAATCCAAATCTTTACCTATCCCACAAGTCCTGAATTTTTTTGTATATATCTTTCATAAGAAGTGAAATGCCAAGAGATTCGAGTTTGAGCGTAGCTTCAATTTCGGTTTCTCTGTTTTCACGCCAAAGGTTGGGTTCTACACGAAATCGCGTTTCTAGGAAGATTTTATTTTGCTCCACAAGCACATATTCACGGAAAGACGGCAGGGTTTTGTACAAGTCAAATTTCCCTTTGAGGTCGTAATTGCGGGTGCTTTTGGAAAGTACTTCGACAACCAGCACAGGATTAGTCAGCAGTAGTTGGCCATCATCGTAGAATTCAGGTTTTTCGCACACCACAAGCGCATCAGGGTATAACCCTACGTTCAATTCAGGTATATAAACCAACTGGTCACTCCCAACAACAGTATAATCTTTGTCAGATTTTTCAAGGGCTATGGTAAGTGCAACTAGAATATTTGCACTGATTTGGTTGTGTGGAAGCCTCGTATACGGCATAGCAATAATTTTTCCATTATGGTATTCGTGTTTGCGCAGGGCTTTTTCCTCTTTTTGGAGATATTCCGCAAGGGTATAAAGCCGCGGAGGCTTTGTGGGCTTCAACACAGCCAAGGGGTTGCTTGGCGTAGTCGAGGTTTTCGGTTCGACCCTGATGGCAGATGCTGTATCGCTCATCGTTTTAATGTTTTTTACAAAGTTAGTCCTATTGGTTCAAAATCTTCCACAAAGTATCTTTCAATTCCTGCAATTTTTGATTCGTCATGGCAGAAATGAATACTACGAGAACATCCTTGGGCAGGGTAGGCCGCAGCATTTTTTCCAACTCCTCGTCAATCAAATCGGATTTGGTGATCGCGAGAAGTCGGGGTTTGTCGAGCAAGTCCGGATTGTACTCTTGCAGTTCGTTGATCAATATATCGTACTCTGCTTCGATGCTCCGATCGGTGTCGGCGGGTATCATAAACAGAAGCACGCTGTTGCGTTCGATATGCCGCAAGAATCGGTGTCCCAGACCTTTGCCTACATGCGCGCCTTCGATGATCCCGGGGATGTCGGCCATAATAAAGGTCTGACCCTCCCGTACCTTCACGATGCCAAGCTGCGGCACGAGCGTTGTAAATGCATAATCGGCAATTTTTGGTTTGGCAGCCGTTACCGCACTCAGCAAAGTGCTTTTGCCCGCATTGGGGAATCCTACCAAGCCCACATCGGCCAAAACCTTGAGTTCTAGAATGATCCAACGCTCTTCAGCAGGTTCGCCGGGCTGGGCATATTGGGGCGATTGGTGGGTGGACGTTTTGAAAAAAGTGTTTCCCTTACCGCCACGGCCGCCAGGCAGGAGAATTTTTTCTTCGCCGGGTTCGGTAATTTCCAGCAGGAATTCGCCCGTTTCAGCATCGCGAGCCACCGTTCCAAGGGGAACTTTTATTATTTTATCGTCGCCATCATAGCCTGTTTTTAGCGCGCCACGCCCGATATCGCCGTTTTCTGCGTAGACGTGTTTTTTAAATTTGAGTGAAAGCAAGGTCCATTCTTGAGGCTCCGCTTGCAAGATGATGTGGCCGCCTCGACCACCATCGCCGCCATCGGGGCCGCCCATAGGTGTGCCAGGACCACGGTAAAAGTGAACACTGCCTGCGCCGCCCTTGCCTGAGCGGAATCGTATTTTGACGTAATCAACAAAATTCTCCATAATTGGGGGGCAAAGGTACACTAAGGGCCGTAGTTTGGCGGTCGAATTTCAAGAGAATGGCTGTATGGAAAAAATCAACAAGCGCCTTTTCGATCCCGGCGAATCTGTTTTTCTCGAAGGCCCCCGAGCGCGACAGTTCGAGCTGTTCTTTGCCCTGAAGGTCTTTTGGGAATTTCTCCGGGGCTTTCGCGCATTGCATTTTGTAGGCCCGTGTGTCACGGTGTTCGGCTCGGCCAGATTTAAAGAAGGCCACCGATATTATGAAGAAGCACGGGAAGTGGGTAGGCGAATTGCAACAGATCTGGGCATGACTGTAATGACGGGCGGAGGCCCTGGTGTGATGGAAGCCGCCAACCGTGGCGCAAGAGAAGCGGGCGGTCCTTCGGTCGGATGTAATATTGTGCTTCCCCACGAGCAGACTATAAACCCATGGCTCGACAAGTTCGTGACCATTCGCTACTTTTTTGTGCGGAAAGTGCTGCTCATGAAATACTCCTACGCATTCGTCATTATGCCCGGCGGCTTTGGCACCATGGACGAGTTTTTTGAGACGCTAACGTTGGTGCAGACCAAAAAAATAACTAATTTCCCAATTGTTATTATGGGCATGGATTTCTACCGTCCCTTATTGGAATACTTGAAGTTTATGGCAGAGCAAGGCACGATCTCGCCTGAAGACCTTGAACTCGTGCTCTTTACGGATGATCCGGCAGAAGCAACGGCGCACATCGGCCGCTATATTTCCACGAATTTTAAGGTAAAGAAGCGCAACACCAAGATTCCGAAATGGTGGTTTTTTGAACGCACCTGATCTACATTTCAAACACCAACTCCCCGTCGTCCATCAACCACATTTTCACCGTTGGGAATCGAAACATTATGTTCGCAAAAAGTATGTGGAAATCCTCTGCATTGATGTTGGGCGCATCGTCAGGATTGCGGTAAAGGTTCATCAAACGTCGAAAAATGGCCTCCTGAATACCCGTGTCGTATGCCAAGCCTTTCAGGCGCAACTCCAACGGCGACTCCTGCAACGTGGTGATGTACAGTTCGAGCAGACGCGAGAGGTAAAATTTGTCTAGAATCTGGTGCGGACGAAGGCGTTTCATTTGTCAGCCTCTGAGTTTGATATTCCGTGATTGGAGATTCAGCGAGCGGCAATAGCGATGGTTGCGCAACTCAGTTTTGTTCCTTCAACATCCAAAAGGGCTTGTCCGCACACTTCCAACGTTGCACCCGTGGTCAACACATCATCCACCAAAAGCAAGTGCTTCCCTTCAATGGTTTGGGGCTTTTCTACGGAGAACACGTCCCCAACATTCTGAAATCGCTCCATCCTCTTTTTCTTTGTCTGCGTTTCAGTAAAAGCCCTCCGAACGAGCACCTTGCCCAGCATTGGTATCTCCATGGCTTCAGAAAGACCCTGTGCAAACATCGAGCTTTGGTTGTACCCTCGAAGGCGTTCTTTCTTGGGGTGCAGCGGTACAGGGATGATCCCTTCTATCGTTTTGAAAAAATCTGATTCCCGAAGCTTTCGCCCGAATTCCCGCCCGATCATCAAGCCTATTTCGGGTTTGTTTTTGTATTTTAAATGATGAACCGCCATTCGGATGGGGCTTTGTCTGGTAAAATAATACGCCGCTGCCCCGCTTTCGATATTCACCCGGCCCCAAAGCCGGTTGATAAATTCATTTTCTGCTACGAGGTGCATATCAGACTGCGCTAGCCTGGCGCTACATCGAAGGCAAAAACAAGTGGCGGAAGATGGCAGATCGCCACCACAAGCCACGCACAACTCCGGATAGAGCAAATGCGTGAAGCCAGCCCAAAGCTGGCGGAGGGAAGGGAAGTTTTTCATTGGATTCCAGTAGTTGTTTTTAAAATTTCAATTTTCCAAAAGGGCTATATCAGTTTCAAAAATAAGTGTTTGTTTTCAAAATAGCAAGCATTAAATAGCCTGATTGCCCCCAGAATGAATTATGCGCAAAAAACTTTTTGTGTGTTCAAAAAAACAATTGAAACTTCTTTGACAAAAACCAAATACCAGATTACCTTTGCGTCCCAATTTTAAAGACCGGAAGAAAAACAAAGAAAAAATTTAAGCCAACGGGCTTTAAACAAGAGTTCATTGACGTACTGACAGTGGAAGGAAAAGAGAAGAGATAGGGAGCGTT
>CAZPTQ010000204.1:0-8307 GCA_964589365.1 uncultured Saprospiraceae bacterium
GTTTTACGACCCGGTGTTATCGCGAGAGAGCACCGTTTCTTGCAGTAGTTGTCACTTGTCATTCACGGCGTTCACGCACGTTGATCATCCGTTGAGCCACGGAATCGAAGACCGCATTGGCACTCGAAATTCACCCGTATTGACTAACCTTGCCTGGGCTAAACATTTTATGTGGGATGGGGCCGTGAATCATCTTGATTTTCAGGCACTTGCACCCATTGCGCACCCAGCGGAAATGGACAACTCGATTCAAAAAGTGGTGCAAAAATTGCGGGAAAAGGCCAGCTACAAAAATTGGTTTTTTCAGGCTTTTGGGGACAGTACAGTAACCGGAGAACGACTATTAAAAGCCCTTGCACAATTTGAACTGACGCTTGTTTCGGCCAATTCAAAATATGACCGAATGATTTTCGGACAAGAAAAATACACAGAGCAAGAGCAAAACGGCTACCTGCTTTTTCAAAAAAACTGTGCCTCATGCCACGTAGAACCACTTTTTACAAATCATGATTTTGAAAAAAATGGCTTGCCGCTCGACACATCTTTGAATGATTTTGGAAGAATGAAGATCACGAAACTGTCCACAGACTCGCTGAAATTCAAAGTGCCAACGCTACGCAACATCGAATTCTCGTACCCGTACATGCACGATGGCCGCTTCAAAAAACTCCGGGAAGTGGTCAATCATTACGCCCAGACAACTGCGCTTGACCGAAAAATTGAACTATTGCCCAATGAAAAAGTGGATTTGGTGGCCTTCTTATTGACTTTGACGGACCGCGAATTTTTGTTTAACCCTGATTTTTCATTTCCTCGGAATTAGAAATCTTACAAGTTCAAATTTCATACAATGCCACTACGTCACAACGCATTGATAATCAGCGACATAAAATCGTTGTTGCGTAGTGGTGTTGTATGAAATCCAAATCTCTTTCAACCCCAGCGCAAGTTTTTTTCAAAAAGAGCGCCAAACATCAAAATACATTCATCCACACAAATAATGAAAAAAGGAATCCTCTGCCTCGCCCTATTTGCCAGTCTTTTCAACCTTCAAGCGCAAACCAACCCGGCCATTACCTCCTGGATTTTGAACACCACCGGTTTGAAAGGTCGCCACTATGTCAATGGTAATTCCACGCCCATTCAAGACAATGTGCTGGCCAATGTGCAGTCCGTTCAATATTCTACCGATTGGTCATACATCCAAGCAACGGGCATCCCGGCTTATATCACCGGGCCATTTTTGGACGGCAACCCTTCACTGGCATCCGCACAAACAGGCTATTTTAAAATCCCCTTGAACCCTGTCAAAAACACCGGGACCCCCACCAATACCACTGGTGGAAATATTGGCGCCTTCATCAATGGCGTGGCCCTGTTTGATTATCGCGATGGCGTGGCCTGGAACCCCACCACCAATGCACTTTGTGGCGGACCCGGAAATCCGTCCTGCCCGGGCGGCCCCGCGGCTTCACAAGCATGGAACCGGGATGCAATCCCTGCTGAAAGAGGGGGCTTTGATTGCGCCAAAGCACACCCTGCCATGGGCAACTACCATCACCATCAAAACCCATCGGCCTTTAACCTCGATCTGGTGGTGATCTCCAATGTCTGCAGCCTTTACCCTGCTGACGGGTTGTACGCCATAAACCTGGTGCAACACTCGCCGCTGATTGGTTTCGCCTACGACGGCTTTCCGATTTACGGAGCCTACGGTTTCAAAAACGCAGACGGTACGGGCGGGATCGTACGCATTAAGTCAAGCTACAAACTTCGGAATATCACCCAACGCACGTACTATGCCGATGGCACCGACGTAGCCGATGGCCCTGCGGTAAGCACTACCTACCCACTTGGCTACTTCCGGGAGGATTACGAATACCTGCCAACTTCGCCAGCCACACCTGATTATTTGGATGAGCACAACGGCCGCTTTTGTGTCACTCCGGAATACCCACAGGGTATTTACGCCTATTTCTGCACCGTGGATGAAAACTGGAATTCTGCGTATCCGTATGCGGTTGGTCCCGCATTTTATGGCGTAAAAAGTGCATCAAAAGTGCAGACCATCAGCGAACCGGTGACGACTTACAATCCAACAAGTGCCGTTTCAGAAGGCAATATTGAACAGATGCATATCTCCATTTATCCCAATCCATCGGGCGATTTTTTCGCCGTGCAAGTTGAGGGATTGCTTCGCGAAAAAATGGATATGCGTCTTTTTGACCTGTCGGGAAAATTGGTGCAGGAGGCTGAAATTCAAGCAGGCAGCACGATTGGATATTTTGACGTCCGCACCTTGTACGCCGGAGTTTATATCGTTTCGGTTTCAGTGAACGGCCAGATGATTTCGAATAAAAAAGTGGTGGTAGAGTAGTTCGTAACCGAGGTGCCATCTCCGACGAAGGAGGAGGTGTCACCTCGATTACGAAGCTCCAATTTCAACAACATGAAAAAATCCTTTACGCTTTTTTTGCTCTTGTCCCTTGCCTTCGCTTCCAAAGCGCAACGCAACGTCATCCTAATCATCGCCGATGATTTGGGCGCAGATTATCTCGGCTTTTACGAAGACCACCAGGATACCGCCCCTGTACCGAACATCCGAAAGTTGCTGAGCCGGGGCGTCCGATTTAACAATGCCTGGTCCAACCCCGTTTGTTCGGCCACCCGTGCAGGGGTGCTGACAGGCCGATACAGTTTCCGAACAGGGGTAGGCGGCATCGTAGGCGGCATGGGCGGATCAAGCCCTTTGGATATCAATGAATTGACCATTCCCAGGCTCTTGAAGGTTTACCAGCCAGGAGGTATTGCCACGGCTAATATCGGTAAATGGCATTTGCACAACCCAATGCCCGTGTCAAACCTGAACAACCCCAACATCATGGGTTACGACCATTTTGCGGGCAATTTCATTGGTGCCATAACGAGTTATACAAACTGGACCAAAGTGACAAACGGTGTTTCAAGCAATGTCACGAATTACGCTACCACAGAAACCGTCAATGACGCGATCACCTGGATCAAAGCCCAAAACAGCAAACCATTCTTCCTCTGGATGGCCTTCAACGCACCCCATTCGCCCTACCATTTGCCGCCTGCCGGATTGCATTCATACACGAACTTGAGCGGCACGCAACAGGATATTATGATGAATCCAAAGTCCTACTTCAAAGCATCCTTGGAAGCGCTCGATCACGAAATCGGGCGACTGTTCGACTCCCTGGAAGTTCACAATCAATTGGATAACACGGACATCATTTTTATTGGAGATAACGGAAATACGATGCAAACGGCGCAAATCGCCAATACTGACCGGGCAAAAGGCACTATTTATCAGTATGGCGTACACGTGCCGTTCCTCATTTCCGGGCCTTCGGTCGTCAACCCTGGTCGAGTGAGCGATGCTTTGGTGAACACGACGGATATTTTTGCCACGGTTCTGGAACTCTTTGGCTACACCGGTTGGCAGACGCAAATCCCGGCCAACAAACCCGTGGACAGCAAAAGCATTTTGCCGATTTTGAAAAGCCAGGCCAATTCAGTGCGCCCCTGGGCATTCACTGAAATTTTCAAAACAACGACTGATTCCGACGACGGTAAAACCATGCGAAACCTGGAATTCAAACTGTTCCGTTTTGACGATGGCCACCCGGAGTTTTACCATCTGTCCGCCGATCCTGACGAAACAAACAACCTGTTATCCGGCACTTTAAACACAGATGAACTGGCCAACTACGATTATCTGTGCAGCGAAATGACCGCATTGGTGACGGGAACCTCATTCTGTAATCCCGCCGTCGGGAACATCGAATTGACGGAATCGCCAAAAATATGCTCCATTTATCCCAACCCCTTTCGCGCTCATATTTATTTGAAAAACAAGCCCGAAGGAGCAAGATTTGAATTGGTCAATCCCATCGGGCAAGTGATTTTTTCAGGGAGGAACATTGAAGATCAGAACTTTTCAAATCTGCCGATCGGCGCCTATTTTTTAAAAATTAAGCGCGAAGCGGTGCAAGTAATCAAACTTGAAAAGGAATAAGAGGACTTAAAAAAGATTCCAATCCCGCGCAAGTTTTTCAAAAAAGAGTCGCCCAATGGTTTAGAATGCAGTTCCTGCTCATTCATCAACCTTACGAGCACTCAAAAAGCAGACCTGGTAGCCTTTTTGAAAACACTCACGGATACAGGGATTGCAACAGACGCTAAATATTCAAACCCGTTTTTTTAGTAAGCGTTTTGCCACTTTTGCCTGAAAAATAGCCTTGTTTTTGTCGGAACATGAACTGATTAAGCTGCTCAGGAACAACGACCCAACTGCCTGCAAAATGCTGGTAGAAAGACATGGGGATCTGGTGTTCAACACTGCGCTCGGTCTCTTGCTGCACCGAAGCGACGCAGAGGATATTGCTCAGGAGGTGTTCGCGTATGCTTTTCAGTCGGTGGAGAAATTTCGGGGAGAGGCAAAGGTTTCCACCTGGTTGTATCGCATCACCTTGAGCAAATCACTGGATTTTTTGAAGGCAAAAAAGCGCGCGAAACGCTTCGGCTTTTTGCAGAGCATATATGAACCAGAGGGGGCGAAATTGGCGGTAGACAAACCTCATTTTCAACATCCGGGCGTTTTAATGGAGCACCAGGAACGGGCGCAAATCTTGTTTTTAGCCATCGAAAAACTCCAAGACAATCAGAAAACGGCATTTGTGCTGCACAAGCTGGAAGACCTGTCCTATACCGAGATCGCTGAAGTGATGGCGTTGAGCCTTGCTTCCGTGGAATCATTGCTGTTCCGGGCCAAGCAAAATCTCCGGCAATATCTGGGCAATTGGTACGAACAAAACAGATTTTGAAGCTTATTCAAAAAGTGTGGAAAACCTGACTTTTTGCCAAATTCAAGGTGTTCCATACTTTAAAAAAAATTCAAATCGAATTCATTATGAACCAATTTGACAAAGAAAAATGGGTAGAAGATACCCTTGAAAGCCTTAGCGGCAGCCAACGCGCCAAGGTTCCCGATGGCTTGTTTGAAAATGCGATGCGCCGGGCGGCATTTGGTCGGGCGCGGATGGTCCGAATGCCCCCAGCCCAGTTATGGAGCGTCGCGGCTTGTGCCCTTGTGCTGATCGTAGCCAACCTTTTTATATGTCTGGATTTCTCTGATTCTGGCAAAAAGGCATCGAGTTCAAAAGAAATCTTTGCAAAAGAATACTTCGGAGCATCCGATGCTCCTCAATTCTGAAGTCATGGAAAACTTGAAATTTCACAAAATTGCAATAGCAGTCCTGCTGTTACTCAATATTGCAACCCTTACTTTTTTGTGGACGCACCGCCCGCCTCCGCCGGGTTCAAGAGGACCATTTATGTTCCTCGTAAAGGCGACTGATATGGACGATGCCCAGCAGGCGGCCTATCGTCAACTTCGCGACGCACACCGTTCGAAAGTAGAAGCCTTTCAAAAGCAAAACAGCCAGATCCGAGGGCAATTGATTGACCTGTTGGCACAAAAAGATGAAAATGATCCGGCAGTGCAGCAGTTAGTGGACTCTATTGGCGTGGTAAAACGCCAGGAAGAACTGCTTATGTTCGAGCATTTCCGCCGGGTGCGGGAGATATGCCGGCCTGATCAGCAAGTAAAATTTGATGCGGCGATTGGGGAAGCGATCCAGAGCATGGCGCCGCCCGGGCGACCGCCTCGGCGTTAATACGGCTTAATACGGTTACTAAACCTTGGAGGTTTAGTAACCGTATTAAGCGAAACCGCGACGTTTACTAAAACCTTCAAGGTTTTAGTAAACGTCGCATCCTGCCCCAAAAGAAAATCCCCTTCCAGCGCACCTGAAGGGGATTTTTTATGCTACAAAAAATGAAAAATCAAACCTGCTTTACACCCGACACCAGCACGGAGACCTCATTGTTGAGGCACTCTGCAAAGCCGCCTTCCACGTCGAAAGTCACTTTTTCGCCATTAACTTTCGTCACCTTCACCTCGCCAGGTTTCAACGACGAAACGATGGCTGCGTGGTTTTCCAGCATCTCAAACTGGCCTTCAGTGCCCGGCACGATCACCGATTTGACTTCGCCAGCAAAGATTTCTTTTTCGGGACTGAGAATGACCAAATTCATAATGTAAAATGTATAGTGTGATCAATGGTGGTGGGAAGGCCCGCCTTCGCCCCGAGTCCTCGGGGCTTCGGCGGGTAAAGCGACCAATCCAAAACACAACGTTCGATTTTTCCCTGTTGAAAATCCCCCGAACAAATCTAAAACAACAACAGATCGCTAAGGGGGATTTTCAATAGGGGAAAATCGAACGTTTAAGCAGCATTTGCCTCTTCCATCATCTTCTTACCCTTAGCAATCGCGTCGTCAATAGTACCAACGAGGTTGAATGCTGCTTCGGGCAAGTCGTCGAGTTCGCCGTCCATAATCATGTTGAAGCCACGGATGGTTTCATCAATTGGAACGAGAACGCCTTTGAGGCCCGTGAACTGCTCTGCCACGTGGAAAGGCTGTGAAAGGAAACGCTGCACACGGCGAGCGCGGCCCACCACGAGTTTGTCCTCGTCAGAAAGTTCTTCCATGCCCAGGATGGCGATGATGTCCTGCAACTCATTGTAGCGTTGAAGGATCATTTTCACACGTTGAGCACAACGATAGTGCTCTTCACCGATGATTTTGGGATCAAGGATACGCGAGGTAGAAGAAAGCGGATCCACAGCAGGGTAAATACCGAGGGAAGCAATTTTACGGTCCAATACCGTCGTTGCATCCAAGTGGGCAAAAGTGGTTGCAGGAGCCGGGTCTGTCAAGTCATCCGCAGGCACGTACACCGCTTGCACCGAGGTGATTGAACCACGCTTGGTAGAAGTGATGCGCTCTTGCATGACACCCATTTCCGTAGCCAGCGTTGGCTGGTAACCCACCGCAGAAGGCATACGGCCCAACAGTGCCGAAACCTCAGAACCTGCTTGTGTGAAACGGAAGATGTTGTCCACGAAGAACAAAATATCGCGACCGCCGGAAGGGTCTTTCAAATCGCCGTCACGGAAATATTCGGCCATAGTGAGGCCAGAAAGTGCCACGCGAGCGCGGGCGCCGGGCGGTTCGTTCATCTGACCAAACACGAGCGTAGCCTGTGATTTGGCAAGTTCTTTTTTATCTACTTTGGAAAGGTCCCAACCGCCTGCTTCCATGGAGTGGTTGAACTCCTCGCCGTAACGGATCACGTTCGATTCAATCATTTCGCGGAGCAGGTCATTGCCCTCACGGGTACGCTCACCCACACCGGCAAATACCGACATCCCGTCGTAAGCTTTTGCGATGTTGTTGATGAGCTCCATGATCAATACGGTTTTGCCTACACCGGCGCCACCGAAAAGACCAATTTTACCACCTTTTGCATAAGGCTCGATCAGGTCAATAACCTTGATACCAGTGTACAGGATTTCGCGCTCGGTCGAAAGGTCTTCGTAAGCCGGGGGCTTGCGGTGGATGACGTAGGCATTCTTGCCTTTTTCCACGTGGCCGATGCCGTCAATGGCTTCGCCAACCACATTGAAGAGGCGACCGCGCACATGTTCGCCTACGGGCATTGCAATGGGAGAGCCTGTGTCAACACACTCGATGCCGCGCATCAGACCGTCGGTAGAGTCCATTGCGATGGTGCGAACGCCGTCTTCGCCAAGGTGGCGTTGCACTTCGAGCACGAGTTTGGTGCCATCCGCACGGGTTATTTCCAGCGCGCTGAGGATTTCGGGCAGATTGCTGTCAGGACCGCTAAAGTCAACGTCCACGACTGCGCCGATAATTTGTTTGATACGACCGATATTTGCCATAGTTGCGAAATGAAATTTGGTATCCGGCGTAGTTTTTTAGCATCCGGCCACCGGAAAATGGATGCTCTTTCAAAAAGCCGCGCAAAAGTACGATTCCTCGTGAAAAAAAAGATAGTTGGGGCAGATTTTTCCTGCCAAAGAAAATTTTGGGGGAATGTACCCCGGAACGGAGTTCCGGGGCGTCGCGCTTCGTTGTACCCCGGAACTCTGTTCCGGGGCCGTATCTAAGCGCGACGCCCCGGAACAGAGTTCCGGGGTACATACACGCCCGGCTATTGCATTGAACAATAATCTCGGCTATTTTTGTAGCATGGAAAAACAATTCTACCGTCGCAACCTGCCGCATTGGCAAATCCCCGAGGCGATTTATTTTGTCACCTATCGGCTCTATGGTTCGATACCCCGCTCGGTCATTGAGCAATTAAAAGCTGAGTACCAGGCTGCGCTTGGACGTATATGTACCCCGGAACTC
>CAZPTQ010000205.1:0-8209 GCA_964589365.1 uncultured Saprospiraceae bacterium
GGTGAATGGTTCATTGGTGGATTAGTCACCAGTTAACCAATCACCAATCACCAATAGACCATTCACAAAACTCATTTCTGCGCATTCGCTCGCGCCCTGAATTCTGCCGCCTGAGCAGCATTTCCCGTTGCTTCGCTGATTTCTGCGATTGATTCTAGGGTGCGAATGTCTTCGTATTGACGATTTAGCGCGAACTCAAGGAAGAAAAGTGCGGTGCTTGGGTCGTTTTTCTTTTTCCAAAAGAATTCATAGCCCACACGGTAGCAAAAAGCCATGTACTTATCAGCGTTTGAGCCATCAAGATACTTCAGGTAAGCAGCTAGGTTTTTCCTAAAGGTAGCGTTGTAGGGTATTTTTTCGACTACATCTTCCACTACGTGGAAAAACTTGTCGAGTTGGTGGTCAAGGTCAAAGCGGGCGGCTGCCACATTGAATTTCATAATCAACGCCGCGCCGTAATTTGGGTTTATTTCCAGCGAGCGCTTGACGTGATATTCCATTTCTGTTACCAATCTTTCCTTTTCTTCTTTGTTTTTCTCTTTTACATATTTTTCTTCATAAAGCCCTGTTGCATTGAAGAAATGAGAACGAGCGCTGCCTTCCGAAACTTGCACGGCAGCGCGGTTGAGCGTAAGCGTACTCTGCCAATCCGGAATCCGCGTGACCACCCGGTACGCAAAAAGTCCGGCGATTAACGCAAAAATGATCATACCCAATGGATAGGCTGAATCTGGTTTTTCTTTGAGCCATTCAGGCAATTTGCGGGCAAAAAACCACCCTGCCAAAATGCAAAAACCTAAGGACGGCATATACAGAAATCGCTCGTTCATAAAGGTGCCTACGGACACAAACAGGTTGGAGACAATGCTGATAGTCAACAGATAAAACAAAATAGCATAGGCCGGGACACTGCGCTTGCGAATATTCCAAAGTGCCCAAATGCCCAGGCCAACATTAAGTGCAAGTCCCAACAAAGCCCGCCAGTCAGACCAGCCAACCTTTGGCACATGGTAGGGGTAGTAGTCAATCGTGAGCGGGTGCGGCACGAAAAGCAGTTTGATGTACCAACCCAATGTTAGAAATATAGTGGCTATTTTTTCCTGGCCGCTCATGCCAAAAAACGGGTTGTTCATTATATCATTACCGGCAATTTTGCCCGGATTCAGCAAATACCCAAGCGCTTCGTAGCGTACCAAGATAAAAAGGAGTGCAGCCGCAAGTAGTGGCAACGTGGCAATTAATGCCCGGTTTAGAGAGACTTTGGTGAAAAACCACACGGTGAGCGGGATGACGGCAACAAACGTCAGCGCGTTTTCTTTTGCGAACATCCCCAAGAGTAGCGAAACGGCAGAGATCAACATCCACCACCAGCCTTTTGTGTCGAAATATTTTAGCGTGGCCCACAAAGCTCCTAGCCCACCGAGCAAGGCCAGAATTTCGTCGCGTCCTTTGATGTTTGCCACACATTCCACATGCAGCGGGTGCAGCATATACAGTGTTGAGGCAATAAATGGAACGCTAAAGTACCCTTGCCAGCCGAAGCCTTTGCGAAGGCTTTTTGATTCGCCTTCCCGGATTGGGAACAAACCCAGCAAGATGCGATATATCAGCATCCCGGTAAGCCCATACAGCAGCACATTGAAAAAGTGGCCGGCCGCCGGTTTGTTTGGTCCAAAAAACTCAACTTCCATAGCGAATGTGGCAAGGGAAAGCGGACGGTATCGTCCTCCTTCGAGCAAAAACTTTGGCTCTTTGAAATACCCCATGAAACTATCGGTAGTGAAAATCTGGCGTAACCCGGCGAAGCCTTTTTGCACATACTCGTTCTTCCAGTAGATCATCTCATCGTCAAGCACATAGCCATATCTAAGACCAATAAAGTATAGCGCAAAGGCCATTGCCAACAACATTATGGAGGGTATCCAATGATTGCTCCAAAAACCCGGACGGAAGGTCTCGGTAAGCGGCGTAGAAGCAGCCTTTCGGGTTGGGTTTCGATTGGGCTTTTGGGCCAGTTTAGGTTTGCTTTTTTCAGCCATAATATATAAGTCAAATTGAGCACTTTAACCTCCGTTTCATCTGCCACATTTTTATTGTTGGCGGAGGCGGGTGCAAAAGTAGAATGATTGCGGGCATTTTTTGCCAGTTTCGGTCATACTGTATTTTCTTGTAGCGCGTTCCACTATTTTAACGAATCCTAAACAAGACATAGCCCAACGGGCTGGAACCATGCCACCGTCTTGCCTTCCGAATCCGTTTTTTTAATGTTTCAAAATTGAACAATATGAACTATCTCTTCCGATTAATTGCACTCCTGGGAGTGCTTGCCTTAGCATCTAACCCCAGCCGTCTCCACGCCCAAACAGGCTGCGTGGATTCTTCCCTCATCAATCCGAATGCCGTTTGTATCACCCTTTTCGACCCGGTGTGCGGCTGCGACGGGGTGACTTATGGCAATTCTTGTGAAGCCCTCAATTTTGGTGGTGTCACGTCCTGGATCGCAGGAGAATGCGCAGCTGGCGACTGTAACACGCTGAATGTCAAGTTCTCAGACTTCCTGATTACCCATTCCACCACCGTTGCTTTCAATGACGAAAGCACCATTCAAAACGGGCAAATCCTCAGTTGGGCCTGGGATTTCGGAGATGGCGATAATTCCAGCGAGCAGCATCCCACACACGAATATGCTGTTCCAGGCAACTATATCGTGTGTCTCACGGTGAAAGCCATTGGTGTCAACGGACAGCTATGCGAAGGAACCTATTGTCAAACCGTAACGGTGCCCAATGACTGTTTTGACAATTGCCTGTATGAATTCGAATACGATCTGAACGGTACTACCCTGCACGCTCAATTTGATTTTGGCAACATTGACCCGCCAATCTTTTTCTATGCAAATTGGTCGCTCGATGGGGGTATAGCCACCGGTTCAGGGCATGATTTTGTCCATCTGTTTAATGAGCCAGGTAAGCACACCTTATGTGCCACTTACCCAACGGGAGATTTCAGCCCTGAGACTTGTACGGTTTGTCAGGCATTTGAGGTGACAACACCTTGTGTTGAGCCGGCTCAGATTGATTCTGTGCCTTGCCCTCTGGTCTACATCCCGGTCTGTGGTTGCGATGGTGTCACCTATGGGAATGCTTGTGAAGCTTATAATTATGGCGGTGTTACCTCCTGGACTCCGGGAGCTTGTGGCAGTATTTGTAACAACTTGTTCGTTGATTTTTATGGAGAGAATACGGGCGGTTCACTCAGGGTATGGACTTTTCAAGAGGAGTCTGTTTTCCCAGGCGGGAACATCAGCAGTTGGTTTTGGGACTTCGGCAATGGTCAAACCTCCATGGAAGAGGCTCCGACAATCAATTTCCTTGATCCAGGCGAGTATGAGGTATGCCTAACCGTTTCGGGGCTTTTTGCGGACGGAACGCAATGTGGCGGCACTATTTGCAAAAAAATAATCGTGGCTGGGCAGACCTGTTTTGACCCCACGGTGATTGACCCCAGTATACTTTGTCCAGCGGTGTACGACCCAGTGTGCGGTTGCGACGGGATCAGCTATTCCAATGAATGTGTGGCATATTACTACAATGGAATTACGGCCTGGACACCCGGCATCTGCCCCAATGAATGCGTGAATCCTGTCTGGATTGATTCTTCAGCAATTTGCTTCGAGATTTACGACCCCGTGTGCGGCTGCGATGACGTGACGTATGATAATGAGTGCTATGCGCTTCATTACGGCGGTGTCAAATCATGGACCAAAGGGGTGTGCTGCGAAAACTCGGAATGCAAGGCGTTTTTTGAGGTGGAAATTTTGGCCGGGAACACAATACTGGTTAAAAACCAATCTTTGAATGCTGAAGCATCCAGCTTGAATTTTGGAGATGGTTCCCCACTGCATCCGGGCATTTTCGATTCGTTGACCCATACATATCCGGCTCCTGGTATCTATCAAATCTGTCTGGAAATCAGCAATTTCGCAGGGACCTGCTCGGACACCTATTGCTTTGTGGTCAATTTCACCAGCAAAACATCAGACCCAGGCGTACCGCAAATTCAATTGGAAATATCGCCCAATCCGGCCCATAAACAAGCGAAAGTCAGCGTGATTGGGGCAAATCCGAGGCAAGCGCTATTATTCGATGTTTTTGGGAAAACGGTGTGGCAAAAAAGGCTTTTGACCGCCACATTTGAAGTTGAAACAGTAGCACTTCCGGCCGGGGTTTATGTGCTTCAGGTATTGACGGACAAAGGTATGGCGGTGCGGAAATTGGTGGTGGCGAGATAAGGGTAAGCATAATGTCACTCAGCGTAAATGTTCTTTCCAGCCACGGCCTTGATTGCACAGGGCCGTGGCTTTTATTTTGTTGTTTGTCGGAGAGAAATTTAGGGCAAGGTCAATTCAATCAATCAAACAACCCATTCATTTGCCGCTAAGACCCGACTGCGAAATTTAACGTTTGTTTCTCGGTGCTTTATAAAAGACTTGCTTATCTTGGGACAAATTAACCGATTTTTTCACTATTTAATTTTTCCAAAATTATGAAACACAACATCTTCACGGCTCACGGCTCACGGCTCTAATTTTACTTTTTTTAGTAATGGCTTCCAGTCGGCTACTTGCCCAACAAACTAACAATTGTTTCAATTATAATGTAGGAGCTGTAGACATGTGTTTTTCTGCCAAAATTGAATGTGTTATGATGGTAGACGAAGAATTTGTTAGCGCTTATGGCCCAGATATAGATGTTGTAAGAATGAAAGCAGAAGACATCTTTCAAGATATGAAAGAGGGATTAGAACCCAAATTGTCAAATTTAGGCTATGTAACAGAATTCCGATTGATCCAATTTTCTGAAACTATCCTAAGTAATTCAGCGTTCGACCCCGTTAAAGAAAATTGGGCAACCCATATTAGAAATCGTTGGAGATTTGGCGACAAAAAATGTATATCCAAGGATATTGTCATTCTACTTTCTGGCAGAATGCTGGAGTATGCGGGGTATATGTCCGGAAATGCTGTGATTTGCGAAGAAGGAATATTCGACCATCCCAATGTAGTCATTGTCACTGCAGCCAATATGCAAGGAAAAACCCTTGGACATGAAATTATGCACACTTTTGGGCTGGATCATTTGGATTATCCTGTTGCGACAATTTGCCACCCAGCTTGTACGGATAATAACCCAAGTACACTATATCCCCTCATGTGCTATCAAGGAGGGGACTACCATTTTACATCATGTGACATTATTTGCCTGAAGAAATTTTTTGACACTATTAAGTGCCCATGTTTACAAATTCAAAACCCTTCTTTCGAGTCGGATTTTATTTGCCCTCCTACCGGAACAATTTCCTATGGTATCCATCTCGAAAATCCAAACCCAGTTCTAAATTGTAGAAGTGAGGGTGATATAGTTACCGTTACTGCTACATTTTTTAACAATAATGAGGTGATTGGTCGGAATTTCAGAGTATTGATTTCTCAAGCCACAACTGCTAACATCGAATTTGTGCCTGATTCAGAGTCGCCCTTCAATTGTATAGTAACGCTACCAAGTGGCAGTAAAGAATTTATAATAACCGACCCAATCACGCCAAATTGTGGAAATGAAATATTTTTTCCGTTCGTAGCAGCTGAAGCCAAAACTTTAGTATTCAAATTAAAGTATTTAGGTGGGCTGACTCTATTTCAGTCTACCATACCAGTATCTATTTATACTGGAGATGGAGATGGTGAGAAAAATAAGAATTTCGTTATTCGGCCTTATATTCAAGTCAATAACACCAGTTTTTCTGCCTTATATGCCACGGGGACTTGGAAATTTTTCAACCCCTTGATTATCACCGGAAAATTAAACATGAATCCCTCTTCAACTCCTGGATGGAATAACCCTTATTCCTTTGGTGAAAACAAAAAACTCCTTTTTGCCCCAGGTGCAGAATTAGAAATCGCTAATGGCAGTACAGTCAAAATGCCCCACATCCAAATAGAAGGTTGTTCTACCATGTGGAAAGGCATCACGGTACGTGAGGGCGCTACCCTCGAAATGAACATGATGACCTCCGTGGCAGACGCACAGTTTGCCGTTAACGTCCAGAAAGGGGGCACCGCAGACATCCAATGTTGTAAATTCGTGAACAATAATTTTGGTATCCGAACCGCCCCGGAAGGCTCAGGTTCGCACAATATTACTGCACTTGGAAACAAATTTGTCACGATGGGCAATGGCTTGAAGCCGACATGGGGAGGGGGACAGATACCTGCTCCGGGTTCAAAAAGCTTCGCAGGCATCTATGTCAAGGATCATGCGGGTGGTTTGTCCATAGACAAAGATGCTGTATTTGGCTTGGCAAACGAATTCTCCAACCTTCACTACGGCATCCACGCAGAAAATACCAACGTAACTGTGCGAGAGGCCACCTTTATGGATATTCTTCAGGAGGCCAGACCTTCTGGTTACCCCGGCCCTTTGTTCACGGGGAGCGCAATACACCTTACGGGAGGAAGTGCCAACATCAAGGGTAGTTACACAGGCATCGCGCCGGGCATACTGGGCATGGACAACTGCCATACAGGGATAAATGTGTTGGGCGGCTCAATAGATGTTGCAGGTTGTGAAATGGGAAATATGACCAACGGCATCGTCGCTGGAGGCGGAGGGAATAAAGCCTACAAAATCTATTGGAACAACATTGCTGCTTCCGATCGTGGCATTTCTGTCTATTATCAGTCAGGCTTGCCGGGGCAGTCAAGTATTGACAATAACATAGTACACATGGCAGGAAACCCCAAGGGCGTAGGGATCGCCAACGGTGGGCAAGAAATGTTCCCGCAACAAGAGGGTTTTGTTGCCAACAACCACGTCACTATGGACGAAGGTGCAACAGGCATACAAATCGGTGTAGCCAATCGCATCAAAGTGACCCAAAACACCGTAAACCTTGCAGGCAGCGGAACCCTCTTTGGCATCAAGATGGAAGGCGGCGACCGAAACACATTCAACTGCAACACCGTCACCAGCTCGGGCAGTGGCAACAATGATGGCATTTACGCCATTCATGCCGGCCGCGCCAGTGTGTTGTGCAACCTGACCGACGGCCCTGCCCGTGGCCTGCATTTCGAGGGGATGCTCGGCGGAAGGAATAAGGCAGATATTTCTGGGAATACAATGGATGCAAATAGTGCTGCGGGGTTAGTATTGGGTACTGATGCGGTGATCGGGGGACAGCCACACCGGGGGAATAAGTTCGAGGGTGTCGGGGCTATGGCAGGTGCTGGCGCGCAAGATCATTCCTTGTTTACCGTAGATGCCAATGAAAACGCTGATTTTTTGCCAGACTCTTGGCTGCCTTTTGTTTGGTTTCTTGACATTGCTACGACTTCTCCTTCTTACCAATGTATTCCCGGTTCAAGTTGTCCTTTGCCGAATATTATTTCAGATTATCCTTTGGATATAAAAATTGTAAAAGGAGAACTCGGCGGGGTTATGTATAGTGCTGCTAATCAGTGGCTTGCACAACGCAGATTTTATGAGCGGGTGTTAGAAGAAGGGAATCCTTACCCTGGCAACTCAGACGTTTCAGCCTTCTTGTCACAAGCACAAACCAACGGTCTATCTGGATATGCAAATGTTCAAACGGGCATTCGGCAATTAGGCACCATGAATGAAGGCGCACGCGCTACCGCTGCGGGCAATCTGTTAACACTTAATGGAGCATTATCAGGTACGGCATCCTACCAAGTCAACGAAAAAACGGTCAATCAGTTATTTTTACAATCAGCAGCGATTGGTAATATTGAATTATCAGAAGCACAAGTTTCCACTTTAGAAATTATTGCAGCGCTTTGCCCGCTTTCAGATGGAGAAGCAGTGTTACGAGCCCGTGCTTTGCTTGAGTTGGTGCAAGAAAGCCCTGCTGTTTACGACGATTTTGTGATTTGTTACGGGGGAGAACGTTCTATCAACAAGTTAAAAAAATCAGGTTCTTCTGGGCAATCCTTAAAATTGTACCCCAACCCTGCCTCCGATGCGGTCACGATAGAATACAGCGGCTTAGGTAGTTCCGACCAGCGGTTGCTGCTGTTCAATGTGTTTGGCCAGGCTGCTTTGGAAATTGCCCTGCCTGATGGTCATGGCAGCGTTCAGGTATCATTGAGTGCTTTGCCTGCGGGTGTTTATTGGTATGCACTGCCAGGCGTGGG
>CAZPTQ010000206.1:0-8029 GCA_964589365.1 uncultured Saprospiraceae bacterium
AGGTAACGTCGCGTCGTAGCGTTCTGCCAGTTCCTTGATCCGCTGCGTCAATCGCTGGCTGATCCGTTGCATCTCGCCTTTTACCGTGGCTTCGATGGTAGCCATCCATTTGTCTTCTATCACCAGCGTTTTGATGTCTGCTTCGGTGAGGGTTTTGTATTGGTCCAGTAGTTTTTGGTCTAATGCAGATTTGGCTTCTTTGCCCATTTTGTTGGCTTCGGCTTGGGCATCTGCCAATTCAACATATTGCTCAAAGACCGATTTCTTTTGGGTCAGTTCTTCAAAATCAGCCTCGCCTTTTTTGAGTTTTTTCAGATCAGTGTTCAGCGTTTTCAGTTCGGTATTGACATTGGCTTTGTTCACTTTGTCCAGCGCGGCAAACAGGCCTTCTTCGCCACTGTGTTCTTCTTCCAGCTCTTCTAACTGGGCAGCAAGGGCATCGCGTTTGGCTTCCAACTGCTCCAGGGCTTTTTGCTCGGCATCGAAATAGCGGTGAATCAGTAATGGCTTGGGGATAAGTTTGCCTTCAAATTCCTTTTTCATCCATTCCACTTCATTGCCTGATTTCCAGCCGTCCGTCACGATCAGATAGGCATCATCTTGCATGATTTCCATCCAGTAGCTCATCAGGTGCTGGTACACATCATAAGGGTCAATCAGTTGGAGGTTGCTGAAGGTCTGCAACAGGTCTTCGCTGATGGTGTGGATGAACTTTTTGGGCTTGGTATCGGCGTTGATCGCAAGGCAAAGGGGTACTACCTTGTTTTTCCAGGTGTTGAAGACAATATCGGTCTTTTGTCCGTAGGCGGTAAATTCAGGATGGGCAAAAATGCTTTGTTTGATTTCGTCCTGCCCGATGCGCAGTTTGCTGAAATCAGGGCGTTTGCTTTTTTCGAACAAATGGCTTTTCAGGGAAGGATACACGTCCCAGTAGCGTTGCAGGGCATCCACATCTGCATTGGGAATATCGCCTTGCAGGTGGGCTTCAATGTTCTGAATGTCTTCGGGTTCGGTGCTGTCAATGTACCTGGGGAGGTTCAGGTTGAATTCCTTTTCTACAATCTCGGCCACAGGCACCATGCGGCTGTATTTGGGTATTTCAAGTTGCTTGTTGAACACATCCACCATCTTGTGAATGTCCTGCTCCCGGAGTCGGTTTTTGTTGCCATCCTTCATAAAACCTTTTCCGGCATCCATCATAAAAATGCCTTTGCGGTTGTCGGCGTTCTCTTTGTCCAGCACAATGAGGCAGGCTGGAATACCGGTGCCGTAAAACAAGTTGGCAGGCAAGCCAATGATGCCCTTGATCACCCCTCTGCGAATGAGATTTTGGCGGATTTCTGCTTCTGCATTTCCACGAAACAAGACTCCATGTGGCAGGATCACCGCCCCTTTGCCTTTGCTCTTCAATGATTTCAGGATATGCATCAAAAAGGCATAGTCGCCATTTTTGGCGGGAGGTACTCCGTAGCCGTAAAACCTTCCGCCAGCCTGCTGCTCTTCCGGGATGTTCACGCCATTGCTCCAACTCTTGTAACTGAATGGCGGATTGGCCACCACATAATCAAAGGTTTTCAGCCGTCCGGTATCATCCCGAAACAACGGATTGGAAAGGGTATTGCCTTGCTTGACTACAGCGGTTGGGTTGTTGTGCAGGATCATATTCATTCGAGCCAAACCTGCTGTTGCAGTCTCGTTTTCCTGACCGAACACGGAAATGAGCTTTTCGGATGCTTCGGCCACTTTCAGCAATAAGGAGCCGCTACCACAGGTAGGGTCATAAACTGAAGTTTCGGAAGTAGTATTTTGAGGGTGTATGCCGATGATTTTTGCCATCACCCGACTCACTTCGGCAGGGGTGTAAAACTGGCCTTTGCTTTTTCCGCTCTCCGTAGCAAAGTGCCGCATCAAGTATTCGTATGCATCGCCCAGAATATCATCTCCTTCAGCGCGGTTGCTTCTGAAATCCAAGGCCGGGTTTTCAAAAATGGCGATCAGGTTGGTAAGCTTCTTCACCATGTCTGCCCCGCTGCCCAACTTGTCCGGGTTGTTGAAATCCGGCATCTCTGACAACTTGTTTGCTTCTGCCAGCGGCCCAATCACCCGTTTGTTGATCAAATCTCCAATGTCAGGATTGCCTTTCAGGGCGACCATATCCTGAAAACTGGCTCCTTCGGGTATCTTGATGGGTGCGTAAGCTTGTCCGGCGTATCGGTCACTGATGTACTTGACGAAGAGCATTACCAGCACATAGTCTTTGTACTGGGAGGCATCCATTCCGCCGCGTAGCTCGTCGCAACTTGCCCAGAGGGAGGAGTAGAGTTCTGATTTTTTGATTGCCATGGGTGGGATTGGGTCTGAATCGGAGTGGTTTAGGTTTGGTGTTTGATGATGGACAAATGTAGGAAGAAACCCGTGTCTTTAAGCATGTGGCAAAGACAGGGGCTGTTTTCGGGGTTGAGGTTTGGGCTATTTTTCTTTAACTCTACGCAAATCTGCATACCCTGTTTTGCGCCACGGCGCCCATGTCCGCAACCTGGCGGCAGCCCCAGCGCTATGCCCTAAAAAGCAATCAAGATCCGGCCATTGCATTGGGTCTCCGACTATCGGACATTTTTGAAACGAGACCTATAAGGTTTTTAAAAACCTTATAGGTCTTATGGCAGAATCGAAAATGCCCATTGGCAGTGCGCTCGCCTCACGCTGAAGATGGACAAATTTTAAAAATTTGTCAAATTTCAAGCGATTGCTTTTGACCGATGGGGGGTATTGAAAAAGTTGATGCCGTGTGGAATGCCGTTGGCGGATGGATAGACCCAGGGAGCGGCATAGCCTTCTTTAGGATCCTGGACGGTAATACTGAGCGTATTCAAATCTATGTCAACTGCCGGGTGCACCCCCTACACCTGAAGGGGGTGCACCCGGCAGTTGACACAGATTTCTGAATACTCCCAAAAAGAAGGCCTGTAAACGAAAAAAGGTATCCCCCCCCTACAACTTCTCCTTCAAATACACCCCCGTATAACTCCCCTCCACCTTCACCAACCCCTCTGGCGTTCCCTCAAAGACCAGGCCCCCGCCTTCTTTCCCACCTTCCGGCCCAAGGTCAATCACCCAGTCAGCCGATTTGATGACCTCCATGTTGTGTTCCACTACCAGCACCGAGTGGCCTTTTTCCACCAGCGCGTTGATGGCTGTGAGGAGTTTTTGGATATCGTGAAAGTGCAGTCCGGTAGTAGGCTCGTCGAAAATGAAAAAGATGTGGCCGCTTGAATTTTCCCGGATCAGGAAAGAGCCGAGTTTCACACGCTGCGCCTCGCCACCGGAAAGGGTGCTGCTGGATTGACCAAGGTGGACGTAGCCCAAACCCACGTCGAACAGTGGCTGGATTCGGTCTGTTATGTCTTTTTGGCCTTTGAAAAACTCCAGCGCTTCTTCCACGCTGAGGTTCAGCACGTCGAAAATGCTCTTGCCCTTGTACTGCACATCGAGCACTTCCTGACGGAATCTGCGGCCTTTGCACTCCTCGCATTCGAGGTGTACGTCAGCCAAAAACTGCATTTCTATCACTTGTTCGCCTTCGCCTTTGCAGGTCTCGCATCGGCCTCCCTCTACGTTGAAACTGAAGTGTTTGGGTTGAAACCCGCGAATTTTGGAAAGCTGCTGTTTGGCAAAAAGTTCGCGGATATAATCGTAAGCCTTCACATAGGTGACGGGGTTGGAACGGCTGCTTTTACCAATAGGACTTTGGTTGATGAACTCCACACGGGTCACTTTTTTTACGCTGCCCTCTATGCCGTCAAAGGAACCGGGCTGTTTCCCGGCGTTTTCGGGCAAATGCTGCGAGAGCGCAGGGAAAAATATGTCGCGCACGAGGGTGGTTTTTCCCGAACCGCTTACGCCGCTGACCACCGTCAGGCAATGGAGCGGTATGCGCACATCCATGTTTTTTAGGTTGTGCTGGCGCACACCCTTGAGCGTTAAAAATTCCTTTGCCGGGCGACGTGTCGTGGGCGTTTTGATGCTCATCTTCCCCGTCATGTATTGGGTAGTCAGGCTGTTAGGCGCTGCCTTGGCAATGTCTGCATAAGGCCCGGAATACACCACATTGCCGCCGTGTTTACCCGCTTCGGGACCCATATCCACAAGGTAGTCGGCGTTTTCAATAACGGATTCCTCGTGCTCCACCACCACCACGGTATTGCCGAGGTCCCGAAGTTCTTTCAGCACTTTGACCAATCGTCCGGTGTCTCGCGGGTGTAAACCAACGGAAGGTTCGTCGAGCAAATACATCGAAGCCGTGAGGTTGGAGCCAAGCGTTCGGGTGAGGTGAATGCGTTGGGTTTCGCCGCCAGAAAGTGTGCTGGAAATACGGTCGAGCGTTAGATAGCCAAGACCAAGTTCGACCATAAAGCGCAGGCGATTGTTGATTTCCAACAGCAGGCGTTTGGCAATTTGGCGGTCGTAATCGCTAAGTTGTGTAGCAAGGTTTTGAAAAAAAACCAGCACCTCGTCAAGTGGAATTCCCGCCAGTTCGGAGATGTTCTTGCCTACAATTTTTACGCACAGTGCCTCTTGTCGAAGCCTTCCGCCCTCGCAAGTATGGCAGGTGGTTTTGCCACGGTAACGGGCCAGGGTCACACGGTTCTGGATTTTGTAGGTCTGACTTTCCAGTTGTTTGAAAAAAGCATCAATCCCTTCAAAGTATTGATTACCACTCCATAAAAGTTTTTGTTCCGGCTTTGTAAGGGCCTCGTAAGGGGTGTGAACGGGAAAATCAAATTTGTGCGCGTGTTCCAGCAGCATCGTCAATGACTCGCCGAACTTCTCGCCTTTCCAGACAGCGACCGCACCGTCGTACACGGATTTGGTTTTGTCAGGCACTACCTTGTCCAGATCAATGCCGAGCACCCGGCCATAGCCTTCGCAGGTGGGACAAGCCCCGTAGGGATTGTTGTAGTTGAATAATTGCGGGGTGGGTTCCGGAAAGGAGATGCCGTCTAGTTCGAAGCGGTTGTTGTAAGGATGAATGATGAATGATGAATGATGAATACCGGTCTCTCCAACTGCCACATGACACTCCCCCTCACTTTCATAAAACGCTGTGTTCACTGAATCCGACAAACGCATCCAGTCTGACTCCTCCAATTCAGGTGAAAGGACAAAACGGTCAATCAGAAGCCGTAGGTTTTGTTCGTTGAAAAGATAGGCGGCCTGTTTGGTATCGAATCGTTTTTCTACGCCCTCCAGGATATCCTGAATACTGATGGTCTCGTTCCCGAACTGAACCCGTGTGTAGCCTTTTTGCAACAAAAGGTTTAATTCTTGGTCCAGGCTGCGTTCCAGATATTTTTTCGGGAACGGCATGAGCACAAGTCCGCGGGTGCCGTCGGGGAGTTTCTTGATAAAATCAATGACGTCGGACACCTCGTGTTTTTGCACGATTTGCCCGGAAATGGGCGAGTAAAATTTGCCAATGCGGGCGTACAGCAAGCGCAGGAACTCGTACACTTCCGTCATGCTCCCTACCGTACTTCGCGCATTACCAGTAGTGACGCGCTGCTCAATGGCGATGGCCGGGCAAATGCCCCGGATATAATCCACATCGGGTTTTTTCATGCGCCCAAGGAACTGGCGTGCATAACTCGAAAGGCTTTCCACATAGCGTCGCTGGCCCTCGGCGTAAAGCGTGTCCATCGTAATACTCGATTTTCCGGAACCAGAAACACCCGTGACGACCACGAGTTGGTTCTTAGGGATGCTCAAGTCCACATTGCGGAGGTTGTTGGTTCGGGCACCCTTTATGATGATGTGGTTGGGATCAACCAAGTCGTCATTTATTGTTCCTTGCCCTTTGCTTTTGGTCATGCTAAACTGGTTTGAAAGCGCGAAATTCTGAAAAACTTTTTGTTTTTAAAAGGTGGGGTAGAAATCATTCTGCCGCGAAAATTTAAAACCTCATAGGTTTTGAAAACCTATGAGGTTTCGACCTCGACTTTTTGAAAACACCCTACTCAAACATATCCCGCACCCGATCAAAAAACCCCTTCTCTTCCTTGCCCGGAGTGGGTTTCAGGTTTGGCATATCGCGGAGTTTTTCAAGCAGGCGGCGTTCCTCGTCGTTGACTTTTTTGGGTGTCCACACATTTACGTGCACAAGTTGGTCGCCACGGCCATAGCTCTGCAATGCGGGCAAACCTTTGTCTTTCAATCGGAAAACCTTGCCCGCTTGGGTGCCAGCAGGGATGGTGATTCGGGCGCGTCCGTCGAGCGTGGGCACGTCTACTTTCGAGCCAAGGGCTGCGTCGGCAAAATTGATGTATAGTTCAAACACCACGTTGCTGCCTTCGCGGGTTAGTTCTTCGTGTGGCGTTTCTTCGATGGCGATGAGTAGGTCGCCGGGCGGGCCACCTTTTGCCCCGGAATTGCCGCGGCCCGACACACTGAGTTGGATGCCCTCGTGTACGCCTGCCGGGATGTCCACGTCAATGGTTTCTTCGCCAAAAACGCGTCCATCGCCCTTGCAAACGTTGCAAGGGGATTTGATGGTCTGCCCAGCTCCGTTGCAAGTAGGACAAGTGATGGCGGTCTGCATCATGCCAAAGGGAGTTTGGCGCACTTGATTGACCGCACCTGCGCCGCGACAAGTGGCGCAAGTGTCCACACTGCTGGCATCTTTTGCGCCAGAACCGCTACAAGTGCTGCAACTGACTTGCTTGCGCACTTTGATCTTTTTATTTACCCCGGTAGCGACTTCTTCGAGGGTCATTTTGACTTTAATGCGGAGGTTACTGCCGCGTTCGCCCTTGGCTCTACCGCCCCGTCCGCCGCGCCCTCGGCCGCCAAAAAACTCGCCAAAAATATCGTCGGTATCAAATCCAAAGCGGCGCAGAATGTCATCCATATCCATGCCCTGAAAACTGCCCCCGGGGCCGCCTGCGCCCATGCCTTCCAAACCTGCGTGACCATAGCGGTCGTATCGGGCTTTTTTATCCCCATCGCTCAGTACATCGTAGGCTTCGGCGGCTTCTTTAAATTTTTCTTCCGCCCCTTTGTCGTCCGGGTTTCGGTCGGGGTGAAGTTCGAGGGCCTTTTTGCGGTAGGCTTTTTTTATATCGTCGGCACTAGCGCTTTTCGCTACGCCCAGCACTTCGTAATAATCGCGTTTTGCCATTGAAATTGGTTAAAAGGATATTGAGAAATTGGGATATTAGGATATTGAACCAATATCTTAATATCCCAATTTATCAATATATTATTTACTTCCCTACCACCACCTTGGCGTGTCGGATAATCTTGCCGCCGAGGGAATAGCCTTGTTCGAGAATGTCTACGATTTTGCCTTTGGTTTCTTCAGTAGGAGCGGGAATTTCAGCCACCGCCTCATGAATGTCGGGGTTGAATTCGTCACCAGCCTCAGCATCGAGCGAAACCAAGCCCTTGCTTTTGAGGGTGTGGGCAATTTTGTGATGAATGAGGGTAGTGCCTTCAGAAAGCGCTCCGTTTTTGGCCGCTCTGTCAAAATCGTCCAAAACAGGCAGCAGTGCTGCCATCATGTCGCGCCCGGCGGTGGTTATGAGGTCCATGCGCTCACGGGCGGCATTGCGCTTGTAGTTTTCAAAATCGGAGAAGAGGTATAGGTATTTGTTGCGGCTTTCTTCAAGTTGCTTTTGGAGTTCAGCGAGTGGGTCGGAATCTGATGCAGGCTTATTTTGCAGGGAATCGCTTTGATTTGTAGCGGTTTCGGCAGATTCTACAGTGATTTCCTGCAGCTCATGCTCAGGCATATTCGGCTCTTTTTCCTTCATATCGAGTATTTTTTTGAACGGATTTTTCATTTTGAAAAAATGCTAGGCCGGGCAGGGAATGCCCTTAGGTTTTTACACCCAAGATGCTTTGTCAACTTTCGTGCCTTGCGTTCGGGTGTGTCAGAATGACAGTAGGGGTTGTGTCAAAAATTCAGATTGAAAATCAATCGCGGAATTTTATTTCTTATTTCACGAAATCCTATAAGGTTTTAAAAACCTTA
>CAZPTQ010000207.1:0-8027 GCA_964589365.1 uncultured Saprospiraceae bacterium
ACTTGGCCTTTTTCGGCGTTCAAGCCATCGGGCTGGCGGGGGTGCTGCTCATGGCGTACTTGCAGGCATTGCCCAAAAGGGAGTAAGGAGGATAAAATAAATTTTTTGTTTTAAAAAATGATGTTATTTTTGACACCGTTCCTTATCCAATTTTAAAACAAAGGCATGCCCGACCAAGTACCGCAATTCAACGACATCATACTCTATTCTGCCCCCACGGGCAAGATCAAAATTGAGGTCTTTTTCAATGCTGAAACCTTCTGGCTCAGCCAACGGAAAATGGCGGAATTGTTTGGTGTAGAAGTGCCGACCATCAATTACCACTTGAAGGAAATATTCAAGTCAGGCGAGTTGGAGGAGTCGGCAACTATTAGAAATTTTCGAATAGTTCAGACCGAAGGTAACCGCGAAGTAAGTCGTGAAGTAGAGTTTTATAATCTCGATGCAATTATTGCAGTCGGTTATCGGGTGAACAGCTATCAAGCTACCCAATTCCGCATTTGGGCGACTCAAACGCTCAAAGAATTCATCATCAAAGGCTTTGTCCTCAACGATGAGATGTTGAAAAACGGCAAGCCCTTTGGCAAGGATTATTTTGATGAATTGCTCGAGCGCATCCGTGAGATCAGGGCAAGCGAACGCCGGGCGTATCAGAAATTAGCCGATATTTTTGAGCAATGCAGTGCCGACTACTCCCCACAAGCGGAGGAGACTAAGTTGTTCTACTCGATGGTACAAAACAAACTGCACTATGCGATTACAGGTCATACTGCCGCAGAATTAGTCCATTCGAGGGCCGATCGACATAAGGCAAACATGGGGTTGAGCACTCGGAAAAATGCCCCCTCAGGGAAAATCATGAAAAGCGATGTGCGGGTTGCCAAAAATTATCTGACAGAAAATGAAATAGGTGATTTGAATCTTTTGGTGAGCGCTTATCTTGACCTGGCAGCGTTTCAGGCACGACGGCAAATGACAATGACGATGAAAGATTGGATATTACGCACCAACAAATTTTTGGATTCCAATAGCCTGGAGGTATTGGACAATGCCGGGAAGATATCGCACGGTTCTGCAGCCCAAAAAGCAGAGACAGAGTACGATGTTTTTCGGGTAGAGCAAGACAAAAAGTACTTTTCAGATTTTGACAAACAACTCGAAAAAATAAAGAAAACCAGAAAACCATAGCCGCGTCGAGATGTCACCCTCTCCTTCGTCGCGGATGACACCTCGACGCTACCTTATATCCCCGCCAAACAAATATACTTGGTCTCCAAAAAATCCTCCAGCCCGTATTTCGAGCCTTCGCGGCCAATACCACTTTCTTTTACCCCACCAAAAGGCGCAACGGTGGTAGCCACCATGCCCGTATTGACGCCGACCATCCCGTATTCGAGGGCTTCGGCCACGCGGAACACCCGCCCGATGTCGCGCCCATAGAAGTAAGCGGCTAGGCCGTAGGGCGTATCATTTGCCATTTCAATCACTTCTTTTTCTTCGAAAAAACGGATGATGGGCGCCACCGGGCCAAATATTTCCTCGTGCATGATGTCCATTTTGGTGCTCACGTCGGCAAGTACGGTAGCCTCATAAAAAGTGCCTTGCAAAGCATGGCCGCCCGTCACCACCCGCGCGCCTTTTTGGGTGGCATTGCTTACCAACCGCTGTACTTTTTCGAGGGCTTCAGCATTGATGAGTGGACCGATGTTCACGCCTTGTTCTGTTCCGGGGCCGACTTTTTGCTTCAATACAGCGGCGGTGAATTTTTCAAGAAACGTCTCGTACACACCGTCTTGCACAAAAATCCGGTTGGCGCATACGCAGGTCTGACCTGCGTTGCGGTATTTGGCCACGATGGCCCCTTCTACGGCAGCATCCACATCCGCGTCGTCGAACACGATGAAGGGCGCGTTGCCGCCGAGTTCGAGCGAGATTTTTTTCACCGTGTCGGCACTTTGGCGCATGAGGAGTTTACCCACTTCGGTGCTGCCGGTGAAGGAAACTTTGCGCACTATCGGGCTGTCGGTCAGGACTTTACCGATGGTAGGCGCGTCCATGCCCGTCACTATGTTCAGCACCCCGGCAGGGAATCCCGCCCTAGCGGCGAGTTCGGCCAGCGCTAGTGCCGAAAGCGGCGTTTCTTCCGAAGGTTTGAGCACCACTGTGCAACCCGCTGCCAGCGCCGGTGCGACTTTCCGGGTAATCATCGCATTCGGGAAATTCCAAGGTGTGATAGCGGCTACCACGCCCACGGGTTGTTTTATCACCAGCAAACGCATGCCGGGCAGGTGCGGCGGAATAATGTCTCCATACGCCCGTTTGCCTTCCTCGGCAAACCACTCGATGAAGGTAGCGCCATAGCGGATTTCGCCCTTTGCTTCTGGAACTGGTTTGCCCTGTTCGAGGGTCAAAAGCAGCCCCAGGTCGTCGGCGTTTTCCAAAATCAGGTCGTGCCACTTGCGCAAAATTGCAGCGCGGGCGGTGGCGGTTTTGGCGCGCCATTCGGGCAAGGCGGCCTCGGCGGCTAAAATGGCTCGTTTGGTTTCGGATACGCCACAATCTGCTACGCGGGCAATTTCGGCTCCCGTAGCAGGGTTGGTGACAGGAAAGGTTTTGCCGGAATCAGCAGAAGTCCATTCGCCATTGATGAAGGCTTGGCGGCGAAGGAGGTCAGGATTTGATAGTGTGGTCAATGTGATAGTGTGGTGAATGTGATAATGTGGTCAAGATGAGTCACCCCGAATTTTACCTCCGTTTCATTTCTTTGAGAGGCAATTCAAAACCGGGCATCACTTCTTCGCCAAAAAGGGAGTTGCCGTCGAAGCCTTGAATAGTTTCTACGGCTTGGCCTTGGCGGTAGATATGGGTTGTTTCTTCGTAAGGGTCAATGAGCCAAGCGAGCCGAACCCCATTTGCCATCCAGATATCGGTCATGTTTTCTTGCAGTTTTTTCAGGCGGTCGGATGAGGTGCGCACTTCCGCGATGAAGTCCGGGACGGTTTTGACAAACAATTCTTCATCGTCGGTTGAGGAGCTGGTCTCGTTGGAAACCCAAGTTGCATCGGGCGATTTGGTGGCGCCACTAGGTAGGTCGAAACCCGTGGAAGGGCTGAATAATTCGCCTAATTGGTGTTGATAATTCCACATAAAGAGAAGTCCGTGCAAGCTTGACTCTCTTCGACCAGAACCTTTTTTTACAGGAGACAGAATCAGTATTTTTCCATCGTTGTCGCGCTCCATGAGCAGGTCCGGAAACCGCTCGGCCAGCGAGACAAACGCTTCCTTGCTGAACGGCTGCTGAAATTCCAATGCCCCGAACAGGCGCACCAAGGTTTCGAGTGGCGGCATTGCTTCGATTTGTGCTGGACTGAACGTAACTGTGGGCTGCACCATGCGTTGTTAATTTGTAAGCAAAGATAGTTTTAATTCACTTCAAACCAGCGCACTTGCAGGGGCTATGAGTCAAATCCCGGACGCAGAAACTTTTGCCAATCCGGGAAAAGCCGCTCCATTTCTTTCCGAAAGCGGCTGAGCGCCAGCAACAAGTCCAGGATTTCGTCTGTTTTTTCGGGCCAGGTTTTGCGGAGCATTTCCCAAGCGCCGAGGCTTCGCTCTATACAAAGCATGCAGGCTTTTGCACTGCCGTTCGCGTCGCTTTGGTAGGGAGGATCGCCCCAAATCTCGGTATTGTGCATATCCTCTATGCCCGAAACTGCGCGGCGGGCTTTCACACCAATAAAAGCTGCGTACTGGTGGATGATTTCGATGGCCTCTTGCATGTGTTCCAGTTGTTCTATGTCAATAGGCAGCTCCATTTCAGCCAACTGCTGGGTTTCGGCCTCTCTCGCTGCCAAAAAATCATGGTTAGATTTAAAAAACGAATCGGTCAGTTTGAAATAGGCCAACCCTCTTTCAAAGATTTCTGCTTCCAGTTTTTCCATGTCAGGGTCTGGAATTGGATCAGGCTCGGCCAGGACTTCAGCGGGGTCAATCCCGGCTTCGAGGAGCATTTCATCGAGCATCCGCAGGGATTCTTTGAAATGGTCGCTTACGGTATTCCACATTTCTTCGTCGGTCATGGGGGTGTCGCGTTTCCATCGTTCGAGTTCTTCGACGCCCACGGCGCAACGTTCGACAAAAGCACAGCGCTCGCACCAGCGGTCGCAGTAGTTGTGGATGGAGGGGATGAGGTTGGATTTGCTCATAGGATGGGTTGGGGTTTATTTGACGGTTATTTGACAGATAACTAATTTTTTGTCACAAGTATTTGATAATCAATTACAATCTTATTTGATGCTTTTTAAAAAATGTTATTACTTTTGTCTTGTCATGAATGAAATAGAACTTAATTCGTTGCTAGTTCGGTTGATTGCGCTGCCCAAAGAAAATGAGTATGTCGAATTTAAGGAGAACAATTTTAAGTCGGACGAAATTGGCAAGTGGATTTCAGCACTTTCAAACAGCGCGTGCCTCCATGGGCAGCCTTTTGGCTATTTGGTTTTGGGGGTAAATGACAAAACACACCAAATCGCAGGCACTTCATTCCAGCCTTCGATGGAGAAAGTGGGCAACAATGAGTTAGAAAACTGGCTGTCACAGATGCTCTCCCCTCGCATTGACTTCCGTATTTATGAGTTTGAAAGTCTCGGTAAAAAAATAGCCCTATTCCACATACCAGCAGTTGGTGGTGGCCAACCCGTTCGTTTCCAAAATACGGCTTTCATAAGGATTGGCAGTATCACCAGAGAATTAAAAGATTTTCCCGAAAAGGAGAAAAAGATATGGCAACACGAGTTGGTGTCAAGTTTCGAGAAACAAATAGCGGCTTCTCGACTTTCAGCCGATGAAGTGATAGCGCTGCTGGACAGTCAAGCAGTTTTTGAGATGCTATTAAAATTGCCATACCCACGGAATCAGTCCGGAGTATTGGAAAAATTGATTGCCGAAAACTTGGTAAAGCGCAGCAATGGGCATTACGCAATTACCAATTTAGGTGCTCTTTTGTTTGCAAAAAGGCTTGAAGACTTTTCAGAACTCGAACGAAAAACAGTTCGAGTACTCCAATATGCTCGGAAAAACAAGGTTGAAACCTTGAAAGAACAAATAGGAAAAAAAGGCTACGCCATAGGATTTGACGGGCTTTTGCTATACTTGCATGGTTTATTGCCTGCAAATGAAGAAATTGAACGAGCCTTGCGCCGCGAAGTATCACAATACCCGATGCTTGCTTTGCGCGAGTTGATTGCCAACGCACTCGTCCACCAAGACTTTCGCGAAAGAGGAAGCGGGCCTATGATCGAAGTTTTTTCCGATCGCATCGAAGTAAGCAACCCCGGAAAGCCAACTATCAATACTGACCGCTTCATTGACGAGTTCCAGTCGCGCAATGAAGCGCTTGCATCGGCCATGCGCCGCATTGGGTTTTGCGAAGAAAAGGGGAGCGGAATTGACAAAGTGGTGAGCCTGTCCGAGGTATATCAATTGCCCGCACCTGATTTTCGATTTACTGAAACCCGAACCACGGCCATACTTTTTGCTCCTAAAAGCCTTGCAAAAATGGATAAAAAAGACAAAGTGCGTGCTTGCTATCAGCACAGTTGCCTCCGATACGTATCCAATGAACGGATGACAAACCAATCATTGCGAGAGCGCTTCCGCATAGAAGTCAAAAATTCGGCAATTGCATCGCGCATCATTAAAGATACACTTGACGAAAATCTGATTCGGCTCGAAGACGCAGGATCATCCAAAAAATTTGCCCGATATGTGCCGTTTTGGGCATGATATTCAATTATAAGAACATTGTCATGAAACACAAACTCCGCATGGGAATGGTTGGCGGCGGCCAAGGCGCGTTTATTGGCGCAGTACACCGAATGGCAGCCGCTTTGGACGGTGAGATTGAACTTGTCTGCGGCGCGTTCAGCAGCAATCCCGAAAAGTCTAAAGCCTCCGGAGCTGATTTAGGCCTTCTTCCAGATCGTTGCTACGGCACGTTTCGCGACATGATTCAGCGCGAAAAACGCCTTCGCCCCGACCGCCGAATGCAGTTCGTAAGCATAGTAACACCCAACCATGTCCATTTTGCCCCGGCAAAAATGGCGCTTGAAAACGGCTTCCACGTCATCTGCGACAAGCCAGTTGCCTTTAGCCTGAAAGAAGCGCTCGCGCTCGAAAAAATCGTGACCAAATCCGGACTCGTCTTTGCGCTTACGCACAACTATACGGGCTACCCAATGGTAAAACAAGCCCGCCAAATGATACGCCACGGCGAACTGGGAAATATCCGAAAAGTCGTGGTGGAGTATCCGCAAGGTTGGCTTAGCACAAACCTCGAAGCCTCCGGGCAAAAACAAGCCGCCTGGCGCACCGATCCCAGCCGAAGCGGCATTGCCGGGGCAATGGGCGACATCGGTACCCACGCCGAGAATCTTGCCGAATACATCACAGGACTGAAAATCACCGAGTTGTGTGCTGACATCAGCATCTTCGTGCCGGGTCGTTTGCTTGACGACGATGGCAATGTGCTGTTGCGTTTTGAGGGGGGCGCGAAGGGGATTCTCCACGCCAGCCAGATTTCTGCAGGAGAGGAAAACAACCTGAATATCCGTGTTTACGGAGAAAAAGGAGGACTCGAATGGCGACAAATGGAACCCAATTCGCTGATCGTGAGATGGCTCGATAAACCCATGCAGGTGTTCCGAACGGGGGGCGTCGGGCCGATATACCCTGAAGCACAAGCCGCTGCGCGAATTCCGGCGGGACACCCGGAAGGCTATTTGGAGGCTTTCGCCAACATTTACAGGAACTTCGCACATTGCGTACGGGCGCAGGAGGCCGGACAGCAGCCCGACCCAATCCACTCGGATTTTCCCAGCATTCAGGACGGGGTGCGGGGGATGCGTTTTATTGAAAAAGTGATCGCGAGCGGGAAAAGCAAAGCCAAGTGGGTGAAGTTGGGATAATGGGATATTGAGATATTGGTGAACATTCATTGTGAGGGCAGGATTGAAATAATTAGTCAACCCTTTGTGCTATTTGTTGTTTATCCCCAAAAAAATCCACTTTAAGATTTGCCGGTTTGTCGGCTATGGGCACACCAAATCCACAAATCACCAAATCACCAAATCCACCAACAATGCCCACCACCTGGCACGACGGCATAGTCCGAAAAATAGAATCTATAGCCCCTAATGTTCGCACGTTCCAAGTGGAAGTGCTGGAGCTTCAATCCTTTGATTTTCAGGCCGGTCAATTTGTCACCATGGATTTGCCCATCGGTGAAAAACGCCTGCAACGTTGGCGGAGTTACTCCATCGCCAACCCACCGAACAATTCCAATCGGCTGGAACTTTGTATTGTCAACTCCACCGAGGGGCTTGGTTCGCAATACCTTTTTGACGAAATTCAGGAAGGGGCAGTATTGAAATTCAAAGGCCCCGATGGCGGATTTGTATTGCCCGAAACGATTGACAAAGACCTCGTGTTTGTGGGTACCGGAACAGGTGTTGCGCCTTTCCGAAGCATGATATTGGACTTAAAAAATTCGGGAAAACCGCATCGAAACATCCACCTGATTTTTGGGACGCGCGAGGAAAGCGGCATCCTTTATCGAAATGAATTCGAAACACTTGCCCGCTCTACTCCGGGCTTTAGTTACGATATCGTACTTTCACAACAATCCGATTGGGCTGGCTGGAAAGGCCACGTCCACCAGGTATACATGGAGCAATACGCCTCCCCACGCCCTGATGTGGCTTTTTACCTCTGCGGCTGGAGCAGCATGATTGACGAGGCCGTGGCGAATCTGCTGCTCAAATTGGGCTACGACCGCAGCCAAATACATTATGAGTTGTATGGTTAATTGGTTAATTGGTGGATTGGTGATTGGTGATTGGTGGATTGGTGATTGGTGGACTGCTGGACTTGTTTATTCTATAGCTATACCGGGAAGGGAGTGTTCAAAAATCCCCGTCAACTGCTGGTTACACCCCCAACCCCTCAACGACACTGCCCTAAAGGGGAGC
>CAZPTQ010000208.1:0-7993 GCA_964589365.1 uncultured Saprospiraceae bacterium
GGAATTTTTAACCCGATCGGGCAGTGCATCCAGATGCAGGAAATCCGGGTTTCACCTGGTTCAGCGGTCATTTTGCGAATCGAAAATTTCCCGCAAGGCAATTATTTCTTGATTTTCAGACGAGAAGATGGGGTGATTGCTGGCAAGCGGTTTGTCATTTTGAGGGACTATTAAAGGTAGGGTTTGTTGCGGCGAGCGGTTTTAGTAGCCTTTCGGCCTGGGGGCACCACCTGGAGCGGAAGTCTCGTTTACTACATATAATGTGTGAATCATGTAACTTGTTTCCAAAATTGTGCAACACTTATAGTTTCAATCTACTTGAACTTTGCTTTGATAAATACAGTGTAACTGGTTAGCCGGAGGCTAACCAGCTACACTGATATTGTGTTACATTTCCTTCCAATAAACTGCCGCAACGTTTTATCTCCTTAAAACCAATTTTCACATTTTTCTTAATTTTTAATAAAATGGTTATGCAAGAAACTAAAGAAATTAGTCCAAAACTACGAACATCAATAGTCATCAAAAATCTGCGTGAGGCTTTTGAAAAAAATAAAAAATATACTTCACTAGAAATAGATGAAATTGCTAAAAATATTTTGGCTAAGATCCCAGACGATTATTCTCTTGAAGAGATTAAAGAATACAAAAAAGATTATTTAGTAGCACTTGATGATGTTAAAAAAGAATTCGCACAAAAGAAAAACTTATGGGACGATTTTTTGGATATTCTTGCAGGCGACACACATCAAAGCGCTTCAGAAAGAGTAATGTTAAGCAGATGGATAGATGGAGAAAAAGGGAGTTTGGAATAGATTGCTAATCTAACACTTTTAAATAAAATATCCGATCTTTTTCGCCATATATCAACCCTTTTCCCTACAGTTAGTCAACCAAAACGCCCCTTTCCTCTATTCTTGCAACGTGTTGGTAACAAAGCGTGTCATATTTGCCGCCGAAAAATCGGCGTCCACCACCTATTGTACCCTCAGCTATGCAACTAACCATCAGCAATCTCTCCAAAACGTATTCCAACGGGGTCAAAGCCCTGCAAGATGTTTCGCTCGAGATCCCAACAGGTATGTACGGCCTGCTTGGCCCCAACGGCGCAGGCAAAAGTACCCTGATGCGCACCCTCGCCACCTTGCAGGAGGCCGACAGCGGCACAGCCTGGCTGCTTCCGCCTGATGGTGGGGCAGAAAAGGGCATTGATGTATTGAAAGACAAGGATGCCGTGCGCCGTACGCTCGGCTATCTGCCACAGGAATTTGGCATTTACCCGCGCATCTCTGCGGTGGATATGCTTGGTCACCTTGCTACACTGAAAGGCATCCCTGGCGGACAACGAAAAGAAGTGGTCAATGCCTTACTGGAGCGTGTCAATCTCTGGGAGCATCGCAAAAAATCAGTATCCTCCTACTCCGGCGGGATGCGCCAACGCTTCGGCATCGCCCAAGCCCTGATCGGCGACCCAAAACTCATCATTGTAGACGAACCCACCGCCGGACTCGATCCCGGCGAGCGCAATCGGTTCTACAACCTGCTCTCCGAAATCGGTGAAAATGTGATCGTGATCCTTTCCACCCACATCGTGGAAGACGTGAAGGAGCTTTGCTCCAACATGGCCATCATCAACGGCGGCATGGTGCTTTATGCCGGGTCGCCGGAAGCCGCGTTGACACAGTTGGAAGGAAAAATTTGGGAAAAAACCATTGCCAAGTCAGAAATTGACGACTATCAGCACCGGTTTCGGGTGATTTCGAGCAAACTCGTGGCTGGTAAGCCCATCATCCACATTTTAAGCGAAGAAGATCCGGGCGAGGGTTTTCGAGGGGCAGCAGCGGGGTTGGAGGATGTGTTTTTTGACAGGATTAATGTAGGGGAGTGACGCGCAGCGCAAAACCACTAAAAATATCGAATTTTTGCTTAGTATAATTAACGTGAGTTTTGGATAGCCTTTTTTTCGGTAATGGAGTTTCAATAAGAACCGCGTAGCGGTGCCATTATATCGCCGTAATAATGCCACCGCTACGCGGTTTTGGAAAAATTGAACGCTGACGCTACCATAATGTCGCCGCGATGCGGCTTTTTCTGAAACCTATCCAAAGTTCACGTTATAATTTGCAAACGCTTTAGATACAAACCTATACTACACCCACCCTGTTTTCCATGCTATCTACATTCTTTAAATTCGAAATAAAAACCTGGCTGCGATCGCCCATGCCCTGGATTTTCCTCGTCGTCTTCGCATTGATGACTTTCGGGGCCACTGTCAGCGACGATATTCAAATCGGCGGCTCCTATGGCAATGTCTGGAAAAACGCTCCCTTTGTGGCACAGAACTGGTATGTCGTATTTTCCATCCTCTCCTTGTTGCTCGTGGTGGCATTCCTCAATGGCGCCGCTATCCGCGATTTTGAGAGCAATACTGCTCAAATTGTTTTTTCCTCCCCGATCAGCAAGGCGGGCTACTATTTTGGCCATTTCGCCGGAGCGCTGTTGATCGCTTTGATTCCCATGGTTGGCGTTTCGTTGGGAATGTGGCTAGGGGCGGTGATCGGGCCGGCAATGGGCTGGGTGGATGCGTCGCGGTTTGGGCCTTTTGAAGTTCAGGGACACCTAAACGCATACATTACCGTCGTGATCCCCAACATGATTTTTGCTGGAAGCATTCTTTACGCAGTAGCCGTTCTTACCCGCAGCACTATGTACTCCTTCGTGGCAGCCGTAGTGCTTTTGGTAGGATACATCATTGCCGGAAACCTCATGCGCGACCTACAGAATGAACAAGTGGCAAGCCTCTTGGACCCCTTTGGCAGCCGCCCTTTTTCCATACTTACGAAGTATTGGACCGTCGACGAGAAGAACCACCACTCGGTCAGCCTCTTTGCGCCCGGCATCCTGGCGAACCGTTTGCTTTGGATGACTGTCGGTCTGGCCGTGCTGGTTGCCGGGTATTTCAAGTTTGATTTTGCAGAAAAAATGAAGGGCGGCAAAAAGGGTCGAACCAGCTCAGAACCAGAGGAATACGGTCTCAAACAGCTCGGTGAATTGCCCCGTGTTACGCCGGGAATCGGCCTTTCCACCACTTTCAGCCAACTGGGGAGCCAACTGCGCACCGACTTCAATGGCGTCATCAAAAGCACTCCGTTTATCTTGCTCACTTTCATCGGGTTGCTCAATTGTATCCCCAGTTTTCAATACGCCACCGATGGTTACGGCACCCACAACCTACCGGTGACCTACACAATGGTGGACATAGTGCGGGGTGCATTTTACCTGTTCACCATTTCTATCCTCACTTATTTCACGGGTGCGCTGGTGTGGAAAGAGCGCACGGCCAAAGTCAACGAAATCTATGACGCGCTGCCCACGCGCACTTGGACGGGCTATTTGGCAAAATACGGCACCATAGTTTCGGTGGTGTTCTTGCTGAATCTCGTTGCCATAATCGCCGCCGTGGCTGCTCAAGCCTTGCATGGCTACTATCGTTTTGAACTAGGTGTTTATGTCCGCGAACTGCTGGTGCTCGACGTACTCGGGTTTGCCTTCCTAGCCGCATTGTTCATGTTCATCCATGCAGTGTCGCCCAATATGTACCTCGGGTTTTTCATCTGCATCGTCCTGGTGGCGGTCAACTCTTTTGTGTGGGGCGTTATAGACATCTCTAGCAACATGGTCAAACTTGGCGGAACCCCCTCCTATACGGTCAGCGACCTTTACGGCTACCTGCCCTACGCACAGGGGCTTACCTGGTTTCATACCTATTGGCTGTTGTTTGGTGGCCTGCTGGCAGTCGCAGCAATCTGCCTTTGGCCACGCGGCAAAGAGTCGGGTTGGCGCAAGCGCTTTTCGCTGGCCAGACAATCTTGGAAAACCTACAGAATGGCGGGATTAGGAGTGCTCGTAGTATGGATTTGCAGCGCGGGCTTTGTTTTTTACAACACCAAGGTTTTAAACAAACCCGTCAGCGAAAACACACAGGAAAAACGCAAGGCGCGGTACGAAAACGAATACAAGCGTTTTCAAGGATTCCCGCAGCCACGTACTTACGACCTGAAATACGACATACGCATTTTCCCCGAAACCCGTACCTACGAGGCTGATGGCCAAATGTGGGTGCGAAACCTACACGCCAAGCCAATTGACACCTTGCTCGTGCAGATCCCTTCGCAAGGCGATTTTCGATTTGAAAACCCGCGCCTCGCCCTCTTGCTCAACGACTCGACGCTTTACCTGCGTTTTTACAAAATCAACCCCGCACTTGCTCCTGGCGATTCCATGTTGTTGAAATTCAACACCGTATATCGTGCCAAAGGTTTTGAAAACGAGCTGTCGAACACGAGCATCATGCAGAACGGGACCTTTTTCAACAACGGTGACATCTCGCCCAGCTTCGGCTACCACGAAGGCGGCGAACTCGGCGAAAAAAACAAACGCCGCGAGTATGGCCTGCCCGAAAAGACACGCATGGCGCCACTCGACACCAGCAATCTTGCCGCCCGAAGCAACCAATACCTCAGTATTGACGCTGACTGGGTCGCCGTAGAAACCACGATCAGCACCTCCGCCGATCAGATTGCCATAGCGCCGGGTTCGCTCCTGAGTGAAAAAATGGAGGGCAATCGGCGCATTTTCCACTACAAACTCGACCACAAAGCCTGGAATTTTTATTCCTTCCTGTCTGCCCGCTACGAGGTGGCGCGGGAGCAAAAAGAAGGCATCACTTACGAGGTGTACTACCACGCCGACCACGCCAGAAATGTGCCGCGTATGCTGAAATCCATGCAAAAAAGCATCGAATATTATACCACGCACTTCGGACCCTACTACCACAAACAATGCCGGATCATAGAGTTTCCTCGGTATGCGCAATTTGCCCAAGCCTTCCCCGGCACCATGCCCTACTCTGAAGGCATCGGTTTCATTGAAGATTTCCGGCAAGAAAAAGACGATATCGACAAGGTGTACTATGTAGTGGCACATGAGATGGGCCACCAGTGGTGGGCACACCAGGAATGCGGCGCGAACATGCAGGGTGCGGAAATGACCACCGAGACTTTCGCCCAATACTCCGCCCTAATGGTCATGGAACACGAATATGGTCGCGACGTGATGCGCAAGTTTTTGGAGTATGAAACGGACAAGTACCTTCGAGATCGAGGTCGCGAAACCCTGCGCGAATTGCCGCTCGCCAAATGCGAACAGCAGGGTTACATCCACTACAACAAAGGTTCGGCAGTGATGTACTACCTCAAGGAGATGATCGGCGAAGACAAGGTGAACGCTGGTTTAAAGGCGTTTCTGGAAAAATTCCGCTACAAAAACCCTCCTTACCCGACCAGCATTGATGTGGTAAACGAGTTTGCTGCGCAAACACCGGATTCTCTGAAGTACATTATTCAAGACTTGTTCTGGGACATCACATTGTTTGAAAACAAGACCAAAGAGGCCACCATGAAAGACCTTGGGAATGGGAAATACGAGCTGAGCATCCAGATCGAGTGCCACAAACTCAAAGCCGATGACCTGGGCAAAGAGACAGAGGTGTCCTTAAATGATTGGATGGAAATAGGGGCTTTTGCCAAACCGCCAAAAGGCGGAGACAAGAAATACGGCAAAACGCTCTACCGCCAACGGGTGAAAATTTCGCAGAAAGACAATACGTTCACGTTCGTGGTGGATGAAAAGCCGGATAAAGCGGGGATTGATCCGTTCAGGATATTGATTGATCGGGAGCCGAAGGACAATGTGAAGGAGGTAAAGTGAAACTTTTACGGTTTCAATTTTGATGGCAGTTACTTTTTCAAGTATCGTTTGCTACAATGGATCAAAGGGTTGTCGGGCTTTATCCTGCGCTTTTGCTTTGCCTAAATAAGCGATCCGCAACATACGCGTACGGCGTGCTGGACCATGCGTTTTGTTGCTCGAAATGCAGCTTCAGGAAGGCCACATCATTTTACCTGCTATGAAAAAAATCATATTATATGTTTTATGCACTGTATTGCATTTGTCAGAAAGCAATGCACTGGATTTTTATGTTTCATCTACTGCTACTGGAAGTGGCAATGGTAGTTTTGCCAGTCCATGGCAATTGCAACAAGCATTAAATTCCCCTGCCGCTATTTCCAATCCAACTGACACCATTTGGATTTGGCTTAGAGGCGGAACATATACAAATACCTTTGATGTTCAGTCTTCATTTAGCTGCTTTACCAATGGCTCGTCAACGGCACCGATCATATTTAGAAATTACAACAACGAGCGGGCAACACTGGATGGGCAACTTGCTTACACACTGGCAGTAAGTTTTGGCAATTGCTCTTATACCTGGTTTTGGGGAATAGAAATTTTTAATTCAAGCGCATTCGACCGCGATCATTCCAATGTTGACCGGGCCGGGAATGTTTATTGTACTGCTGAAAATATAAAGTTCATTAACCTGATTGTGCATGATTTGGGTAGCGGGTTGGATACCTGGAAAACTGCTAAAAATTCGGATACTTATGGCTGTATCATTTACAACATAGGAAACAATCTTAACAACAATGGAAATTGGGAAGGCCATGGACACGGCATGTACTTACAAAATGATACCACAGGGATTAAAAAAATCCAGGATAATATTGTGTTCAACACCTTTGGTTATGGAATGAAGGTCTGGCAAACTACTGCGACAGATGCAATAGGCAATTTTGATATTCAGCGAAACATTCTTTTTAATGGCGGTGCGGCATCTGAGAATCTTGGTGGAGTGGGAAACACCTCGCGAACACATAATTTTTTTGTTGTTTCTAACAGTATTAATAATCCCATACGCAATACTGTGATTAAACACAATTACACTTATGCCGGAATTAACACGCCCAGGCCTCCTGTAAATGCTTTTGGGCTCAATTATGGGGTAGATAATATGACTTTAGACAGCAACTATATTACTTGCCAAACAAGATTGGGCTTCAATAACACCCCTATATTTAATGGATCTGTTACAGGCAATAAAATCATTGCAGGGATTCCCGTAGCGTATGGTTATTACCTTTGGGGCTTTTTGGCAACAGATTATCCGCAAAACACCTATTTTCCAATGCAGCCAACTTCAGGATTGGAATATTTTATAATGCCAAATAAATACGAGCATGGTCGCTCAAATATTGCGATCTACAATTGGGAAGGCGCGTCAGCGGTTCAAATAAATGTATCCAATTCAGGTTTGAAAGCTGGAGATATTTATGAGTTGATAAATGTGATGGATTATTACAATGATATTATAACCGATACCTTAAGTACATCTGGAATTATTACTGTCCCAATGACAGGCCACACCTTTGCTCCAGTTATAGGTTCCTCAAAGGCTTCGGTATCTCAATTCCCGATATTTGGCGTATTCGTAATTCGTAAAGTTGGTAGTTCAATGCCAACTAGTATTTCCAATTATGATATTGATAATAAAATGGTCCTCTATCCTAATCCATCAAGTGATAATTGTACCATTCAATGTACTGTGAGTCAGCCCGGAGATTACAACCTGAAAATATCTGATATCACGGGCAAATCTATTGTCTTGCAAAAAGCATTATATTTGTACCAAGGCAAACAGGAAATTCAAATTGAAATGAATAACCAGGAGCGTGGCACTTATTTTATCAGCATAGAAGGCATGCGCGTTTCCATGCATGGAAAATTGATTCTAACTAAATGAGTATTGAAAATCCACTCTCCTTAGGCTATACTATTTCTGTGACTATTTTTTCTGGCTTGCAATACCATAATAAAGGGATAAGTAGCATAACAGCTAATGTAAGGACGCGGAAATGTTGTAATATTTCAAAGATATAATTGCCAATAAGGTCTCTACCTATGAGTGGTGATAATACAATTGATATCAAAACAAAAAGCGACAAACTACCCTTCCAACCCGCGAAAGATGTGCGCCTTTTTATAATAAAAAACCAAAGCAAATATATCACAGCAGGGCCAATGTAAATGAAGG
>CAZPTQ010000209.1:0-7993 GCA_964589365.1 uncultured Saprospiraceae bacterium
TCACCAGTCCACCAATCACCAATCACCAATCCACCAAAATGCAAATCCGTGCCCGGCTCACCTTGCTTTTTGTACTCATCGCGGCAGGAATCCTCGCCGGGGTGCTGTGTTCGGTCTATTTTTTGTTCAAAAAAAACACGGAAGACTTGTTTTTCCAAGGATTGGAATCGAAGGCTGAAATGACTGCTCAAACGGCCTTGCTCGGCGGGGGTACACTTAATCCATTGACCTCCAACTGGATAGCGCCTGATGACGATACCCTGCCCTATAGAGATAACATCAGCATTTTCAACAACGCTTATGAACGTGTGTTCGCCCTTAGACCCGACGCGCCTCCTGTGACTGTAAAGGATTTGCAGGAAATTTATCAAAATGGGGAAAGCCATTTTCAACACTACAATCTACTGGCCTTGGGCCGCAAAGCCAACAACCTTTCGGGCACCTCCTATGTGGTGGTGGTAGAGGGGTACTGCGATCCCACACAATTGACTCAATTGAGCAACATTCTGATAATCAGTTTTTTCGTGGGACTTGTTTTGGTAGCTTTGGCTGGCTGGTATTATGCCGGGCAAGCACTCGCCCCCGTATCACGCATTGTCGAGGAGGTAGAAAGCCTGCAACCTGCCGACCTGAGCAGAAGGGTGGCCACCGGGGTAAATCGAGATGAAATTGGCCGATTGGCCGAAACCTTCAATCGGCTGCTCGACCGCGTGGAACAAGCTTTCAAGATGCAGCGAATGTTCCTTTCCAATGTCTCGCACGAACTCCGAAACCCACTGACTGCCATTCGTGCCCAACTGGATGTGGTGCTCCAACGCGACCGCGAGCCAGCCGCTTATCGTCAGGCCCTGCAAAGCGTGCTGGACGACGTGGAATCACTTGGCGAGATGGAGGAAGAACTCCTGCAGCTCGCCCTTATTCACAACGACCCCAGTGCAATCCCTTTTACCTCCCTTCGCCTCGACGAACTACTTTGGCAAGCCAAACAACAACTACAAAAACGCCATCCTGAATACCGGGCCAGCATCGAATTCAGCGAAATGCCCGCCGATGACCAGGCCCTTTTTATTCGCGCCAACGAATCGCTGCTCATCACGGCAATGCTCAACCTAATGAACAATGCCTGCAAATATTCCCCCGACCATCAAGTGCAGGTTAGGGCGGATTTTCAAGATAATGGCCGCCATATTGTAGAAGTTTGCGACAATGGTCCTGGCATACCTCCTGAAGAACAACAGCTCATTTTCGAGCCATTTTTCCGCAGCCCCCGTCATCTTCGGGTGAAAGGAACGGGTGTCGGACTTTCGCTGGTTCAAAGCATTCTGACGCTCCATAAAATCAGCCTTTCAGTCGAAAGTCCGCCAAAGAGCGGGGCGGTTTTCAAACTGGTTTTCCCTGGAGTGCCTTACCTTGGCGATGTGCAATATCCAAACCTATGAGGGTTTAAAAAACCTCATAGGTTTTTTGACGAAACAAAACTGCCTTGCCGCATCAAACCAGTTTCCCCTCTTTCTCAAACACACAAAAACATGAGACACATCATTCTCGCATTCTGCGCACTTTTTTCTCTTCTAGCAATTAATTGCACCGCGCAGACCCCCGTGAAGGAATTGAGATTCCCCAACGGTAAAATCTGCTTATTGCTTGACAGCGTTGCTGCGGGGAAAGCCATCACATTTGACAAGCGCGATGGCTATTTTGAAAAAGTGAACGCCTCGGAGATGTCTATTCAAATGCGCAAACCGCTTGTAGAAGGACAGCAGCGTGCGGAACTTCTGTCCGCCTATCTTCAATTTCTGAAAACAGATGTGGAGGGCTTTACCTACGATGAATCAAAATTTGTGGAAGGCGTGATGGAAAAAGTGTTCAACACGGTAAATGGTGTTTCTCCCAATATTTTCCCTGACACGCTGTTGCTCATCAAAACCAAAGGAACACACTACGGCGAAGGAGTTTGGTACACCCGTGAGCACTGCATAATTATCCCTGCCGACGAACTGGGGCGACGCAAAACCAACCCCTTCTCAACCACGATGTACCACGAACTTTTCCATGTGTGGTCGAGGCTCAACCCCGCCAAAAGCGACCGCTCTTACAAGCTCATCGGTTTTGAAGGCCTCGGCTACGAGAACCTGATCCTACCGCCCGGCCTCGCTGAACGGGCATTGTATAATCCTGACGGCGTAGATTTTGCCCAAAAAATTACGCTCGCACAAGCAGATGGTTCTACAATACATGCCGTGCCGATTATCTTTTCCAATCATCTGGGCTGGACGGAAGAACAGAACACTTTTTTCGCATACCTGGAATTCAACCTTTTCCAAATCGAAAAACAAGCCGATGGTAAGTGGAAAGTGCTGGTAAAAGATGATGGCTACAGGAGTGCGCTCAACATGCAGGGCCAGACGGATTTTTTCCGCCAAATCAAAGACAATACGGGATACATCATTCACCCAGACGAGGTTTTGGCCGACAATTTTGCTTTTATCATGCAGGAGCGAAACGGCCAAAAGGTGTCGCTCAAGTTTTCTGCTGAGGGGAAGCAGTTGTTGGTGGATTTGGAGGCGGTGTTGAAGGAGAAATAACAAATCCCCAGCAATTTCAAGTTGCTGGGGATTTGATTTATGTCTACCCGTCAGACGACTTTGAGTCGTCAGACGGGATCACGCGGTCTGACGGCTCAAAGTCGTCTGACCGCTCACAGTCATTACTGCGGGTTCACCTTTATCAGCTCCACTTCAAAAACCAAGGAAGAGTAACCTTTGATAATCGGGCCGCGACCGCGTTCGCCATAAGCGAGGTTATAAGGGATGAAAAATTTGAATTTGTCCCCTTCTTTCATGAATTGCAAACCTTCCGTCCAGCCAGGAATCACTCCGTTGAGCGGGAATTTGGCGGTTTGGCCGCGATCCACCGAACTGTCGAATATCTCGCCGGTATACATCGTGCCGTGGTAGTGTACTTCTACTTTGTCGGTCGCCAAGGGGGAAACCGTACCGGTGCCGCGCTTCATCACCTCGTATTGGAGGCCACTGGCGGTGGTTGTCACACCGGGGCGTATTTTGTTTTCTTCCAAGAATTTGTCGTTGTTGCCTTTCCACATACCTGAAGCAATAGACTGCTCGATTTTGGGAGCATTCTCAGCAGTGAATTTGGTTGGTTCTCCTTTCAGCCCGGCGTTCAGGGCTTCCAGAAAAAGTTTTGGGTTCAGGTCGTTGCCAAGTATACGCTTGGCTGCAGCGGCGGCCACCAAACCATGAGCGTAGTTGAGACTGTCCACAGCACCTTTTAGTTCAAAGCTTGGAGCTGTAGGAGCTGCTTTTTGGGAAAAAATGCTCGTAGCTATAAATACGAGCGAAAGCGAAAAAATGAGTTTTTTCATGTTTTAAAAATTGAGTTGTTAGGTGAAAACCTGTTTTTGTAGTATGTTTTTGGCCACTAATTGCACTTATTTACACCGATTCAATTCGTGATAATTTGTGCAATTGGTGGCCAATGAAAGCATTAAGAATTGTGCTCCGTTTTTTTCATGAACGTATTCAAACCCTTCATGGCCGATGCGCTGACCTTGTTTTTCAAAAAATCGCTCCAGCCCAAAAGCCATCCAATCAAACCCAAAGATTGGCGGCTCCAGCGCCAAAAATCAAAATGATCGTTGTGGCGATAAATTAGTCCCTCCTTGAATTCAAATTGTGCTTCAATGATATTGTGCACTTTCCGACCAGTTTTTGAAAAAGTGTACCAAGCCTCCCAATGCGCCGATCCAGCATCCTTATCAGCCTTCACGTCACGGAACTCAATACGCAAGTCCTTTCCTGCAGTCACCAACATCTTCCACATCGCGCCCGCTTCTTCGCCAGATTTCAAGTCAAAAGCAGCATCTTTAAACGCAGCCTCAGGGTGATACAGCGAAGCCATTGTGCCGTAGTCCTTCTGCTGGAAGGCGGTGTAGAACTTTGTTATAGTTGCTTCCATCACTTTATCACTTCATTTACCATGACAATGTTTGAATTTCTTACCACTACCACAAGGGCAAAGATCGTTGCGGCCCACCACTTTTTCGCGAACGATCGGTTGTGTGCGCTGCACTGGGCCATTATGACTTGCTGATTGAGCAGCACGTTGGGCGGCTTTCTGGGTTTCTGTTTGCTGTTGGTTGTTGTTCGTTCGAAGGCGACTGGCTTGAGCACGGCGTTGCGCCTCGGCCTGCGATTGGGCAGCTTGGGCGCGGCGCATATCTTCTTCAGTCGGCAAGTCGAGCGAGCCTTTCAACAGGAACGAAGTCACTTGCGAATTGATATGACCTATCAAGCCTTCAAAGAGGTTGTATGCCTCCATTTTGTAAATCACCAATGGATCCTTTTGCTCGAACGAGGCGCCTTGCACGGACTCTTTCAAATCGTCCACGTTGCGCAGGTGTTCTTTCCAGGCGTCGTCTATCAAGGCGAGCGTTGCCACTTTTTCGACGTCGCGCATCACCGTTTTGCCTTCTGTTTTGATGGCATCGTCCATGTCCGCACTCACGTTATAGCCCGATGTGCCATCGGTAAACGGCACTACAATGCGTTTGTAGCGGTGGCCATGTTCGGCGTATACGCGTTTGATTTCAGGTAAAATACGTTCCCCCACCTGCTTGGATTTATGCTCATAAAGCCCCAATACCTGGTCCTGGAATGTGGCGATCACCGTACCGACGGGCGCAGATTTGAACCAAGCCGCATCCATTTCAGGGTCAACGCCAATGAGGCGGATGCAATCGAGCCGGAACGTGTCGTAATCGCCGTCTTCGCGGTGTACCTGTGCCAACTCTGAGGTAATGGCCGTAAACGCGTTGTTGATGTCTACGGCAAGGCGGTCGCCGAAGAGGGCGTTGCGGCGTTTTTTGTAAATCGCCTCACGCTGGATATTCATCACGTCGTCGTATTCAAGCAAACGCTTACGAATGCCGAAGTTGTTCTCTTCCACTTTTTTCTGTGCGCGCTCTATGGAGTTGGTCACCATAGAGTGCTGGATCACGTCCCCTTCTTTGTGCCCCATTTTGTCCATCAGCCCGGCGATGCGGTCGCTTTGGAAAAGGCGCATAAGGCTGTCTTCGAGCGAAACGTAGAAGTGCGAAGAACCTGGGTCGCCCTGACGGCCTGCTCGACCGCGCAACTGGCGGTCTACACGGCGGCTTTCGTGCCGCTCCGTACCGATGATGGCGAGGCCACCTGCTTCTATTACGCCAGGGCCAAGTTTGATGTCGGTTCCGCGACCTGCCATATTGGTGGCAATGGTCACTTTCCCGGCCAGACCTGCTTCTGCAATGATTTCGGCTTCACGTTGGTGTTGCTTGGCGTTCAGCACGTTGTGTTCGATGCCGCGCATTTTCAACATCCGGGACAGCAATTCTGAAATTTCCACCGAGGTTGTACCGACGAGACAAGGACGGCCAGCGTCGCGGAGACTCACGATGTCGTCAATAACGGCGTTGTATTTCTCGCGGGCAGTTTTGTACACCAAATCCTCCTCGTCTTTGCGGGTGATAGGCCGGTTGGTAGGCACCACCACCACGTCGAGTTTGTAGATGTCCCAAAGTTCTTTGGCCTCTGTTTCAGCAGTACCGGTCATACCCGCCAATTTGTGGTACATCCGGAAATAGTTCTGGAGTGTGACGGTCGCGTAGGTTTGAGTGATTTCGCCGACTTTCACATTTTCCTTGGCTTCGAGGGCCTGGTGCAGACCATCGGAATAGCGGCGGCCTTCCATGACACGGCCAGTTTGTTCGTCCACGATTTTCACCTCGCCTTCGAGCACGATGTATTCGTTGTCTTTTTCAAAAAGGGCGTAGGCTTTAAGCAGTTGTTGGATGGCGTGGATGCGACGGCTTTTTATCCCATAATCCTGAGAGAGTTTTTCCTTTGCTTCTATTTTTTCCTCGTGCGTCAAATCGGTGTCGCGGTCAATCTCTACGAGACTGACGGCGATGTCGGGCATGATAAAAAAGTCTGGTTCGTTGTTGAAACGCGAGAGATATTCCACTCCTTTTTCGGCAAGTTCGACCTGCCGGTTCTTTTCGTCAATATGAAAGAGCAGTTCGCGGTCCACCTCCGGCATCCGCTTTGCATTTTCTTGCAAATAGTTGTTTTCTGATTTCTGGAGCAATACTTTCATGCCTTCTTCGCTCAGGAATTTAATAAGTGGCCTGGCTTTGGGCAATGCACGGTGCGCGCGCAAAAGTGCCAGACCGCCGCCGCCTTCTTCTGCTTTTGTATTTCCCTCGGCAATAAGTCTTTTGGCTTCAGAAAGAAACTGAGCCGATAGTTTGCTTTGTTCGTCGAGCAGGCGTTTCACCGTTGGGTTGAGTTCCACATACTCCTGGTCTTCTGCACCACGGGTCACAGGGCCGGAGATGATGAGCGGGGTACGCGCATCGTCAATCAACACGGAGTCAACCTCGTCCACAATAGCGTAGTGGTGCTTGCGCTGCACGAGTTCGTCAGTGCTGGTCACCATATTATCGCGCAGGTAGTCGAAGCCAAATTCGGCGTTGGTACCAAACGTGATGTCAGCCTTGTAAGCTTCAATTCGCTCTTGAGAGTGTGGCCTGTATTTGTCAATGCAATCTACCTTAAGCAGCAGAAATTCATAAATAGGGCCTACCCACTCGGAGTCGCGTCGGGCGAGGTAATCGTTCACCGTTACAATGTGTACGCCTTCTCCGGCCACGCCATTGAGGTAAGCGGGTAGCGTGCCGACGAGGGTTTTGCCCTCACCCGTTGTCATTTCAGCGATTTTACCATCATGGAGCACCATGCCGCCCATGAGCTGCACATCGTAGTGCACCATGTTCCAGAGGATATCACCACCAGCAGCAGTCCAACGGTTTTTCCAAAGCGCCTTTTCCCCTTCGATGGTAACGTGGGTCTTGCCGGCCTTGGCCGCAAGGTCGCGATCATGGTCCGTAGCAGTCACCTCCAAAATTTCGTTGTGGGAGAATCTTCGGCTGGTTTCTTTCACCACAGCAAAGGCCTCGGGGAGAATGCTGAGCAACACGTCTTCCAGTGCCTTGTCGCGGGTCTTACGAAGTTCGTCCACCTCTTTAAAGAGATTTTCTTTGTCGTTGAAATCCTCGGCATCAATAGCCTGTTGGTTGACAGTGGTGATTTCAGCATCAATATCGCTCAAATATTCTTTGATCCGCAAGCGGAATTCAAGGGTTTTAGAACGCAGTTCATCGTTGGAAATGGACTGATATTCCTCGAAGCATTTGTTGACTTCGAAGACCATGACTTGGTATTGCTTGAGATCGCGGTCTTGTTTGGTACCGAGTATTTTTTTAAGGAATCCGAACATCTATGTTAATGTGGTGAATGATTACCCGCCATAGCGCTTCGCCGCCGCCTGAGGCTAAGGCGAGTAAAAGCGCGACGGCGTAGGAGGGTGAAAATATGGTCAATGTGCAGCGAACCCACCTTCGCGCTTTTACTCGCCTTAGCCTCAGGCGGCGGCGAAGCGATATGGCGGGTAAACCGCAAAGATAACGCTTTGATTTAGCGTCTCGGGGCTGTCCCGCACATTTCGTTCCATGCGGGGAAAAAGCAGGAATTTTGACAGATTGGCAGGGACAAGAAGTGCCACGCCAAAAGCATTTCTCCTTTTGGCAGGTTCCACCTACCTTGTAATAAGGCGCGAATGAGTATTTGAAGGCCTAAAAGAAGGCCAGATAAAGCCTTACGACAATTTTTTTAAAAACGATGCACTTGTTTCAGGGTAAAATCTACCTTTGCTGCTTAACTCGTTTACCCGCCATAGCGCGCAGCGCGACGGCGGGCAATATTTTTAACAAATTTTTTTTCACTAAACTTTCTGACAGGTGGAATACGGGAATTTTCAACGGAGAGACAATGACAATCGGGACAGCAATGACCGAGACCGTGGTGGCAATGACCGCGGCGGTTATGGCGGCGGCGGCGACCGTGGAGGCTTCCGCGGCGGCGGCGGTGACCGTGGT
>CAZPTQ010000210.1:0-7953 GCA_964589365.1 uncultured Saprospiraceae bacterium
GTGCGAATAGCGGGGCTCTTTTATCAAAAAGATAGGCCGTATGAGCGGAAAGGAAGCAGATGAAAGTAACAAGTTATTATTCACCCGTTCCTAAAAATCCACAAATAATCAAATCCAGATTTCCTCAAAATTCAATCTCAAAGCATCCCGCGTCTGGCATCAAAACATCGCGCGTTTTTCCATCCAAATCCGCGTCAATCCCCGGCACAGGAACAGCGTAGCGGTTGGCAATGGAATTCAGCGTGTCAAGTCGAAAATTGTCCTTGTTCGTATTGACAAAAATCGTGTCCTGGCTGTCGGCATTCAAACAAGGCTGGCAATGATCAAAGAAATCTGGATAGGCTGTTGCTTTGATCAAATCCCTGACCCGCACAATGCAGTTTTTCAATTGATAATCAAATTGTGAGGGATCGTCGAGGCGGTCGAAAAGCGTGATTTGGTCGGCACGGCTACCGAACAGGATGCAGTTTTGAAAACGCGCCAACAATTTATTCGAGACAAACAAGCCACAAGACTGGTCGAGGCACAGCGCATTGCCCATGCGGAGCGCTTCGCCGTCCACGCCGTAGCTCGCCACGGTGCAATATTTAAAATCATAGTCGCCGCCATATTCAAGTTGAATCCCGAAGCCCGTGTTTGAGTGGAAAAGGCAGTTTTCAGCCGTGATTTTTGCGTGAACGCCAATAAGACCGCTGCTGGCTGTATTGTAAATCTGGGTGTTTCGCAGGGACAAATCCGCCGCAGAATCCACCCGTACCCCGATGATGGAATTGCGGATAATGCAATGATTAATACTGTGTCCCGTAGTGCCAGATTGCAGCCAAAGCCCGGTCCATTGCCCAGGCTCTTCGTCAAATTCAGGCTCCAAACGGTCGCCCTCGAAAATAACAGGCGCAGTTAGTTCCCCATCCACAATAAGTTTGCCTTGGCCGACAAACGCTATAAAACCGTCGTTGTAGCGCTGTGTGATGCCTTCGTTGTCCACAAATTTCCCCAAACCACCGTGTATGTACACCCTCGTTCCCTTGGCGATGCGCAGAGTACAAGAGTCAATGACGAGAACTCCATAAATGACGTAGGGTTTAGGGTCGTTCCAAATTATTTCGCCGCCGTTGCAGCCCAGACCCACCACAGCACCTGCCCCAAAGCGCGAGGGAACATAATTGGCATTTTGCCCAAAGGCCTCCAACACCACCTTTTGCGAATTCCCATTGGTCTCAAACACCACATTTTCGGTGATTACGAAGGGTGAGGAGTCATCGTTTGGATTCACCGTCACCTCTGCAAAAACGTACATACTGTCGTTCGGTGCGATTTCCAGATTTTCTTGTTCGTCGCCGCTGATACCATCTATATTGAGGTTGAAGCGGGAGTTTGTACCGTTTTCCAAGTAGATTTTGGAGATTCGGATGCTCTTTTTATGCCGGTTGTAAATTTTGAAATAACGCGTTGCTGAACCCAATTGGGTAAATACGGTATCAAAATGCAGCGTGTCAGTACTGAATTCAACTTTATCTGCCGGGTCGGAGGTGAATTTTTCTTTTTGACAAAAAGCGAGGGTGAACAACAGTAAAAGAGCGCAGCAGTAGGCAAGTTTACCCGCCATGGTCTTTACGAAGGAGGAGGAGATAAGCAGAGTTCGTGTCATGTCTATATTAGCGGAAATTTAGGAACAAGGCGGCAAAAGTACGCTAGGGGTTGGATGCCCGACAGAAATCGGTGTTCTAAAAATGAAAAGTCAAGCGTTCGCCCGTTTTGCCTTCAAAGAAGCGGCCAACACTACCGCCCAAGTGTCCATACACCGTGTAAAGCCCCTCGTGCCAAGCCAAATGCCCGCTCACAATGGTACTCAACACCTTCCCTCGAAATGTTTTGCCCATAAACGGCGACCAGCCGCATTTGTAATAAACATTGTCTGGCTGCACCGTCCATTCGTAGTCAATATCCACCAAGGCCATATCAGCCCAAAATCCTTCGTCCAAAAAACCGCGCTCCTCCACCCGGAATGCGATGGCCGGAGCGTGGCACATTTTCTCCACAATTCGTTCCAGCGAAATGCGCCCGGCATGGTAAAAACCGAGCATCACATTCAGCGAATGTTGCACCAAAGGCAGTCCGGCGGGCGCTTGTAAATACGGTTGCGATTTTTCCTCCCAAGTGTGCGGGGCGTGGTCGGTGGCGATCACATCAAGTCGGTCATCCAGCAATGCGGGAAAAAGCGCGTCTCGGTTTTCGATACTTTTGATGGCCGGGTTGCATTTGATTTGATTGCTGAGTTGGGCATAATCATGATCAGAAAAATGCAGATAGTGGACACAAACTTCCGAAGTTATCTTCTTGTCTTTCAGGGGAATGTCGTTGCGGAATAGCGCGAGTTCGTTTTTCGTACTGATGTGCAGAATGTGCAGTCTGGTGCCGTGTCGCTTCGCCAAATCTACTGCCATGGAGGAAGATAAATAACAGGCTTCTTCATTGCGAATAAGCGGGTGAAACGCCGCTGTCATCGTGTCGCCGTGCAGCGCTTTGTACCGTTCTAGGTTCCCACGCACGGTCGCTTCGTCCTCGCAGTGGGTAGCAATGAGCATCGGCGATTCGGCAAAAACACGTTCCAGGGTACTGGGCGAGTCCACCAGCATATTCCCGGTGCTACTGCCCATGAAAATCTTGATGCCGCATACGTTGCGTGCATTGGTCCGTAGCACTTCTTCGAGATTGTCATTCGTTGTGCCCATGTAGAAAGAATAATTCGCCAGTGAGGTCCGTGCCGCTATCTGGTATTTTTCTTCCAACAATTCCTGCGTCACACTCGGTGGATTTACGTTGGGCATTTCCATGAAGGAGGTAGTGCCACCCGCCACAGCGGCCCGGCTCTCGGTTGCAATAGTGGCTTTATGGGTGAGTCCCGGTTCACGAAAATGCACTTGGTCGTCTATGATGCCGGGCATGAGGTAGCGGCCTGCTGCGTCTATCTCGATGTCGGCAGCATCGGAAATGGACGCCGAGATTTTTTCAATGCGGCCGGATTTTACCAGCACGTCGGCTTCCCGTATTTGGCCTCGGTTGATGAGGCGGGCGTTGCGGATGAGGATGGAGGACATAGGTTTGGTGAAATGGTTAATTGGTTAATTGGGGATTTGGGGATTTGATTTAACATTAGTGCTAAAAGCAAGCCTCGGAAACCTGACTTTTAGAAAAAGTGGTTTTTAAATAAAGTCAAATTTGCTCCAACTTGCATCCATTATTTTATAAAAAAACAACAATGATGCGTTTTAAAATCCTCGTATTCAGTCTTTTATCTCTAATTATAGCACCTTGCTTGTTAGCGCAAACAGACCATGCCTGGATAGGCACTGGCAAAGTTAAGGCACGTATCACTCCGACAGGTATTCACCGGGATGCTGAAGGTGGATTTTTATTGGAAAATGCTATTCCAGGTCAGCCGAGCAGAAACCTGCTCAGTCATCTTACACCTTGGATAGGAGGCCTTGATCCTGGGAACAATCTTAAAATCGCTTGTGAAATGGATGACCCAATGGTTTCCGATTGGCAGGCGGGATTTAGAGGAGTTCCCAACTCAGGGAAGGTTTGGAAAGTGACGATCGAGCAAATTGAAGCACATGTTATGGACTTTGAGGACAATGGGATCATCGATCATCCTATTGCGGAAATTTTTGCCTGGCCGGCAGTAGGCAATCCATTTTCTATGGATTATAATGGATTTTCTATGGATTCAATTCATTATTCTATTGATGCTCCATTTTATGATTTGGATTGGGATGGAATCTATAGTCCCCAAAGTGGGGAATTTCCATTTGAAGTAGCAGGTGTTGACCCTCCTTTCCCGCCGCAAATATTGGTTTACTCGCCATTTTATGATAAGCCAATACATGATCTGACCGATGGAGATATGATCCAAATGGATTTGTATTCTCTCGCGTTTACGCTGGATTGCCAGGAAAAAGATTTTGTTGAGAATGCAATTTTCTTTGAATACTGCGGATTTTTAAATACCTGGCAAGAGCGTTTGGATTCTTTGTTTTTAGGTGTATTTGCTGATTTCGATATCGGAAATCCGGCTGACGATTATTTAGGCGGTGTCTCTGATTCTTATAGCGAAATGATATACTGTTATAATGCTGACACGCTTAATGACGATTTAATAGGGGTGGATCCTCCTGTAATTTCCATTAATTGTAATAATTACTTTTTGGACGAAAATGACATCAACCAGCCATTAAGCCACTTTATGCCTATTTTCCCCAATAATTTTCCTTTTTCCACACGAGTTCCGGGTACACCTGATGAATTCTATAATTATTTGACCGGTACCTGGAGAGATGGCACGCCGTTAAGCTGGGGAGGAATTGGCTATAATCCGGGTACAAATCCACCGCTTACACCATTCGCTTTTCCGGATAATCCTTTAAATCCGGACGGCTGGAGCGAACGTGCCGCTGAAAACCCCTCGGGCAATAGAAAATGTATTTTTTCCTATGGCCCGACTAAAATTAAACCCTATGGCCATAAATACAAACTACGTTTTGCCCTTACAACTTCAGATAAAGGCGGATTAACGCAGAAATTATTACACTTGAATAAAATGAATGATTTACAAAGAAATATTGAATACGGATGGGATGGTAATAGCCCGCTTGATTCAATTTGTTTTCCTTCGGTTGCCGTTAAAGAAATTGTACCCCGGCGTTTTATTTCACCCAATCCCGCAAATGAACATTGTTCAGTTTTTATCCCTGATCATAAAATTGTAGATGTTTTAATTTTAAATTCCTTGGGCCAGAAAGTCCCCATAGACCAGCCAAATTTTATACAGGAAAATGAAGTCCGAATTTCTTTAAAAAACCTTCCGGCGGGAATTTATTTCTTGCACTGGAAGGCCAAAAATGGGCAACGCGGTTGCGAAAAGCTGGTAAAAAACTAAGTTGCGCAGCTCCGTTTTTACCTTCGCCCCATGACCGACAAACTCCGGGCTTACCTCTACCTTCATTTCTGCGTACTCATTTGGGGATTCACAGCCATCTTAGGTAAACTGATTTCTTTGCAAGCCGTACCGCTGGTGTGGTGGCGGGTGAGCTTGTGTTGCGCTACCTTGATTGTTTTTATTCCCCGTAGACAATTTAGAGGCATTTCCCGGAAACTGTATCTCCAGATGTTTGGCATCGGCGCGATAGTAGGCATCCACTGGCTGTGTTTCTATGGTGCAATCAAACTTTCAAATGCATCCGTGGCCGTAGCCACCATGGCCACCACCTCGTTTTTCTCGGCCCTGGTGGAGCCGCTTCTGACTCGCCAAAAAGTGAAAGGCTACGAACTTGCACTCGGGCTGCTCATCCTGCCAGGCATGGCATTGATCGCAGGAAATATTGACTGGGGAATGCGCATCGGTTTTGCCGTAGGCATCGTAGGGGCTTTGCTGGCCGCGGTGTTTTCTTCCCTGAATAAGAAGTTGATTGACAACAACCCACCACCGCCTTTGGTCATGAGTTTTACGGAATTATCCGGTGGTGTAGCGGTGTGTTCGCTTGTGCTGCCATTCTTGCTTTGGCAATCGCCCAACACACAATTAATTCCAACAAACGTGGACTGGGGTTGGTTGTTAATCTTGGCCTGGGTCTGCACACTGCTGCCATACTACCTCACACTTCTGGCGATGCGTTACATTTCGGCTTTCGCAACCAACCTGACGATCAACCTTGAGCCTGTGTATGGTGTTTTGCTTGCTGCGTTGTTTTTTCGCGAGGACAAAGATTTAAACCCTCAGTTTTACATCGGAGTGATTGTAATTCTCCTTGCGGTGGTCAGCCATCCGTTTTTGAAAAAGTATTTTGAAAAATAAAAATCCGTGTCCCATCCGTGTCATCCGTGTTCCACCTGCTCGAAATGGAACACGGAGGACACGGATAAGACACGGATTGGAAAAGTAAGTCCATGAAAGAAAAAATCCAATCCCTGGCCCATCAATACCACGCCGACGTGGTGGCCTGCCGCCGTCATCTACACGCGCATCCCGAACTTTCTTTTGAAGAAGTCAAAACCGGCAAATTTGTGTCCGCCCAATTGTCTGCCCTCGGCATAGAACACCAGCACGGTGTAGCAGAAAATGGCGTAGTAGCCCTGATAAAAGGCAAAAATCCTCGAAAACGTACCATTGCGCTCCGCGCTGACATGGACGCGCTGCCCATCCAGGAAGACAATAATGTGCCTTATAAATCGCAAAATGAAGGTGTTATGCACGCCTGCGGTCACGATGTGCATACCTCCTCGCTCCTCGGCACAGCCCGAATTTTGAATGAATTGCGCGGCGAATTTGAAGGCACCATAAAGTGCATTTTCCAACCCGGGGAAGAAAAACTCCCCGGCGGCGCAAGCCTAATGATTAAAGCCGGAGTCCTGGAGAATCCACGACCGACAAGCATTTTCGGTCAGCACGTCCACCCTCCGCTCCATGCCGGGATGATCGGCCTCAAACCCGGCATCTACATGGCTTCTGCCGATGAAATTTACGTCACCGTGAAAGGCCGGGGCGGACATGGTGCCATGCCTCAAGAGTGTATTGATCCGGTGGTCATCACAGCACAAATCATCGTGGCACTTCAGCAGTTGGTGAGCCGCTACGCCGATCCTGCAGTACCGACCGTGCTGACCTTTGGAAAAATAAACTCCACGGGTGGGGCCACGAACATCATACCCAATGAGGTAAAACTCGTAGGCACCTTCCGCACCATGCACGAAAAATGGCGTATGGAGGCGCACAAACGCATGAAAAAAATTGCGGAAAGCATTGCCAAAGGCTATGGCGCAGCCTGTGTATTCCAAATATTGAAAGGCTATCCGGTGCTTTTCAACCACGAGGAATTGACCAAGCGAACCAAAAAATGGGCGGTCGAATTTCTGGGAAAAAGCAATGTGGTGGATTTGCCGATACGGATGACCGCCGAAGACTTTGCCTATTTTTCGCAAGCTATGCCCGCTTGTTTTTATCGGCTTGGCACGGGGAATCCTGAACGCGGCATCACATCACCCATCCATACAGAAACCTTTGACATTGACGAAGCCGCCCTCGAAACTGGGATGGGTTTGATGGCCTGGTTGGCGATAAAGGAATTGGGAGGGGTTTGATTAAACGCTCAAAAATCCCCTCAAAACCTCCAATAATTCCTTAGGCTTATCTGCGTGTACCCAATGCCCGGCACCTTCGATGGTGACAAGTTCTGCATTTGGGAACAGCAGTATTATTTGCTCCCAATCGCTGTCTTTCACATAATTGGAAAGGCTTCCGCGCACAAAAAGTGTGGGTTTTTGAAAGGCCTCACCTGTAACGGGTGCCAAAATATCGCCAAAATGTTCCCAAAGCACTGGGAGGTTCATTTTCCAGGAAAACTTTCCCTCCTCTTCTCTAGTGATGTTTTTCAGTAAAAATTGCCTTGTGCCAAAATCTGGGATGCGTTCAGCGAGATAGGCTTCAGCCTCGCTTCTTTGTTTCATTTTTGACAAATCCAAGCCGAGCAGGGCTTGAATAATTTCGGAATGATTATCGTCGGCTAGACCAGGTTCCATGTCCACTACCACCAGTTTTTCGACCATATCTGGGTACGTGAGGGCCAGTTGCATGGCTACCTTTCCACCCATGCTGTGGCCTATCAAGGATGCGTGGAACATCCATTTTTCTTCCATAAACACGCGCAAATCCTCCGCCATTTCGGGATAGGTATGCGAGGGGACATGCGGCGACCGACCATGGTTACGCAGGTCAGGTGTGATCACCAGATGTTGTTCGGCCAAGCCTTTGGCAATGGTTTGCCAGTTGTCGGAGAAGCCCAAAAGCCCGTGCAAGATTATTACGGGTGAGCCTGCGCCAAATTCTCGGGAGAAAAGTTGAGTCATTAGGGTCATTTAGTCATTAGTCATTAGTGGTCATTAGTCATTGGGGTCATT
>CAZPTQ010000211.1:0-7912 GCA_964589365.1 uncultured Saprospiraceae bacterium
TTGTATGGTTTGGGGCTGCAAATTACGGAGTTTAGACAGGATTTCCAACTGTGTGCAGTACTTGCGCAGGCTTCTGGAGTTTCGGACGTTCTTGGTCAGATTGCGTAAAATGGCTTGGATTACGCTCAGCGAATTTTGCCCTTTAAAATCGGCGAGGATGCCCAATATGATTTCTTCGGGTTTCGGAGAATGAACAAATACATCACAATCAATATGGCGCAGATTGATCAGGCGATAGCGGAATTGAAGTTCGGGGTGCTGTATCTCCGTAGGCATATTGGGTTTGCCATTCCCAATAAAAATGACAAACTGACGCACGGTAAGCCCATAATGGTTGAGCAGCATCGAATAGTGGTCAAGCATTCGAGTCGCCATCATGCGGTCGGTATTGGTCTGGAACTCAATTTGGATGATGTATGCCCCTGGTGGTTCCACGGCTTTTTTCAAAAAATCGGGTCGCCGCTCGCGGGTTCGTTGAAAACTTGTGGGCAAATCCAGCAATTCGCTCGGATGAAGCCCGCAAAGTTTCTCAATAATAGTTGGGATGACACGCTCCACGCTTTCGCGGATAATCTTGTCGTAATCTTGGTTTTTACTCATTTGGTTAAGACTGAGAAGTTTGGTTGGTTGCAAAAAACGGGGCTTCTTTACAAAGTTAAGCAAATAAGCGAAGAAACCGTGTGTGTCTAAAAAATTCTGGTGATGTACCTTTCCGCTCAAAAATTAGAAAAATGCAGCCTATTCAAGTAGAATTCACCTTTACGCCCGATTCTTTTGGCAAAGCTCAGGTATACATCCTCTTCAGTTACCTCAAAACCGGCTGGGTCAAATGGGTTATCTTGTTGGGCATTGCCGTATGGCTGGGCAGCACGTTTTACTTCGGGGGAATGAGTTTTGTAGAAATCGGCAAAACCTTGATTTGGGTGCCGCTTTTTCTGGGGCTTTGGTGGGTTATTTTCCGATGGCTGTCGCGGCGCAACTTTTCGAAATTCCCCATGCTGCAACAGCCCATCCGCTACAGTTTCAGCGAAGAAAAAGTAGAACTTGTTACCCAGAGCTCCGAATCCGTTTTGCAATGGGATACTTTTCAAAAAGCGGAGGAGGCCAAAGACTTTTTTCTATTGTATCAAAATGCTTTCATGGCCAGCCCACTCCTGAAATCGGGATTCCAAAATGAAGCTGAACAGGAAAGGTTTAGAGGCTTGCTACATTCCAAGAACTTGTTAGAGACTTGAGACGTTTTGCTTTTGGGTAACAATGTTGGGTATCCATCAAGATAGGAGAAATCCGCATCTTTGCGGCTTTACCCGCCATAGCGCGTAGCGCGACGGAGGGCAAGCAAAAACTCCTTCTCACACATTTTAAAAATATGAAAAAACTTCTGGTTTTCAACCTCTTTTTGCTCTCCGCCTTTGTGGCTAACGCGCAGGCTAAATTCACCGTTCCAGCCCAAAAGTTCGTTGCGCCGGCAGAGATCATGTTCACCAATACCACCCCAAGCTCAAAAAAACCCCTTATATATGCTTGGGATTTTGGTGATGGCACCACCTCTTCTGAGGCAAGCCCAATGCACCGCTATACCCATTCGGGCAATTACCCTGTCACCCTCAAAGCCACTAAAGGCAAAAAAATCACAACTTTCAAGCAAATGGTTCAAGTTACAGCCCCCGAGCATTGCCTCGTGGAAATCGAAACCGAATTCGGCACCATGACCGCCGAACTCTACAACGCCACCCCCAAACACCGCGACAATTTCATCAAACTCGCCGAAGAAGCATACTACAACGATCTGCTTTTTCACCGCGTCATCAGCGGGTTTATGATCCAGGGCGGCGACCCCGATTCGCGCAATGCCCCTTCCGGAAAATCCTTGGGCATGGGCGGACCAAGCTACCAAGTCCCTGCCGAAATTGTGGATTCTGTCTGCCACCTCAAGGGTGCGTTGGCAGCAGCGCGTACCAACAACCCGGAGAAAAAATCCTCTGGTTCCCAGTTTTACATCGTGCAAGGCGGCCCAGTGACCGAGCAGACCCTCAACCAGATCGAGAGTATGCGTCGCTTCCATTACACGCCCGAACAACGTGCAGCTTACCTCGAAGTTGGCGGCACCCCACAACTCGACCACGAGTACACCGTGTTTGGTCGTGTCATCAAAGGTTTGGACGTTATTGACAAAATCGCTGCCGTGGAAAAAGCCCCTGGTGACCGTCCGTTGAAGGATGTTAAAATGAAAATTAAGGTTATTAAGTAGGGCATACGTTGAATTTTGGATGAGGCTGTCTCACAAGTAAAATTGGATAGGATTTATAGGGTTTACAGGATTTTTGGACATTTATATTGCCAAAATCCTGTTAATTCTGTCAATCTTGTCTGATAAAAACACTTGTGAGACAGCCTCTTTTTTTGCCCAAAACCAAACGTCTTCGCAAACGTTTTTGGGGCTTTACCTTCGCCACTTAATTTTTCCCACACTCGCATGAAAAACAACTACCACCTCCTATCCAGACTACTGTTGGTAAAACTGCTCGCTCATTCGCTCCTGCTACTGCTGCTGCCCACTTTACTGCTGGCGCAAAAACCCGCCAAACCCAACGCCGCCGAGCTCCACCATGCCATCAAAAAACTCAACGTGCTCGGCACGGTGCTTTATGTGGCGGCCCACCCTGACGACGAAAACACGCGCATGATCAGTTATTTGCGCAATGCCAACCTATACGATGTCACGTATCTCTCCATCACCCGTGGCGACGGCGGCCAAAACCTCATAGGTTCAGAAATCAGTGCGCTTTTGGGCGTTTTGCGAACCCAAGAACTACTCATGGCCCGCTCAGTAGATGGCGGCAAACAAATGTTTACCCGAGCCAATGATTTCGGTTTTTCAAAGAACCCTGAAGAAACCCTTCGCTTTTGGGATAAAGACGCGGTGCTCTCTGACGTGGTTTGGGCCTATCGCCAAGTGAAGCCAGATGTGGTGATCAACCGTTTTTATCACGACAAAAAATACGACACGCACGGTCACCACACGGCCTCGGCCATGCTCTCGGTGGAGGCCTTCGATCTGGCCGGGAAAACCGATGCTTATCCAGAACAATTGACGCTGACCCAGCCTTGGCAGGCGCGTCGGCAGTTTTTCAATACTTCGTGGTTTTTCTACGGCAACCAAGAGGCATTTGCCAAAATAGACAAGTCCACGCTCTGGCCCATTGACATTGGCATTTACCTGCCCTTGAAAGGAAAAAGCAACAACGAAGTAGCGGCAGAAAGCCGTTCAATGCACCGTTGCCAAGGCTTTGGATCGCTTACAAGCCGGGGCGAAAGCATTGATTATCTTGACTTTGTGAAAGGAGATCGCCCAGCCTCGCAGGATATTTTTGACGGCATCAACACGACCTGGACACGGGTAGAGGGGGGCGAACTTATTGGGAAATTGCTCGCACAAGTAGACCGTGAATACCGCTCTGACAACCCCGCTGCAAGTATCCCAGATTTGCTTACGGCGATGCAGATGATAAAATCGCTTCCCGACAGCTATTGGAAAGTGCGCAAACTGGCCGAAATCAAAGAGGTGATCAAGGGTTGTCTCGGGCTTTATTTGGAAGCTACTGCCAACGAACCGATTGCCACCCCCGGCGATGCGGTCAAAATTCGCCTCGAAGCCATCAATCGCACAACGCACACGGTGCAACTCGCCGGCGTTGATGTTCTTCCGAGTTTGTTCGATACCCTGCCCCGTACTACCCTTACAGAGAACAAGGGTTGGATTTTGGAAAAAACCGTCCAAATCGCGCAAGACGCTGCTTTCACTGCGCCGTTTTGGCTACAAAATACTGCAACAACGGGTATGTATTCCGTTGAAAAACAAGCGCTTCGCGTCATGCCCGAAACGCCGCGCTACGCTACCGTTCGATGGAGTTTTACGGTCAACGGCATTCCGCTGGACTATGAAACTGAAGTGGCCTGGAAAACAGGCGAGCCAGCCATTGGCGAAGTTTGGCGACCCTTCGAGGTGCTGCCGCCCGTATTCGTGGAATTCACCGAGCCTTCCTACATTTTTACCCAAAAAGAACAGGATGTGACCGTGCGGCTCAAGGCAGGAAAGGATAAGGTGGCAGGAACCGTCATGCTGGGAAAACTCAGCCAAACCTTCAACCTAGAGAAAAAAGGGGAAGAAAGAACATTTACATTCCGTGTGAAAAGCGAGAATGGCCAAAACCGTGGCACACTGAGTGCGAGTGCGGAAGTGGCTGGGAAAATCTATTCCAGCCGCCTTGTGAACATCGAGTACGATCATATCCCGCAGCAAAGTGTCCTGCTGCCATCCACCACCAATGCCGCATGGATTGATTTGAAAGTCAATGCCAAAAATGTGGGCTACTACCCAGGTGCCGGCGATGATATTCCCGCCGCTTTGCGGCAAATGGGCTGCAACGTGAAAGTGCTGGAGGCCAAAGACATGGAGACGGCTGCACTCAGCCAATTGGATGCCATTGTAGTGGGAATCAGGGCCTACAACACGAAAGAAGACCTGAAAATCCATCATGCCAAACTTCTTGAATACGTAGAAAATGGCGGCACACTGGTGGTGCAGTACAACACCAATGGCAAACTCATGGTGGATCAACTCGCCCCATTCCCGCTCAAACTCTCTCGTACCCGCGTGACCGACGAAACTGCTGAAATGCGCTTTCTCCTCCCTGATCATCCTGCACTAAACACACCCAACAAACTGAGTGCCAAGGACTTTGAAGGATGGGTGCAAGAACGCGGCCTTTACTTTCCTGGTGAATGGGACGCGGCATTCAAGGCGCCTCTCTCCGCCAACGACCCAGAGGAAAAGCCATCCGACGGCTCGCTGCTCGTGGCGCAGTACGGGAAGGGGCATTACGTTTATACCGGATTGGCGTTTTTCAGGGAATTGCCGGCGGGGGTGCCAGGAGCGTATCGGCTGTTTGCTAATTTGATTTCTTTGGGGAAGTAGTCCCATGAATAAAACCTCGTAGGTTTTTAAAAACCTGCGAGGTTTGAAATTCTAAAATCTTCAAACCATCGTTGCTATGAAACACACCGTTTCCTCTATCCCTCTTTTTGAAATCTCGCGCGGCTTCAATGCCCGTTTCATTCACACTGATTCCATGACCATCGCTTTTGTAGCGGTGGACGAAGGCGCGGAGCTGCCTCAACATGCGCACATGCACGAACAAGTGACCACGCTGCTGGAAGGTCGCTTTGATCTGACGGTAGGCGGGAAATTGCAGCAATTGGAACCAGGCGACGTATGCGTCATCCCGTCCAATGTACCGCATTCCGGCAAGGCACACACGCGATGCCGTATCATGGACGTGTTCCATCCTGTGCGGGAAGATTTCAGGAAAGGGGAGCTTGGGTATGCGGTGCGGTAAGGTCTCTGATTGTGGGTGACAAGGCCCACGCACGGCGGAATTTGTGCCTTGCTTGACTGCGTCGGGCCTTCTTTTTTTAGCGAATATTAAAATGAAGACCTTTTTTGTTTTACAGATGCACTTTGGGAGAAACTATCTATGCGTTGTTCCAATATACGTTTTATCATGTATTTGCGATTGTATTCGCAATAATAACGGTTTTTTTGCGAATGTAATCGCCTTTTTAGGTTTTCTTTCGGGGCCAAAGGTTATCCTACATGCTTCAAACATCATGGTTTCACTGCCTGGGAAGAAGACTGGCCTCCTCTTTCATGTACGCCTAACTCCGCTCACGGCCCTCAGGATAAATGTATTCTAATTCATCCTACCCCGCCCTTCCCCAACCCCTTCTCCCCACAATACGGGCAATACAAGAACATCTTCTCCAACTGACTAAAACACGACGGGCAAAGCCTGACTTCTTCTACCACCGATTGCAAGGGAATACCTGTACGCACTGTATAAATATCCGGGATTTCTTTCAGAAAACTTGATTCCCGACCTTTTTCTGTGATCAGGAACAGCTTGTCTTTAGCCCGTGTGAGGGCTACATAAAACAAACGCCGCTCCTCTTCCAGAAGCAAATCAAGGTTCGCTTTTTTAACTACCTGAAAGATCCGGTCTTCTAACCATATATCCGGAAAACCTCCATATCCATCGGTCAGGCCAACTATAAAAACGACCCGTGCCTCCAGGCCTTTAGCCCCGTGAATGGTTTTAAATTGTGCACTCAACCCAGCTTTCTTCAGTGATTCGAAGTAAGGGTGAGCCATTTTGCTACGCCGATATAGAAACAAGATTTCTTCTGGCGGTATCCCTTCTTCCAGAAACTCCCTGACACGTTGGGAACAATAGGCCACATTTTCGTCTTCATCGGCACCGGCATACACCACGATTTTATGCTCGGAGTATTTGGAGGCCAAAATGTCTTTTTCGATTTTATTCCGGTTGTTTTTAATCACTTCATTGCTGGCGCCAACAATATTTTGGGTACTTCGATAATTCAGGTTGAGCTTGATGACCTTTGATTCCGGAAAGTGCTTTTCAAATTCAATGATATAATCTACGTTCGACCCGCGGAACCCATAAATGCTTTGCCAGTCGTCCCCTACGCAAAAGAGCTGCGTCTGATTGGTCAGGAGCAGTTGGATGAAATCAACCTGAAGGTTATTTACATCCTGAAATTCATCCACCAGAATATAGGGATAACGGTTTCGGGTCTTTTGAGCCACATCCCCCTGATTTTGCAGGAGTGACACCGCTCTGGAAATAAGGTCATTGAAATCGAGGTAGGATTTTTCGATACAATAATGTTCGTAGTCATTCACCAGAGGAATGGCCAGGTCGTAAAAATGGCGAACACGCTCATGCGGATCTTTTTGCGCATCCGACAAAACCTTATCTGGATTCAAACGCTCCACCTTAATCAGATCGGTAATCCGCATCACAGTCCGGACGAACTCCTTAACATGATCCAAATGCCCTTTAAAGGCCTCCTGGAATCCAACTAGTTTTGAGGTGCTATAATTTGACGGTAAACGCCCGCGGATCAGGTCGTCCAACGCCAGCGTGAACCAGGCTGAGTTTTCTGCCTGATGTTCAAAAGTCTTTGCATACAAAATTTCGCCCTTGTGAAATTGGGCCTCTTTATCCCGCATGGAATAGCTTTTGTTGCTCACGTGCTCAAGGTATAAATTGGCAGCCGGGATATAAAAATCAGGGTGAAAGGAAAAGTCTTTCACCTGAATTTGAGGTTCGTACTGATAGGGGATGCTATTCCTGTAAAGGTAATCGGCAATAAACTGTTCCGATTTGGAGCGAACCCGGGTGCCATCCAGGGTGGTGTAAAACTTTCCTTCTAGGTGTAGATGTAGTATTTTTTGCTCTTTCAGATGGATCTTATCCACGAGGTAATCGAGTACGTAGCGCTTCAGAGCCAACAGATATTTGACATCGGCACATTTCAGAATCAGCAGTTTGTGAAAAACCTCAAAAGCCGTTTCCGGAGCGAGATACTTTGAGAACTCGTCTTCTTCCTTGCTCTTTTCTTCTCCTACGATCCGGAATTTGTTGTCAAACTCGTTGACGCCAAAATTGCGCAGCAGGTTATATCCAAAACTGTGAAAGGTCCGTACCGTCAGACCCTCAATCCATTTATATTTCCTTTTAAAGGTGCCTCTGGCGGCATCTTTTACCTCTTTCGACTTCTTTTTATCATGTAAAATCGCCTCATACGCGCCATCCTTGTCCGCTACCATGATGAGGCGATCTATCATTTCATTGGCGGCGTTTTTGGTAAAGGTGATAGCCAGAATATCCGATGGGCTTACTCCCTTTTCTTCAATCAAGTAAATGATTTTCTGCAATAGCGTCTTTGTCTTGCCAGAACCTGCGCCGGCAAGTACGAGCAGTCGCTTTTCTTCGCTGACTACCGCTTCGAGCTGTTTTTCGTTGAGGGCGTTGAGGTTGGTCAT
>CAZPTQ010000212.1:0-7870 GCA_964589365.1 uncultured Saprospiraceae bacterium
ATGGATGGCGGCAAAAGAATGGCATCAAATTGGGAAGTTATTTTGACACCGTTCCCAAGGCATAAGGCAAATAATTCGCCCCTGTTGTTAACGTAACAACAGGGGCGAATCTCTAATTAAAGGGAATCGGCTACTGCCACCGCTATTCATTCCCTTTCCAAACCCGCAGCACATTCCCATTGCAAATCTTGCGTACCTCATCGTCAGAATATCCCCTGCGCAGCAGTTCGGCAATCAGATTGGGAAATTCATCTACGTCGTCCAAATCGGGTGTAAGCGCGAGGCCAACGCCATCAAAATCACTGCCAAGTCCCACATAATCAATGCCCACCAGGTTTTTGATGTGGTCAATATGGTCAGCCACCATGCTGACAGAAATCCAGAACGGCTCGCCGTTTTTCTTGCCAAATTCCTTGTAAAATGCCAACGCTTCAGGGCCATGTTCCGGAATCTTCCTGGCTTCGCGTTCCTCGTCTGCTTTTTTCCAAGCGTCCCGGACTTTCCCGCCCAAAAAATATTGACTGAAGGGGACTTGCACCACGCCGCCCGTTTTTGCAATGGCTCGAATCAGGCTATCCGGCAGATTGCGTTCAAAGCCCGGCGTGAAATGCCGACACGCCGAATGCGTTGCGATAAGTGGTTTGGTGGCTACTTCCAATACATCCATAATGGCCTCGTCGGAAAGGTGACTCAGGTCCACCATGATGCCCACCCGGTTCATTTCGCGCACCACTTCACGGCCATATTCGCTCAGTCCGTGGTGCGTGTGCAGCGTGTCGTAGGAGGAATCGGAAATGTGATTGTCCTTTCCATGTGTCAGCGTCACATAGCGGATACCGCGTTGGTGAAAGTAAGCCACGTCTTCGATTTTGTCGAGAGGCGAGCCGTTTTCCATGCCCATTGGGAGGGAAATGATGCCTTTTTTAAAATTGCTGAGTATATCATCTGCGCGTGGGGCGAGGGCGAATTTGTCAGGATAATCCTTCACGATGGCGTACACCATTTCAATGAGTGAATCGGCCACTTGCTTCGAGCGCCCGGGCTCTTTTTGAAAATGGGCAGGAATGTAAATAGACATGAACGGCCCATATAGCCCACCTTTTTTGGCGCGTTCCCAGTCAAAATCACCGTCCGGGTTCTTCATCGCAAAGGCCGTGTAGCCAGGGGTGTACCATTTTTTGTACTCCACCAAATGCCAAGGGAAATCAATGTGCGTATCCACGATGGGGGTGGTGGCAAGCAATTTATGGGCGCGACGGAGGTACTCGTCTTGCTTATTATTTTCGGAGCAAGAAAAGAGGCTTAGAAGCAAAAAGAGCAGCATTGAGTTGCGTAGCATGGCAATGTTCTTGAGAAATTGAAGGATGTGCGAAAGTAGATGCTTGTAAGTACGAGGACAAATTTATTTCACACGACGACGCAACGACACAACGTTTTAGTTGCTTGACTCTCAAAAAGTGGCGTCGTTGCGTCGTCGTGTGAAATAAATTTGCTTTCTTGCTTATTCAAAAAAGATTACCAAATCCATCCCACCCTCAACTCGAATACTTCTGCAACGTGGCGGTGGGTTTTCAGGGTACTGCCCACCAGCACATGCCGACCAAAACGGTAAAACAGCCCATACCTTTGGTAAATAGCATCGGTAGTGCGCGATGGATTGTAAAAATACGGCCCAAAATGCGTGGTAAAACGAACCTTGCCTACCAGCAATTCATGGCCGAACAAAAACCCGCCTTTCCATGCACTGGTCTTGTCAGACAGCCGGTCGAGCAGGATTCGATCATATCCATCGTGTACAAATTCAATTCCAGCTGAAAGCGCTGACATACGGCCCAGCCTTCGTCCCAACATCCCTTGCGCCCCGTAAATTATACCTGGTTCTATCGTTGGAAACCCAACTTGAGCGGGCACGTTTTTCAAAGATCCAGCTGCCAGAAGGTAGCAAAAATTCTTGGGCTGGGTTTTCCAGTCAGCATTCTTTTCCGGCTTTTTCATTTCGATGGACTGAAAAGCATATTGTAAGCCCAGATTGAAGGTAGGGAAATTCATCCCTTTGTTGGGGCTTTTCATACCGCCATTGGAAATGTGATTGTAATTGAAACTGCTTGTTAGCTGCCAATGCTTTTTGACCTTGTAGTAAACATTGGTGTTCAGCATTGCCCAGAAGCTAACCGGAAGGCTAAAAAAGAGGTTGGTAGGGTTGTTCGTTTTGTCGTACACTTTTGAAACGTAAGCCGCTCCCAGGCCCAGTTGTACGCTGCCATATAAGCGGCCCCAAGGCCGGATTAGAGGCTCTACGAATGGTACAAAGGCGATGCTGTGCCCCAGTACCTCCGGGTTGTCAAAATTAAAATAATACGCCGCGAAGCCCCGTTTGGCAATGAGTCCCGTTTCCCGAACCTCCTGTTCGCCTGCCAAAAGCCAGTGCGCATTGATCTCAAAACCATACGGCTTGGAGTGGGAAACATCTATCAATTCCCGCGAGTGGGCAATGATAAACCCTCGATGCCACTTGGCGCCTACTTGAAATGGATGCTGCGAACCCTCCGGTTGAGCCAAGGATGAGACAGGCAATGCCAGCAGCAAAAGCAGATATTTAACCATTTATGTGCTTATTTAAAAACTTTTTTGCGCGAAAAAGTAAGGGAAAATGCTCAAAAAGACACAGTAACGTAAAAATACGTTAATTGGCTAAAAAAATAGTTGCAAGTGAAAATAATCCGTTGCACCTTTGTGGCAACAATTGATTATTCGTTTATTTGGGGATTTGGTTATTTGAGTTCCCAAGCTTGGCTAACCAAATCACCAAATCACCTTATCAACAAATACACCCATGCAGAAATTGACAAAAGCAGAAGAGGACGTAATGCAACTCCTCTGGGAAGTTGACCGAGGTACTGTGAGCGATTTACTCGACCGTTGTCCTGAGCCAAAGCCGCCACACAGCACCATTTCAAGTGTGGTGCGTATCTTGGAAAAAAAGGGATTCGTGGGGCACAAAGCCTACGGCAAAACCCACGAGTATTTTCCGCTTGTGGAGCGCGAGGCGTATGGTCGGCGCTCACTGGGCGATTTACTGCGCAACTATTTCGACGGCTCGGTGCCGCGCTTGGTATCGCATCTTGCCGAGGAAGAAAAATTGAGCAAAGATGAAATGGAAGACTTATTGAAAATGCTCGAAAAATAGATTGTTATGACAATATTTCTGCTAAAACTAACCCTCTGCTGGGGATTTTTCGTCCTGCTTTACGCACTACTGCTGCGGTATGAGACCTTCTTCCGTGCCAATCGCGCTTACCTGCTTGGCACAGCAGTACTCGGAATTTTGTTGGCGGCCTTGCCTGCCGATCAGATGCCCGTTCCCGTGGATGATGGTGGTTTGCCTGTGCTGACATTGCCAGAATTCACCGTTGGGATTCAACAGGTGGAAGCAGCCACTAGCACTTGGCAAGACCTTGATTTTCTGTGGATTGTATATTGGGCGGGTCTTTTGCTAATGGCAGCACGTTTTTTCTGGGGGCTTGTTAAAATCGTGCAAATGGCGGTGTGCGGCCAGTCTAAGCGGCTCCCGGATGGCTGTCTTTTGATACAGACAAACGAGGCAAAAGTGCCTTTTTCGTTTTTTAAATGGGTGTTTGTGCCCATGGGTAGCACGGACTTTAGTCCGTCAGGAAAAGGGGCGTTTACGTCCCTGCTCACTTCCCACAGCGCCGTAAACGGTGCTGCTCCCGACGGACTAAAGTCCGTGCCACCAACCGTACTCATGCTTGCCCACGAACGCGCCCACGCCTATGGCTGGCACAGTGTTGACGTATTATTCGCCGAGATTTTGTGCATGGTATTTTGGTTTCACCCCTTGGCGCACTGGTACCGTCGGGCATTGCGTACCGTACATGAGTACCTGGCCGATACTGCCGCGTCTCGCCAAGCTGACAGAAAACAATATGGCCTGTTGTTGATAGGGCAATCGCAGTCCGGAATGCCGATTGCCTTCGCAAATCATTTCTTTCAATCACCACTTAAACAAAGACTCGTTATGTTGACGAAAAAAAATTCCGCCCCTTTTAGGGCACTCAAATTTGGCCTGCTGGCCCCGCTCGCACTTTTGTTTGCCATGTTGTTCCGGCAAGCCCCTGCCATCGCACAGGCAGTGGACGAAAAGCACCTTGAGTTCGTGCGCGAATTGGAATCCAAAGGCTGGATGAGGACGGATACCGTTATCACGTTCGACCCCAATACCTATGAAGAGACTATGAAAATTGTGCGCAACAATGTCGCACCCGAAGTTGATGGAAGCGGCAAGCTTGTGTACCGTTACACGGAGGTTCAGCCCCAATTTCCTGGTGGAAAAGAGGCCCTGAACAAGTTCTTGACAGATAATTTGGAATACCCAGAGGCTGCAAAAAAGGCTGGTGCAGAAGGCATTGCTACCGTACGCTTCGTTGTGAATCAGGATGGTACAATTAGCAAAGCCCGGGCGGTAACCAGTAGTGGATTCAACATGCGTGAAGATATGTTGGAAGCGTCAGAACGTGTGGTGTTGTCCATGCCCAAATGGATTCCCGCACAGCACAAAGGCAAGGCAGTAAGTTGTGTCATGAATTTCCCATTGAATTTCAGGTTGAGTACAAAACCTGTTGAAGAGGCTTCCTCCCCAGTTGATGCGGGTAAAAAAACCTTGCTGCAGCCTCTTTTTCCCGGCGACCTGTCCAAGTTCCTCCTCGAAAATGTCAAGTACCCCGAAGCGGCACGTAAGGCCAATGCAGAAGGCATGGTATTCGTTGAATTTTTGGTCAAAGAGGATGGCGCGCTAGCCGATTTCAAACAAGTCAACACCAATACAGAAGTGCACCCTGATCTGGTGGCCGAGGCCATTCGTGTGGTCAAGTCAATGCCCAAATGGAAACCAGCCGTTCAAGATGGAAAAGTCGTAAAACTGAAATATACGCTTCCAATTAATTTCAAATTATCGTCAGATAAGGAGTAAAAGTTGAAAATAGACCTTTTTTAAGGGCGACAAACTTGGTTTGTCGCCCTTTTGTGTTTTTAAAACAAAAAGTTTTGTTGTTGAAAACAATTTGCACTACTTTCGCCTCCAAAATAGAAATCTATGGCAACTCCTTTTCTTGGTCTCCGTACCTGCATTTATCGCATCCTCTGATCATACCATGAAAAAAGAACTAATTGACGAACTATTCCAAAAATTCGAGGAGGCCCGTTATCTCATCGAAGGTACTGAATGCTGGAGTGCCCGTGAACTTCAAAGCATACTTGGTTATGCCAAGTGGGGCAACTTTTTCAATACGATTGACAAGACCATCCCCCTCGTCCGAATTTTTGACGAGCAAAAAGCACGGGAATGCTACTGCGACTGGCTGGGTTTTCAGATTGACTGGGAACACCGTTTCGAGGAAGGGATGCCGCTCTATATGCAGGTTTCGCTGGGGAATCTGACGCTCCACCGCTCAGAACACGCTGGAGATTGTACTCCTGGTGGCAAGGTCTTCCTGCGCTGTACGGGCCTTCGAGCATGGCATCAAATCATTGCCGCCAAAAACTATAAATACTACCGACCGAGCGTGGAAGACGCTTTTTGGGGCGGCATTTGTATGTATTTGACCGATCCGTTTGGGAATAAGCTGTTGTTCAGCGAAAATGAACAGACCTGAACGGAATCCACCTGGCGACTGCCAATCACCCGTTGCATTCAGTTCACTACTTTTGCCCCCTCCCCAAAAAGACACCCTAAAAAGCCAAACCAAACCCAAGCAATAGTGACCACCAAAACTGTAAGTTCGTTTAATTTGGGATTTGAACTCACCGGGTGACTTTCAGTCACCCGGTGAGTTCAAATCCCAAATTAAACGAACTCCCCTGCAAAAGATGGCAAAGCAAAAGCGCGACACCGCACCACCGCCCACCACTTCCCAAAACGGAGAAGATACCGTCATCACCCTTTCGGGGATGTACCAGAACTACTTTTTGGATTACGCTTCCTACGTGATCCTCGAACGCGCCGTGCCCGCCATCGAAGACGGACTGAAACCGGTGCAGCGGCGTATCCTGCATGCCATGTTCGAGCAACACGATGGGCGTTACCACAAAGTGGCCAACCTCATCGGACAGACGATGCAATACCACCCGCACGGCGACGCAGCCATTGGCGACGCGATGGTGAACATGGGCCAAAAGGAACTTATGATTGACTGTCAGGGCAACTGGGGCGATTACCGTACGGGCGACTCGGCGGCGGCACCGCGATATATTGAGGCACGTCTGACCAAATTTGCACTCGATGTGGCATTCAACCATGACACCACAGTTTGGCAATTGAGTTACGACGGGCGCAAGCGAGAACCCGTGAATTTGCCGATGAAATTCCCGCTTGTTTTGGCGCATGGGGCAGAGGGTATCGCGGTGGGTTTGAGCACCAAGATCATGCCCCACAATTTCATCGAAATCATCAAAGCCAGCATTGCCAGTTTGAAAGGACGGAAATCGGATTTGATCCCGGATTTCCCAACGGGCGGCTCGATTGACGCTTCCAATTACAACGGCGGCGGTCGAGGCGGCAAAATTCGCGTTCGGGCCAAAATCAAGGAAATTGACAAAAAAATGCTCCAAATTACAGAAATTCCCTTTGGAGTCAACACCGGCGACCTCATTGAGAGCATTCTGAAGGCCAACGACAAAGGCCAGATCAAGGTCAAAAAAGTAGTGGATAAGGTGGCTGCCGAAATTGATATCGAGATCGAACTTCAGCCAGGCGTCAGCCCTGACGTGACCATTGACGCGCTCTATGCTTTCACCGATTGCGAAGTGAGCATAAGTCCCAACTGCTGCGTCATTGTGGACAACAAACCCTTGTTCACCGACGTGAACGAGATGCTGCGGATTTCGACCGAAAACACCAAGGAACTGCTCCGCATGGAGTTGGAAATCCTGAAAGCAGACTTGGAGGAAAAACTCCATTTTGCCTCGTTGGAAAAGATTTTTATCGAAAACCGCATCTACCGCGACATTGAGGAATGCGAGACCTGGGAGGCTGTCATTCAGACGATTGATGTCGGGTTGAAGAAATACGTCAGCACCCCATCCGATCCTGCCTATAACGCTCCCTCCCCCGCAGGAGAGGGTCGGGGTGGGGTGAAGATTAAACTCTTACGTGACGTCACTGAAGAAGACATCACGCGCCTCACCGAAATCCGCATCAAGCGCATTTCCAAATTCAACTCCTTCAAAGCCAACGAAGAAATCGCCAAAACGAACGAAGAACTACTACAAACCAAGCACCACCTCGAACACCTTACCGACTATGCCATTGCCTATTTTGAAAACCTGTTGAGCAGGCATGGCAAAGGCCGTGAACGGCGTACGGAAATCGCTGCCTTCGACACGATCCAGGCTTCGGCGGTGGTGGCGAACAACGCCAAATTGTATGTCAACCGCGCGGAGGGATTTGTCGGCACAGGCTTGAAAAAAGACGACTTCGTACAAGACTGCTCGGATATTGACGACATCATCGTTTTCCGCCGCGACGGCGTAATGAAAGTCGTGCGTGTGGGTGAAAAAACCTTTGTGGGCAAAGACATCGAACATGTGGCGGTTTGGAAGAAAAACGACGAGCGCACGACCTACAACATGGCCTATTCCGACGCGAAAACGGGTAAAACCTTTGTCAAACGTTTCAATGTGACGGCCATCACCCGCGACAAGGATTACCAACTCGGCTCCGATGCGAAAGGTTCTAAAATGCTCTACCTCACCGTGAATCCCAACGGCGAAAGTGAGGTGGTACAAGTGACTTTGACAGCGGCCAGCACGGCCCGCGTCAAAATTTTCGATTACGATTTTGCCGAACTCGCCATCA
>CAZPTQ010000213.1:0-7840 GCA_964589365.1 uncultured Saprospiraceae bacterium
ATGGAACAAAGGGTGGCATCAAATGACTAAGTTATTGGTGCCGCGTTCCTTAGGGCGATTCAAACCATGTTTTGTGCAAACTTGCAAAATGAGGTGAATATCATTGCCCTCTGCTAAAATGCGCGGTCTCATCTGGTCTCTGAATTTAACTCAAGGGCATTTTCCAATTGCTCCATTTCATAATCAACCGCCATGATATTCCCGTCTTTTTTGCTTCGCTGGAGGCGGATGTAGTACCCGTGTCAACAAATATATCTGAAATATTAGGTTGAATGATTCGAAGGATTTCCAGAACACTCTCTTTCTTATTTGGATTGAGAACTATATTTTTCCATAGACGTGCATTTGTAAGATCAAAACTAGCTGGAATATAGAAAGATAAATCGTTTGCTGGTTCGTTGGTAATTTGTTTAAGGTAAGCTCCCCATATTTCCCCCGGGAGATTCTAATAATAGTGCTGGCGGAGACCTTCTCTCAAATTCTATCTTGACAAGTTTATTTATTTTAATGGGACTATCAGGATTATAGTTCAAAAAAAGAGATTTATAGGCATCCTCTGTGGTGCCATTCATTTGATCCCTTGCTGATATTATATGGTCTAACATCGTGGCAGTCAGTTTTTTGACAAAAGCAAGCCATTTTTGAAAAAGCAAGTCGAACCACCTCTATTTCCATCCTTTTCCGCACCTTTGCGGCTCTTTTTTTAATAAAACGTACGAAAGCATCGAGCATTCATCGCTCATCATTCATCATTTATCATTTATGTCGGAAGATTTGTTCAAGCGCATTGTGTCGCACAGCAAGGAATATGGATTTATTTACCCCTCATCGGAAGTATATGACGGTTTAAATGGCGTGTATGATTATGGCCCAATGGGTGTGGAATTGAAAAACAACATCAAGGAATACTGGTGGCGTGCCATGGTACAGATGCACGAAAACATCACAGGCCTCGATTCTGCAATTTTTATGCACCCGCTTATCTGGAAGGCCAGCGGACACGTGGACGCTTTCAACGACCCGCTCGTTGACAACAAGGACTCAAAGAAACGATTCCGTGCAGATGTGCTGATCGAGGGCGAGATTGACAAAATGACGGGTAAAGCCGACAAAGAAGTGGAAAAAGCGGCCAAGCGATTCGGCGAAACTTTTGATGAAAAAATGTTCCGCGAAACGAATCCACGGGTTTTAGAGTACACGCAGAAAGCCGAAGCAGTGGAAAAACGTCTCGCCAACGCCTTGAAAAACAACGACATGGCCGATTTGAAAGCCATCATCGAAGCACTCGAAATCGCCGACCCAGACAGCGGTTCGCGCAACTGGACCGAAGTGCGTCAGTTCAACTTAATGTTCTCCACCCAAATGTCGAACACAGGCGAAGGCGACAAACTCTACCTCCGCCCAGAAACGGCACAGGGTATTTTTGTCAATTTCCAGAACGTACAAAAAACCACCCGCCAGAAAATACCTTTCGGAATTGCTCAAATAGGCAAAGCCTTCCGCAACGAAATCGTAGCGCGGCAATTCATTTTTCGCATGCGCGAATTTGAGCAAATGGAAATGCAATTTTTTGTTCGTCCCGGCACCGAAATGGAGTGGTATAATACCTGGAAAATGCGCCGTATGGCCTGGCACCAAGCGGTGACACCGGCTGCCAAGTTGAAGTTCAAAGATCACGATAATCTTGCGCACTACGCCAACGCCGCAGTAGATATTCAGTTTGAGTTTCCTTTCGGATTCAAAGAACTGGAAGGCATACACTCCCGCACCGATTTTGACTTGCGTAGCCATTCAGAATTGTCAGGCAAAAAGTTGCAATTTTTTGATCCTGAACTCAATGAACACTATACGCCCTACGTCGTGGAGACCTCTGTTGGCTGCGACCGTATGTTTCTGGCGGTGTTGAGCAATGCCCTGGTTGAAGAGACTGTTCCTGACGCACAAGGCGAGGACAGCAGTCGCACAGTGCTCCGAATAGCGCCTGCACTTGCACCAGTGAAATGCGCCGTGTTACCGCTACTAAAGAATAAAGACGAACTCGTTGGCAAAGCCCGCGAAGTATACGACAAATTAAAATTTCACTTCCTTTGCCAGTATGATGAGAAAGATGCCGTCGGTCGCCGCTACCGCCGTCAAGATGCCATTGGCACCCCTTTCTGCGTCACTATTGACTTTGAGACCCTCGAAAACGACACCGTGACCATTCGTGAGCGCGACTCGATGCAACAGCAGCGCGTGCACATCAGTGAAGTGGCGGGTATTGTCGGCGAGAAGGTTGATATGCGAAAGTTGTTGGAGCAGATCGTGTGATTATCTGGTCAACATGAAATTCAGATTTAGATACTATAAACAAACCCTTCCTACGGATTCAAGCCGTAGGAAGGGTTTGGAAAAAAAGGTAAATCCCAACTACCCTAATCCTTCTTCTTCAACTTCTCCGCCTCTTCTTTCAATTTAGCAAGTTCGTCCTGTGCTTTTTTAATGTCCCCTTGCAACTGGGTAAGTTTTTGGTTTTCAGCCACTTGTTGTTGTCTGGCGGCTTCGGCTTTGCGGGTTTCTTCCCCAATGATTTGCGCCTTTTCTTCTTTGACCTGTGCAATTTCAGCCGCAGCTTGGGACTTCATTTCGCTCACCGTTTTGGTTTCGTTTTCTCGCGTGGCAGCGATGTTGGCGGCTGCGTCCTGACGCGCTTTTTGTACGCCTTCTGCGGCTTCTTTTTGGGCTAGGCCGATTTCCTCGCTCGTTTTTTTGCGTGCTTCGGCGGTTTCGGCGGCGTATTGGGTGCGTTTGGTCTCAGCGTCTTTGCGGGCGGTGGCAACTTCGGCAGCTGCGCGTTCACGGGCATCGGTCACTTCCTTGCGCGATCGCTCCTGAGCATCCACCACTTCTTTGGCAAAGCCTGCTTTTTTGTCGTCGGCTTCACGCTTAGCAAGCGTTACTGCCTCAATGGCTTGTTGCTTGGCGGTGGCCACTTCTTTGGCGCTGTTCTCACGAGCGGCGGCCACCGCGGTGGCTGCTTCTTCCTTGGCTTTACCCACCACTTCTGCGCTGACTTGTTTTTCGCGGGCAGCGGCCTCGCGAGCGGTTTTCACTTCTTCTGCGCCCTTCTGATTGGCGGCTGAAATTTCATTGGCGGCCTTTTGTCGAGCCTCGGCCACATCGCTGGCGAGTTTTTGGCGCACAGAAGCGCTGTTTTCGCGGGTCATTCGTACGCTGTCCGCTTCCGCGGTCTTGACGGCAAGTATGGCTTGAGCACTTTGTTTTTTTGCTTCGGCTACCGCGTTGGCCGATTCTTGTTGGGCACGCACGGCAGCTTCACGGGTGGCTGCAACCTCATTGGCAGCTTTTTCTTTGGCAGCCGCGATTTCTGCAGCAGCTTTTTCACGCGAGGAGACAACTTCGGTAGCAGAACCCGTGACGGTTTCCTGTTGCTTTTTCTTCGCGTCTGCTATGGCAGCAGCGGCGTCGGCCTGTATCTGTTTTATTTTATCATCGGCAGTTTGCTTGGAACCGGAAACCTCGATTGCATATTGTTTTTGGGCTTCTCCCGCTCTGCTGTTGGCTTCCTGGACCCTGAGGCGGGCTTCCTCCTGTGCTTTTGCTACTTCTTGGGTGCTGCGTTCGCGAGCACGCTGAACTTCGGCGGCGCTTTCTGCGAGCACTTTGGCCTGTTGTTCTTTGGCGGCAGCAATGGATTTGGCCAACTCGACTTGTATCCTCGCAATCTCTTCTTCTGCTTTTTTCCGAGAGCCAGCCACCTCCATCGCAATGCTGTCGCGCTGGCTTTTGGAACGCGCCTGCGCATCGGCAATTGCCTTGACGGATTCGGCCTGCACCTGCTGTACCGTTTGTGCTGCTTTTTGCTTGCTTTCCACCACTTGTTTGGCAATGGCTGCCTTTTCATCGTTGGCAATCTGTTGCTGCTTTGCCACTTCTTCCCGGATCCGACCGATTTCTTCGCTTGCTTGTTTGCGAGAATCTGCCACTTCGGTAGCAGACATTTCTTTTTGTTTGGCTACGGTTTCCTTTATGTCGGCCAGTTCATTTGCAGAGTTCTGCTGAAGCAATGATTTTTCCTCGGCAGACTTCCGACGGCTTTCGGCGAGATCGGTGGCCAATTTTTGCTTTTCGAGTACTATGTTCTCGCGGGTTTTGAGGATTTCATTAGCGGCTTCCTCGCGTGCCTTGAGGATTTGATCGGCAGCAGTCCTTTTGCTTTCGACTACGTCGGTGCTGGTTTTAGAGGTTTCCTGTTTGGCAAGGTCACGCGCTTCTGTGACCATACGAGCGTTTTCGTCGCGGATGCGCTTGAGTTCATCATCGGCATTGCTCCGGGCTGAGGAAATTTCGTCGCCGTATTGGAGCTTGGCTTGGTCAAGTTTTTGTTTGACGGCTGAGATTTCTTTTGCAGCGGCCTCACGGGCTTTCTGCACTTCTTCTGAGGATGTGATGCGGGCTTTTTGTATCTCCTCGCCTGCCTGATGGCGGGCATCGTCCACATTGGAATTTATTTTAACCACTGCCGAATCGGCCTTTGCTTTGCTTTGAGAAACAGCGGCTTGTGCTTCGGCTTTGGCTTTTTCTATTTCGGCTAGACTTGCCTTTCGGGCTTCGAGCACTTCGTTGGAATACTCCATTTTTTTTGCATTGGCTGCCTCGCGGGCTGCCGCAACATCTTGTTGGAGCTGGGCTTTTATTGCTTCGCCGCGCTCTTTTTCAGCCTTTATTTCGGCCCTTATTTTTTCTTTGGTTTTTTCAAGATCAGAGCGAAGCGCCGTCAGTTCTGGATCGCCACCTGATGTAGTCGAGGTGCCGCCCCCTGTGGGTTTTGTACCTGGCTTTGCAGGTGTACCTGTTGTTGCAACTGGATCAGGCTTTGAGACCGAGGCGCCTGGCGTATCTACCACAGCCATTCGATCCAAAATAGTGTTAAAACAAGTTACCAAATTCTTGAATTCGCCCTGCCGATCGGAATTGATGGTGAATTTGTATTTCTGGCGGTCAACAAAATTGATGAAGTTGATGCCTGTGATGTTTGCATCAGCGAGCCATTGCACGGCTTCGAGGTCGAGTCGCAAGTTGTTGCGGTGGGTGGGCACAGCCCCCGCTACCAGCTCGTCCATACCAGTAAATTTGTATGCCCGCTCTTTGCCGACCGCATCCACAAATACAACCTGATCGTCTTGGTTGAATTCAATGCCCCCTTGGGAGGTGAATTTGGCGAAAACCCCTTTTTCGTTTGTAAAAAACTCGATGAAGTAGGTGTAACCGCCTCGGATCACAACGCTGAGCGTGGAAGTGCTCGCTAATTGAATTCCGGAGATTTTTTTGTTTTCTTTGATTAATTTGGAGCAATCTTGCGCCTGTAAGGTTTGGGAAGAAAAGAAGGCGAGCAGCAAGATGAAGGATAAAGGTCGGGAGAAAAGCTGCATGACTGATTGTGTGTAGAAAGGTTTGTGATAATCGGGTTCGCTCAGGTCTTCGGTCTTAACTTTTTGAATTTCAGCAACTTAAAACCTGAATTCGTCCGCAATAAAGGAATAAAACGAAATGGATTTGTTGTAAGGCGGGGCAAATTAGAGAATTTTTCAAGGCCGCAAACGAAAGATGCACCGAACAATCGCCGCGTTGCCCGAATATTAAGATTTGGCATTGTTAATCAGGCCAAATTTTCCCTCGAAAATCAAAACCGTAACTTCAATGAATCGCGCAACGGCGCATTGATATTGTCATGTTCCTCCCAGTAGGCACTTCTGGTCGTGGCTTTCAGCACGCCTTTGCTGGCCATTTTCCCCTCGTTGGTTTCTTCCCATGCTAGAATTTTGTAGGGAAAGGCTGTAGCAAAGCGAATACGTAAGGAGCGCGGGATGTCGGAGTACACAATTTTCAAGACGCTTTCTATTTCGCCTTTTTCAAGCTGAATGTCAGCGTTTTGTGCACCACCAGGTTTGTGCCGAAGCCGAGTGTAAATTGCTGAAGGAATAACGCTGACTTTCCCTGTGGCCAGTGCCGATGGATTGATCCGAATCCGCACCCAAAGTTCGTCTTCGAGCAAGACGAGCGGTAAGCGCAGATCTTGGTCGCCCTCGCCTTCGAAATAAGAGAATGATCGCAGGTGATATCCGTCCTTTTCTAAATTATTTTGCATGAAAACCTGGCCACACCAATCTTGAACGGTCGTGGTGGTTTTTAATGTTGGCAAACCGCTCAAGGGGGTGAACACAGATTGCATGATTGAATAGTCGTAAATGCCTGTATGGAAACGGCGAATCGTGTTGAGCTTTAGCACAGGCACACGATCGGTGGATGCTGATGCAGGATCGTCGAGTTTGACTTGCTTGTTACGGGAAAATTCTTCCGTGACAAACACATTGACCTGCTCGGCTTGGCGGATTTCTCCGTATCGCTCTTGGGTAACCTCGTAACTACAAAGTTCGGCCTTACCAGCAAACCAATAGTCGTTGAACCCTTCAGGCAAGGGAACAGCCGCCATTACAGGGTCGGGTATAGGAAGCTCGGCAGTTTTTGAAGTGCTTCTCCCCGAATTATCACTGCAGTTTTGGATGGAGAAAATAGCAGCGGAAAATAAGGCAGCGGCTAGGAATGTTTTCATGGAAATCAATTAATTGAAAATCAATGTAATCTGCTGCCAATGAGCCGCAAAAACTCGCTCCGGGTTTCATTTTTCAGAAATTGCCCGGTGAATGCGGAAGTGGTGGTAAGTGAGTTCTGTTTTTGAACGCCGCGCATCATCATGCACATGTGGTGCGCTTCGATCACCACTGCAACGCCCAAGGGTTTCAGGGTATCTTGAATCACATCGCGCACTTCAATAGTAAGACGCTCTTGCACTTGCAGTCGGCGTGCAAAAACATCCACCACGCGGGGGATTTTGCTAATTCCAACAATTTGTCCGTTGGGGATATAGGCTACATGCGCCTTGCCAAAGAACGGAAGGATATGGTGTTCGCAGAGCGAATACACTTCGATGTCTTTTACCAGTACCATCTCACTGTAGTCTTCAAAGAACATGGCTGAATTGAGTATCGCGGCGGCATCCTGTCCGTACCCTTGTGTTAAGAATTGCATCGCCTTAGCAGCCCGCTCAGGGGTTTTGAGCAAGCCTTCCCGACCAGCGTCTTCTCCTAGGTCTTTCAAAATGTTTAAGTAGTCAGCCCCCATGCGCTTTGTGAGCGCATCATCATAGACGTCGGATTTTTTATATGCCATCTTGTAAAATGTGGTCGGATTCAAGGTATTATTCCCCGTAGTATTCGGCATAAATTGTCTCTGTTTCCCAAAGTTTTACCGCGTGCAATTGGCAGGAAAAATCTTTTAGTGCCGGGGCGAGACGTTGCCAGATCAGCATAACAAGATTCTCCGTTGTAGGTTGAAGGCCGGTAGGGATAAAATCCACATCTATGTTCAGGTTGCTGTGGTCGAGATGTTCGATTACTTCCTCTCGGATGATTGTGCTCAATTTTTTCACGTCCATGACAAAGCCTGTCACGGGGTCGGGGCGACCTTTTATGGTAACGTGCAGGTTGTAATTGTGGCCGTGCCAGTTTTTGTTGGAGCATTTGCCGAACACTTCGCGGTTCTGCTCTTCGGTCCAGCTTTCCACCCAGAGTTTGTGGGCAGCGTTGAAGCGTTCAATTCGGGTGATGTAAACCATTCTCAGTCAGTATGTTTGCGCCGTTGTGCGTACATTTTGAAGGACAAAATTAGGATGAAATGATGGGTTTCCTGTGGAGATTCATCCGCTGAGCTTCGGTTTCTATCTAAAAACGAAAACTAGATGCGCTTGGCGTGGTTTTTTTGCCCCAAATCCCCAAATCCC
>CAZPTQ010000214.1:0-7746 GCA_964589365.1 uncultured Saprospiraceae bacterium
CTTCCACAAAAATGCCCTGCCGTCCAATCGAGTTTCGAGGAAATAGATGCCTGGCATAATCCCCAAGCCCAAGTCAATTTTCCGCTGGCATTCTCCGGCCTCCAATCCTGGCGCCGCAGCCCAAACGACCTGCCCCAACACATTCAGCACCCGATAGGACACCATTTTTGCCTCGGGTAAAAAGAACCCGACTGTGAATGAGCCATTAGAGGGATTGGGGGAAACGAGGAAAGCTTCGGGGAGTGAGGCCTCGCTTGCGCCAATGGTACACTCAACAGTGGTGGGATTTGAAGCCGCCAAACATCCATTGATATCGGAAATAGTGACCGAATAGTCTCCTGTTGTCGAAACAGTGATACTTTGAGTGCTTGCTCCAGTATTCCATAAATAAGCATTAGCGAAACTCGAAGTCAAATCACCGGGACATGAAATGATGATTGGGCCGGTCGGGAAAATCGTCGGTGGTTCCGGCAAAGGATTGACCGTTACTGGTGTAGGAGTCGAAACTGCCGAGCATCCGTTGGCTGCAGTAACTATGACGGTGTAATTTCCGGCCGTTGTAACCGTGATGTTTTTCGTCGTCGCCCCGGTACTCCATGAATAAGAGCCCGATGGGTCTGCGGTAAGCACCACCGAATTCCCCTGACAAAAAGTCGTTGAGTGGTTGGCCGTAATTTGGACGTTTGGAAGTGCAAGCACCGTGATGGTTTTTGTGGGCGAAGTTGCCATAATAGGGCTGGCGCAAAGGGCATTCGACATCATAGTACAATAGACTTGCGCCCCATTGGTTAGCGTGGTCGTCGAGTATGTAGGACCTGTTCCAACCAGGACATTATTTACAAACCATTGATACGTCGGCATGGTGCCTCCGTTTGTTGTAGTTGGGGTAATCGTTACATTTTGACCCGAACAAATCACCGCAGGACCAGTAATGCTAAGGCTTGGAGTTAATAGCGGATTTACGGTAACAGTAATTATGTTTGAAGTTGCAGTTAGTGGACTGGCGCAGGTGGCGTTAGAAGTCATAGCACAGTAAACTTGAGCGCCATTAGGGAGGGTCGTAGTCGAGTACGTTGAGCCGTTCCCAACTACGTTGTTATTTACAAACCATTGATATGACGGAGTGGCGCCTCCGTTGGTGGGAGAGGCTGTAAAAGTCACATTCTGACCGGAACAAATTGATGTTGAAGAAGCAACAATGATGACACTTGCGGTCAATATCGGATTGACAGTAACAGTAATTATGTTTGACGTCGCAGTTAATGGACTGGCGCAAGTTGCACTGGAAGTCATGGTGCAGTAAACTTGAGCGCCATTAGGGAGGGTCGTGGTCGAGTACGTTGGGCCGTTTCCAACAGGGTTGTTATTTACAAACCATTGGTATGTTGGCATGGCGCCTCCGTTTGTTGGCGTTGCAGTAAATGTCGCATTTTGACCAGAACAAATTGAGATCGAAGAGGCGACAATACTGACACTTGCCGTTTGTATCGGATTGACGCTTACCGAGGTTGCTTGCGAAGTCGCCGTACATCCGTTGGACTCAACGGTTACTGAATAACTCCCGGAAGATATAACATTAATGCTTTGAGTTGTTGCTCCAGTGCTCCACATATAAAAACTTGCTAGGCTTGCTGTGAGCGTGGTTGAGCTGCCTTGACAAAATGTTGTTGTACCAGAAATAGTTGGAGAAGCTAATTGGCAAAGTTTTTCTACAAAAATATCGAGGTTTCCAGCCGAAGTAAGATTATAGGTTCCATTGTTAGGGTCAAAGTCGACTGTTCCAATAAAAAATCCTGTTGTAAAAACATTCTCATTATTATCTACTGCAATAGAAACTGAGTTATCATTTGAGGATGCTCCGCCCATTTTTACTGCCCAGACGAAATTCCCAGAAGGATCCAACTTGGAAACAAACATATCAGTACTACCGGCAGCAGTCAAGTTATAAGTTCCGTTGCCTGGGTCGAAGTCGCTGGTTCCCCAAAAAGTACCTGTTGTATAAACATTTCCATTGGCATCAAGAGCCATAGAGGTGCCCTCATCGGGAAAAGGTCCCCCCATTTTTTTTGCCCATATGAAGTCTCCATTAGCATCAAGTTTGGAAACAAAAATATCGCCTTGTGAACCCGAAAGGTTATAGGTTTCAAAAGGGTCAGGATTGAAATCTCCTGTATTCTCGAAGGTTCCGGACGTATAAACATTTCCGTTGGCATCAACTGCGATTGAGTTTCCCGCATTATAAATTGACCCTCCCCCCATTTGTTTTGCCCAAATGAAATTCCCAGAAGGATCAAGTTTGGAAACAAAAATATAACCGCCAACTTCGGAGTCGAGATTGTAAACCCCTGGACCAGGGTCAAAGTCGTAAATGTGAGTAAAGTTGCCCGTTGTATAAACATTGCCGTTTGCGTCTAAGGCAACTGATCTGCCAATACATACATCACTCGTTTCAAAGCTAACTCTACGAAAGTGTTTTGCCCAAAGAAAGTTCCCAGAGGCATCAAGCGTTGAGATAAAGATATCATGACGAGTTGCGGTCAGGTTATAAGTTCCAATGCCGGGGTCAAAATCTGCGGTATATGTAAAGTAACCCGTTGTAGTAACATTTCCGATGGAATTAATAGCGATGGAATAGCCCTCATCTGCGTATGTTCCGCCCAATCGCTTAGCCCAGACAAAATTCCCAGAGGAATTAAGCTTGGACACAAAAATGTCAGTATCGCCAGCAGTATTCAAATTGAATATTCCAGGGCCTGGATCAAAATCGCCACTTGTAAATCGTCCTGTTGTATATACATTCCCGTTAGCATCCACAGAGATGGAGAAACCATTTCCAATGCCTAGTTTTTTGGCCCAAATGAAGTTTCCGGCTGCATCAAGCTTTGAGACAAAAATATCAAAACTAACGGCAGTCAAGTAATAAGTTCCATTGTTAGGATCAAAGTCGACTGTGCCATTGAAGGTTCCTGTTGTATAAACATTTCCGCTTGCATCAACAAAGATGGAATTGCCTCCTTCCCCACTAGTCCCACCTAAATTTTTTGCCCAAAAAAGATTTGGCGGTTGGGCAGTTAAATGGAAGTTTAGGCCTGAAAAGGCCAGCAATGCGATGAAGTAAATTTTTTTCATGGTGTTTTTTATATCTTTTGCTTCTTTAAATTGCGAAGAGCCTTTGATTTCACCCAACGAACTGTCAATTATCATTCTTTCCAAAAATTGGTTTTTGGGGTCAGCTTACACCTGGCCTATTACTCTTCGTACGCTTCAATATCGCCCATACCGTCCTTTCCGAAATCCCAAACCGGTTGGCGAGCGTATCCACGATGATTGACTTGGTATACCCCTTTTCAACACTCATCTTTTCAAATTCCTTGCAAACCGTAAACCGTTGAAGCTGCGGCGTGGCAATCAGGTTCTGGTCTATTAAATAGGCAACAAAATGATCCTCCGTATTTTTGATGTCATGTCGATTGCAGAATACCTCGAAGCTCCTGTGGAGATGTTCCTGGAACTTATCTAAGATATATTTTCTTGACTCCTGCATTAGTTCAATGGTTGAGTGAAGGGTGTTTGATTCGTAGATAATACCAAACCTGATATTTGTAAAATCTGGCACAAGAGTGCATACATGCAGATCAATAACACTAATACCGCTTTCACCTTTTTCCCCGTAATTTTTAGGCGATTTCTGTTCGATTTTTCCTTTCAGTGGTCAAGAATAGATTACTCATAAATCAATTATTTTGGCATTAGCAAGGTCTTTTTATCAAAAATCCCTCTTTTTTGATCGAATATCTCTGCATTTCAAGCCATTATTTAATATTTTACAAATTCCACTGAATTCAGTAAGAGTGCTTAACTTTCCCCGTAAAAAATCGTATGCAAAAAGTTAAGTTTCTTGCGCTGTTAAAAAAATTGAACCAACAGGAGTTGGAAGGCTTTCACAAATACCTCAAGCAAAACCACCCACGGGAAAAAATTGCCCTGCGGGTTTTTGAGTATCTAATCAGGTTCTACCCGAATTTTGAACCGAAGGAGAAACTGCGCCTGGAATACGCCTTTCAAAAAATTTTTAAACCGGATATCTATCGAGAGGACTACGCACAGAAAAAAATGCTGAATACAGCCTCGGATTTATATAAATGGTTGAAAAACTTCCTGATCACATCAAAAGCCCAACATAACCCTCAGATACAACAATCAATTTGGCTCAGCATTTTGTTGGAGCGTGGTATGAAGGACGAGTTTTCCAGGAAATCTGAAACGTTCTATCACCAAACTCGGAATGCCCCTTTCAATACACCGTCAGATGCTTTGCCCAACTGGATGGCGAGTTATTTTCAGCGGGAACATCTCGGCTGGGACAAACCTTTGATCCATACCAATATCATTGAACAATGTGCCGAAACCATGGCCGACTGCTGGGAAGTCCTGCGCCTGAAAATGGCTTGTGAGATGAGCCTGATGAAAAAATTCACCGATCATGCACCCACTCAGCAAACAATGCAACCAACTGATTTTCAGCAGCTTGGCCAGTCCATTTTAAAGGACATCTACGAATCTTTATTGCAGCTGATCAATTCAGGAGAAGATATGCATTTTGCCCGCTTGGAATCCCTGCTTATACAAAACGGCCAGGAGATTGATCCTAAAGAGCTGGAATGGGTCATTCGTAGCGCGTACAATTTTATGGCGGAGGAAAGCCGCCATGATCAGGACCCGATCCAGTTTGAAAGGATGCATCGCCTGGACAAGATCGGGCTTGCATACGGTGTTTATTTACAGGGCGGATACCTGCCTTCCTCTGCTTTTGGCAACATTGTGACCGTGGCGTGCCATGCAAAAGATTTTGAATGGGCGTCCGGGTTTATTCGGGATTTCAGCCACATCATAGTTGAAAAAAACCGCCAAAAAGCCATCTCTCTGGCACGAGCTGTTTTGGCTTTTGAAACGGGTAACTTTAAGGAAGTGCTTGATCTGCTCGAACCGCTTGGATTTGAAGACCCTTTGGACACCCTCCGGTCCAAATCGCTGTTGTTGAGAAGTTATTACGAACTTCATTCCGACGAGGATATCATATTAGACACTTGCGCATCCCTTGAAAATTTGTTGCGCCGATCGCCTAAAAAAGAAGCCGTGAAAGCCCTGCTGGCATTTGTCCTGGTACTCAAAAGACTGGTTGTGCGGAAGTCCAGCAAGCAGTTGATCCTCGATTGTATCGAAAAAGCACCCACGCTTTATTCCAAAAAATGGCTTTTAGAAAAAACGGCGCATTACAAACCCTGGTAACACTAGTGCCGCGTCCACCGAATAACCCATCAATATGCGAAGGCAGATTTTTTGCTCGTCTAGGCTTGAGGAGGGCGCAATGCGGGACATTTTAACCGACGAAGAACGCAGAGGAGCGGAAAATATGGCCGTCAGATTGATGGGTTATTCGGTGGACGCGGCACTAGTCAGAGCACCAAATCCTCGATAATAATCCCCTCAGAATATTGGCCCCCGCAAACCGTAGCAAAGTAAAAATTGTACGTCCCGGATGAGAGTCCCGAATACGCTATGGATGTGCTGGAGGTAAAGGTTTGCTGACTGGTATAATTGTCGCCTTGCCTGGTGTAGAAAACGACATACCCGGAAGCTCCGCTTACTGTGTTCCAGGAAAAGGAGGCGAAGCCGGTTGATTGGCTTGTCACGGAAACCTGGGGGCCTGGACAAGTTGTCTCGACAACATCCGGATTTGTGAATCCGGAAAGGATTGAAATGAGCAGTAACAAAACAAGTGTAGCATACTGCCAGTTTTTTTTGACTTTGTTTCTCATCGAATAAAGATTTGAGTGAATGAATTTTACCGATAAGAGAAATCTTGGTCAGGGGAGGTAACCTATACCTTCAATTTTTTTAAAACTTTCTTTCCTTTGTTCTATAAATAAAGTCTGAAACAGGTTGCCTTTGTCTGTTCAACACTCTCTAATTCATGGATCAGCACTATACTGAGCTACAAATCATCGAAGACATCCGCTCGGGCGGTCTTGCGCGTGAAAACGCCTGGAGGTACGTCTCAAAAAATTGGGGAAGCTACTGCTGCGGAACTGCAATCAAGTCGTCAGGCTGCAACGCAAAGCAGGCAGTTGAGGCCTTCTCCATTGCCGTAATTGGTACAGACAAGCGCATCCTGAGCCCCGATGGTTCAAGTTTTTTGAGAACTGCCAGCTTGAAATCATATTTGACCCAATCCACTGTTTATGCAGCAAGGGGTCTTTTGAGCAAGGGCTTCAAATATGGCGACCTGAATGATGGAGAATCGTTCAAGGAGGATGCAGACGACTGGTTTAGTCAAAAGAACTGTAGAGAAATTATGGAAAATTCGCTGGCTTTTCTAGGCGAGCGCTGTAAAAAGATCCTGCTGATGTTTAACGACAATTTCAATATGAAAGAAATTGCCGACGAAATGGGCTATTCAAATGAAAATGTTGCAAAAAAAGAAAAGTATAAGTGTCAGGGGAACTTCAAAGACTACTTACGTGCCAACCCAAGCGTCAAAAACCTTTTAAAGGAAAATTGTTATGGCTAACGAGCAGCAAACCGATAAGATAGAGGCCTGGATAAAAGGCAAACTTCCCTCCGCAGAAGCTGCCGCTTTTCAGGCAGAAATGGATTCCGACCTTGCGTTGGCCGAGGAGGTTGAACTTCATCGCTTGGCCTTGCAAGCGGGAGCGCATCTTTCGGAGCAATACTTAAAAGACAACGTGTTAAAATGGGTGGTGAATGAGGACACCTTTTCGCCCTCGCCCCAATCGAACAGCAATAACTGGAAATGGGCAACTACAACTTTGCTTTTGTTGCTGCTAGCCGTGACTTTTTGGCATTTCTGGCGCGTTGCAAATATGCAAGCGGCACGAAATGAGGAAAATGCGGCAATCGCCCAACGAGACTCGGTCATCGCTGTTATGCGCATAGAACTTCAACAAATACAGGATTCTTTGTCAACCCTGATCAGCTTGCCCATAGATTCCTTTTATAGGCTGGAAATCAAACGTTTGCGGGAAGTAGTTGATCGGAAAGACAAGGTCTTGAGGACCTTAGAGGCCCAAGGTCGGACTGGCAAGCCTCAACTTGCCATGCAATTCGCGCCATCGCCCAATGCGCTGAAACGAGGACAAAATACAGGTGACGACCCAACGCTCGTCAACGCTAAAAATGCCTACGAAACAGGCGACTTCGCTACATCTGCCACGCTCCTGAAAAGTATTCAACCAAACAACCCCAGGTACCCGCAGGTCAGGCAACTACTCCCCTACTCGCTATTCTATGCTAAAGATTTTGAGGCGGCTGTTCCAGGCTTTGTGTTTTTACTGGAGGAAGACACCTTTGGAGACCCGGAGCTGCCATGGTATTTGGCACTCTGCTATGTTGGAACCGGGCAACAAATGGAAGCCCGCATCCTGCTCCACAACATCATGCAAAACCCCAAACACAAATATTACCAAAAGGCAATTGACCTGAAAAAGGCATTGAACGTTCGATAGGTTTATCCACAAATGTAAATATAAAGCCCCTTTTTAAAAATTTGCATTATTTAGGTTTTACTAAATCCAAAATTTTACTGTATAATAGTTTTTCATCAAGGGGTTTTGAAATGTAGTCGTTCATGCCTATGGCTTTGCACTTTTCTACATCAACGGTGGTTACATCAGCAGTTAGTGCAATGATTGGGATTTGCAAATTCATTTTATTGCGGATATGTTC
>CAZPTQ010000215.1:0-7697 GCA_964589365.1 uncultured Saprospiraceae bacterium
GAGCCCGACGAGCTACCAACTGCTCCACTCCGCGATTTAGTGGCCGCAAAGGTACTGCAAGATTTACTGAAAAACCAAACTTCTTTTTAAAAGAGATAAAGTAGAAAGTTTCAAGTGGGCAAGTAACAAGTTCTTAGAGGCAACTCTATTTGAAACTTGCTACTTGCCCACTTGAAACTTTCTTTTTGGTTAAAAGAGGTTAAAACCCGTTAGAAAAAAGTGAATATGGGATGCTTTTATAGGGTGATTGCAACATGGCCTGTAACCTTGCTGTCAATTTGGCCGTCCGTTGTTTTCAAATCACCATCCACCATTCAGCAAATCAACTCCGCCTTCGCCTTTTACTCGCTTTAGCCTTCGGCGGCGGCGAGAAAGCTACGGCGGGTAAAAACACAACAAAGTTATGAAGCACACCAAATCTTTTTTCCTCGCACTTGCCCTTCTTATCTCCCTCAACCCGCTTATTGCCCAAAAAGAAGAAACCGTGGTGGGTAGCCGCGGACTTGGTTTTTCGGGCATTTGGGGCGGCTCAAAGCACCAATTGACCCAGTTTGGAAACAGCGGTAAGACCAGTTATGTAGCTGGCGGATTTTTCGGCCTTGAATTTGGCAAAGCGCTCCTTGTGGGTTTTGGCCATTACAACCTGATGGACGAATTCAAGTGGGACAACATTGAAGATCAACAATTTGATATGAAATGGAATCCGATGGTTTTGGCCTATGGTTTCAAAAACTACAAATCCATTCACCCCCAGATCGGCGTTGACTTTGGCCGTGGTCGCGTTGAATTTGGCGATGTGCGCGACCGTATTTTTGTAGTGCAGCCGACGGCAGGTTTGGAAATCAATGTATTCCGTTGGTTGCACCTTGGATTGGATGGTGGCTACCGTTTTGTAAACGACAGCAGCATTTCTGGTTTGAGCGACCAAGAGTTGAGCGGCTGGTTTGGCCAAGCCTCGCTGAAATTCGGGTTCTCATGGGGACGCTACCACAAAAAGAAAAACGACAGCAAACCAAAGCATTACGAGGACTAATCGTATTGCTCTAAGATAAATTAAACCGGCGGTGCTGCAACAATGAACAGTTGCAGCACCGCCGTTTTTTTGCAATGGTGTATTTTTGCCGCATGGAAGAAATCCTTTATTTCAATGCCGTGCTGGAAGCATCCACCAACAAACTTTGGGGCTGTCATTTTGCTGTGCCGCAGGCGGTGGCTAATGCCCTCGTCACAGAAGGCGAGGCAAGACGCGTTGTATGTACTTTGAATGAAAAAGTGGAATATCAATGTGCCCTGCTCCCACGCGGCGACGGGTCGTTCGTGGTCACCGTCAACCAAAAAACACAGACCAATTTGGGCCTTAAAATTGGCTCAAAAGTCAGCGTCAGTCTCCGCAAGGACGAAAGTGAATACGGTCTGCCGATGCCTGAGGAGCTCGCCGAACTTTTGGCCCAAGACGAAGAAGGAAACCGCTATCTGCACGCCCTAAGCCCCGGCAAACTCCGTACCTTATTATACATCGTAGGCCAGCCTAAAAATTCGGATATCCGCCTTCACCGCGCCCTTGCTGTGGTGGAACACCTGAAGGCAAACAAGGGAAAAATTGACTACAAAAAATTGAACGTAAACATCCGAGATCGGGTCTAATTTCTAAAAATTGCTTGAAAAGAAAAGATTTCGCCATAGCGACCCAACCTTTGAACTGCTTTTGGCCGTACTTTTGCTATCCCTTTCACACGAACTTTCCCAGAAAAGCGTTTTCCCTCAAAATTTCAACTGCTACTGGCTCAAAATTATACACCCGATGTTTCGCAAGTTATTACTCGCTGCTCTTTTCGCAGGTATTTTCTGCCTCGCTGCGTTTCGGTCGGATCCATTTTCCAACGACCGTCCTTTCCCGTTCAATTCTACGATTGCCCATCTTTTTCTAGAAGATGAGCGTAGCTTACCGAGCGCTCTGAGCGAATCTTTCGTGGCAGAAGCCGACAGTCTCAACGGTTTGCGGGTTATGATGTTGAATTCTTTTGCCTACGACACTGCCTACGCAAATAAGGTGCAGCGCGTTATCCAGCGGCGCATGCCTACGAGTGCTTTCACAGAATTCTGGGAAGGCTCGTCGGACGATTTGACGACGGCGCTGACGGGACAAGACGCTGTGGTGGTGGCCTACCCGACGGGCGGCGCGCCAGAGCAAATTCGGGCTTTTGGTAAAGTACTCACCCAATTCATCCGTTTGGGTGGAGCCGTGGTGCTTACCGGGACCCATGAATTTGGGGCCTTGCAACAACTTGGCCTGTTCGATCTTGACTATGGTTACTACTGCAAGGAGCGGAGCGTGGGGCAAGTTCTGCCAGAACACCCTGTTTTTCAAGGCATTGGTACTGATTTTTCTACAGAAGTATATCAATATCCCCTCGATATATCGGACCCTAATTTTGTCACGCTGGCCGATGTGCGCGGCTATCCGTTTATGGGTTTCAAACAGATCGGTGCAGGGAAAGTGGTGTATCTGGGTCTGGAATACTACTTCGATGAACCACAATCTTCGCGCTTGCTTACCAATGTGCTGCGCTGGGCGTCCAAGACTCGTGTGAAACGGAGCGAAGTGGTGCTGTACGCAGGAAAAGGCCTTGAGAAACCCAGCACTTTCGACCTCATAATATACCCCAACCCATACTTCAGCAAGGCGACACTTGACATTGATCTCAAAAAGCCCAGCTCCGTGGCAGTCGAGATGACCGACGAAATGGGGCGCTTGGTGGCGGTCTTGCTCCCACGCAGGAATCTTTCGACCGGCTTTTATCGCCTGGAATTGCCCAATGTGGCGTCGGGGGTTTACTGGGTGCAGTGTATGAGCAGTGAAGGAAATGAGGTTCGTCGGGTAGTAAAAACTTCAGACAATTAATTTGACACCGTTCCTGAGGCTTTTTTGTAAAAAAACATTGAAAATGCTGCTCCATCTTTGGGGTGGCATTTTTTGTATTTGCAGATTCAAGACAAAACTGGGTTACGTAGTAATTCACAAGGTCTGTCGCGTTATTTTTGTTGGATACTTATTTCTTAGGAACGGTGTCAAAATAACTTCCCAATTTGATGCCATTCTTTTGCCGCCATCCATCCTGTCTTTTTCGTTAAATAGCCCCACTATTCGCCTCAAAAGATAGTTGGCTAACGCCAAAATAATTGGCCTGAAATTGGAAAGTTATTTCGACACCGTTCCTTACCCAATATTTTATGAAACAACTTCAGCTTTTCATTTGCCTTGTTTTGTTCTCGTTCACTAGCATTCAGGCCCAACAAACATTCTCCCTTACTCCCAACCCGGTTTTTGGTGACGAGTCGGATCCAGTGCAAGTAGAGGGCAGGGCTACCGTAAAAAACCTCGCTGCTACGGCTCAAAATTTTCGCTGGAAACGCACCATTATCCGCTTGGACAATGATTCCATTTGCTTCACTGCAGTGGCTGATCCTTACCTTCATTGGTTTCCTGATGTTAGTGAAAAGAATTTTTCCTTGGATGCAGATCAAGAAGGGCCGCTTGAGGTTACGCTCTTTGATTTTGAAGAAACAGGGTGTTGTGCCATAGTCCACATGAAGCTAACAAAATTGGACGCGCCGTTAGATCCCATCGAAGCCTATTATTACCTGAGAACTTGCCAACCCCTGGCCGTTTCGGAGATTCGAAAATCTTCGGTGCAAATATTTCCCAACCCTGCTGCGCAATATTTCAGCCTTCAAAATGCCTAATCGGTGAGCCGCTTGACGTTTTGCGATGCCACAGGTAAACTGCTCAAACGAATGCAGGCCAGTGCCGACAATCGTTATGGGATCGCTGATTTGCCGCTTGGGGTATATTACCTTGTCTTGGAGAATAAAGAAGGGAGCATTGTACAAGTGTTGGAGTTTGTGAAGCAATAGAAGGTCGGAGGGTTGTACTTTTGCGTACTTTTTCAACAACTGACCTTTTGCTTCCCAAAAAGCGCTTTCACTACGCTATGCAACAGCCCGCACCATACCAGCCCCACAACAAAATCCGCCTCGTCACTGCAGCCTCGCTTTTCGATGGCCACGACGCTGCCATCAACATCATGCGCCGCATCATGCAGAGCAGCGGCGCGGAGATCATCCACCTCGGCCACAACCGCTCTGTACAGGAAATCGTGGACTGCGCTATTCAGGAGGATGTGCAAGGCATCGCCATCACGAGCTATCAGGGCGGCCACAACGAATATTTCAAATATATGCACGACCTGCTCAAGGAGCGCGGAGCAGGGCACATCAAGATTTTCGGTGGTGGCGGCGGCACGATTTTGCCTTCCGAAATCAAGGAGCTCCAGGACTACGGTATTGCCCGAATTTACCACCCAGACGATGGCCGGGCAATGGGTTTGCAGGGCATGATCAACGATGTGTTGAAGCAATGCGACTTTCCGATTGGTTTTTCGGTCAATGGGGAGTTGGGTAGATTTGTCAACTTTTTAAAAGTTGACAAATCTAAACCGACGCAAAAGATTGATTTCAAGGATGTTGCGCGCCTCATTTCCATTGCCGAAAACAACCCCGAACTTTATGAAAAGGAGATCAGCCCGAACCTTCAATCTCTGAACAAACCTGTTCCAGTTTTGGGCATTACAGGTACCGGCGGCTCAGGCAAATCGAGCATGGTGGACGAACTGGTGCGGCGTTTTCTCCTCGATCTCGAAGAAAAGACCATCGCAATTGTCTCGGTTGACCCCTCCAAAAGAAAAACAGGAGGCGCGCTCCTCGGCGACCGCATCCGAATGAACTCGATCAACTCATCGCGGGTGTACATGCGCTCGTTGGCCACCCGGCAGAGCAATTTGGCACTTTCGAAATACGTCCAATCGGCAGTGGAGATTTTAAAAGCCGCACAGTTTGACCTCATCATTTTAGAAACCTCGGGCATTGGCCAAAGCGATACGGAGATCATTGATCACTCCGACGTTTCGCTGTACGTGATGACGCCAGAATTTGGCGCTGCCACGCAGTTGGAGAAGATTGACATGCTCGATTTTGCCGACGTGATTGCCATCAACAAGTTCGACAAACGCGGTGCTCTGGATGCGCTTCGCGATGTGCGCAAACAGGTGCAACGCAACCGAAATGCCTGGGAACAACCGGTGGATGACATGCCAGTATTTGGCTGTATCGCCAGTCAGTTCAACGACCCTGGCGTGAACCAGCTGTACCGCCGCATCATGGATTTGATTGCCCAAAAGGGCAATCCTGAACTCCAGTCAAATCATCCGTTGGTGGCAGGCAATTCTGAAAAAATATACATTATTCCACCGGCACGGGTAAGGTATCTGTCTGAAATTTCGGAAACCAACCGAAAATATGACGAGTGGGTGGAGAAACAGGTAGGCATTGCGCGAAAGTTGTTTGCTTTAGAAACCACCCAAAAGATATTCCAGTCTCAACCTAAATCAGCTGAAGTAGAGACGCTCATAACGCATAACTCAAAACTCATAACTGAACTAAAAAAAGACCTCGATGGGGAATGCCTCCGCATCCTTGAAGGCTGGGAGGAAAAGAAAAAACGCTACACCGCTGGCGAGTACATCTATCTCGTGCGGGGCAAAGAAATCAAGGTCGAAACGCACTCCGAAAGCCTCAGCCATCTGAAAATCCCCAAAGTTTGCCTTCCGAAATGGGCCGATTGGGGCGAGATACTGCGCTGGTGTTTGCAGGAAAATGTGCCGGGCGAATTCCCGTATACGGCTGGCGTGTTCCCTTTCAAACGTGAGGGGGAAGACCCTACACGGATGTTTGCGGGAGAAGGCGGGCCGGAGCGCACCAATCGTCGTTTTCACTACGTTTCGGCGGGGTTACCTGCGGCGCGGCTCTCCACAGCGTTCGATTCGGTGACTTTGTACGGCGAGGACCCTGATTATCGCCCCGATATTTATGGAAAAGTCGGCAACTCCGGTGTGTCTGTCTGCTGCCTTGACGATGCCAAAAAACTCTACTCCGGCTTTGATCTATGCGACCCGAAAACCTCGGTTTCGATGACGATCAACGGCCCTGCGGCTACCATTGCGGCGTTTTTTATGAACGCAGCCATTGACCAGCAATGTGAAAAGTATATTCGGGAAAATGGCCTTGAAGGCTTGGTGGAACAGAAATTGAAAGAAAAATATGATGATCGCGGAATGAAGCGGCCTTACTATGCAGGGAGCGACGAAGCGGTTCAAGCAAATATTGACCGGGTGACTTCAAGTCACCCGGTCAATATTTTGCCTGAAGGCAACAATGGTCTCGGCTTAATGCTACTTGGTATCACTGGTGCTGAAGTGCTGTCACCAGAAGTGTACAATCCATTGAAAGCCAAGGCACTCTCTTCTGTTCGTGGCACCGTGCAGGCCGATATTTTGAAAGAAGACCAGGCCCAGAACACCTGTATTTTCAGCACAGAATTCTCGCTCCGCGTCATGGGCGATGTGCAGGAATATTTCATTCAGAACAAAGTCCGCAATTTTTACTCGGTTTCCATTTCGGGCTACCACATCGCTGAAGCGGGCGCGAACCCGATTTCGCAATTGGCATTTACCCTGAGCAACGGCTTCACTTTTGTGGAATATTACCGCTCACGGGGCATGAGCGTGGACGATTTTGCACCCAATCTCTCCTTCTTTTTTTCCAACGGCATTGACCCGGAATATGCAGTTATTGGTCGTGTAGCACGGCGCATCTGGGCGAAAGCCATGAAGCGGCTTTATGGTGCGAACGAACGCAGCCAGATGCTCAAATACCATATTCAGACTTCTGGCCGAAGCCTTCACGCGCAGGAAATAGCCTTCAACGACATCCGCACAACCTTGCAGGCCTTGTATGCCATTTACGACAACTGCAACTCGCTGCACACCAACGCTTACGACGAGGCCATTACGACACCAACCGAGGAATCCGTGCGTCGGGCCATGGCTATTCAGTTGATTATCAACAAGGAACTTGGCCTGGCGAAGAACGAAAACCCATTGCAGGGCGCGTTCATCATTGAAGAACTGACCGAGTTGGTGGAGGAAGCGGTTTTGCTGGAATTCGATCGGATTACTGAGCGCGGCGGCGTTTTGGGCGCGATGGAAACGATGTACCAGCGCGGAAAAATCCAGGAAGAAAGTCTTTATTACGAAACACTGAAACACACGGGCGAACTGCCGCTCATCGGGGTCAACACCTTCCTTTCCAAAGACGGCTCTCCGACCATCCTGCCGCGCGAAGTCATCCGAGCAGAAGAATGGGAGAAAGAAGCCCAAATTCAGACTTTGAAAAATCTGCACGAAGCCAATGCCTTGCAATCAGGCGCGGCCCTTCGCAAACTTCAAAAAGTGGCTATTGACAATGGCAACATCTTTGGGGAACTTATGGAGGCGGTGAAGGTTTGTTCGCTGGGGCAGATCACGAATGCGTTGTATGAGGTTGGAGGGCAGTATCGGAGGAATATGTGATTCGCTTTTCTTTGTACAAAATCTTTGAGTATGACACTTCAATTGGAAATCAATAACCCACAGGATGCCGAACTGATTCTGACTTTAATTCGGCGATTGAACATACCGTTCAAGCAGTCTCCTAAAAAAACTGCCACAAAAACAGAACGAGAAAAAGCAATAGAAAGGATTCGGAACTTTAAAGCGACCGAACCATCGTCGTTCGGCGATGCCTTGGAATGGCAGTTAAAA